>JAPTWR010000104.1 GCA_028065135.1 Acidithiobacillus sp.
CGCTCGGCATCCCGGCCTGTTTGCTGATCTCCTTCGATCACCGCCACCGGCAGCCGGTGCTGCAGGGCCTCGACGGTGCGCACCAGCAGCGTGGTCTTGCCCGAGCCGGGGCTGGAGACCAGGTTCAGCGCAAAGATACCCCGCTCGGCCAGATAGCGGCGGTTGGCATCAGCGTGGCGCTGGTTCTTGGCCAGAATGTCCTGCTCGATCCGGACCATGCGCCGTCCGTCTATGCCAGGGGCATGAACGTGGGCCGGCTGGAATTCGTCTCTATGCCTATGCTGCCCGTTATCCTCGTGATGATCGTGGGGATGGTCATGGTGATCGTGCCCCTTGATTTTCACCTCTTCACTGCCACAACCACACGTGATACACATCATTCCACCTCCAATTGCTGAATACGCAATTCTTCGCCCTCAATCACCTGAAGCTGACGGCTGCCGCATTGGGGGCAGGCATCGAAATATTGCCTGATGGAGACCTTTTCGCCACAGGGAAGACACCACGCCTGGGCAGGCACCGTCACGATTTCAAGATAGGATCCCTCGGCCAGGGTGCCCTGCGTAACGATATCGAAATGGAAGCGCAACGCCTCCGGTTCCACGCTGGCCAGGGTACCGATCTCCAACCATACCGCATGCACACGGGCGAAGTGCTGGATCTTAGCCTGCTCCTCCAGCGCCTGTAGCACGCCTTCGCACAATGCCATCTCATGCATGATCAAGTCACCTGTACGGTGAACGGCACACAGGGATCCAGAGCAAGGACCATAAAACCCACCTGTCGCTGAAAAATATCCGCATTGTCAGCGGGCTTCCCTACCAATCCCCGCCATAGCGGCCCATGCGGATGGAAATTCCATTCCGTAGGCGCCAGGATCTGGTAGCGGCTCACCCGATCACCCTCCACTTCCGCCCGGTGCGCCAACCGCCCACGCGCCGCCTCCACCAATCCCAGGCCCACCCTGCTTCCCTCAACCCCCAGCGAAGCGCTATTACTGGACAAGCCATTTAGTAACTGCCCCAGACGGTCTGACAGGCCTACTAGTTCCACGAGCCGCGCAACAAGCCGTGTCAGCAATCCATTGCCATACCGCTGCCATAGTTCCGCCACTAACGGGTGGCTGGACATCCGCACCAAAGGGCCGGTCTCGCAAGCCTCGCCTTCCCATTCCGGACGGCTCACGAAACTGTTGTCCACATCCGCCGCCAGTGCGCCCTCAAGGTCCCAGGCCATCATATCCGGCACGGGCCGCAACAGACAACGGCCAAATTCAGCCAAATCTTCATCCCAAATCTTTCGCAAAAAACGGGCAGCCGGACAGATGCCAAGCATACCCCAAGAGTGCAACGCCCCAATCCCTTCCCATGCCCCCCCCCCCCCAACGCGAGCGCTCGGTCAACAGCCTGCGAAAGCACCCGTAGTTTCTCGTCCTCCAACCGCTTGTCCGGCCAGCTCGTCAATCCCTCGTCAATAGCTTGCAGCGCACTGCGAATGCGAGCGAAAGCCCCAACGTCAGGGGCCATGCCCAAATGTCTAGGCCACTCTACGCAGGCTGCCCAAGCATGCTCTCTAAAGGTTTCCAGGATAACGCGGGCCTGACGGCGGGTCTGCTCTTCGGATGCTGGCGGCAGACCAGAAATTTGCTCGCAGGCCGTGCGTGCGGCATGCTCTTGGGCCGCACTACAAACACGGAACAACAATGAGACCCTGGACGGCACCGCTTCCACCGGCATGCCCTCCAGGACCCTGCAAAGCCCTGGCCGGCGGGTCGAGACCACATTCACGTCAGCAACGCACCCCCGATCCAAGCGGATGGCCACCATAATCCCTCCTTCGAGGCTTTTCCATAATTCCCTCATAGAGGCCGATCTCCGGTCCATTGGCCGCCCAAAAAACGACGCCGGGACAACGGGCGGGCCAACCGCCCTAGTTCCGAATCGGGGGGAGTAAAGAGGGTATCCAGCGCTGACCAGGCCGCCGCACATGCGGCGGCCTGGTCAGCGAAATCGGGGACGGGAGAAAAAAGGGCGCAGGATTGATAAGGTCCCAAGTTCCCGATGTACCCGACAGTAAATTCGTAGCTGCCAGAGGGGAAATGCCAACGCCGCTGCGTTCCTACCGGAAACGCCGACCAGTCCATACCCGGACCTGGCAGGATGATCAGATTCATGAACCAAGGCGTAATCAACACGCCCATCTGGCAACTCTGCCAGGGACGAAAGCCCACCGCCTCCACCGCCAATCTCGAACGAAAGAAAGAAAGACCCCGTTGTCTGTCGGCGGCGCGCTGGAAAGCATCCTCCAGGTGCCGAGTCGCCAATAGCGGACTTTCGCGGTGACCCGGCCCAAGCTTCAATGCCCTCACCTTTCCCGAACCATCATGAACTGCGCTTTATCGCCGTCACAGCGAGGACAGCGCCAGTGCTCGGGCAGGGCGGCAAAAGGAGTGTTCGGCGGGATCTGCCATACGTCGTCTCCTTCGACCGGATCGTAGACATACCAGCAAATCTTGCACTCCAGACGAGAGTCGGCAGACAAGCATTCGTCGTTTCCGAGGTAGGAACCCTCAAAAGTGGTCTTCGCCGTGCTCACATGTACACCTCCCCCACTTCCCGTATGCGCGCCACGCTATCCTCCATATCCTCTTGGGCGGCACGTGCCACCAGAGGTACGTCGGTGACCTCCAGGGTATTGAGAATCAGCAGGTCGCTGGAATTATAATACTGAACCCACCACATATAACGCAGCCGTGTGCTGCGGATGCGGCAAATACCGTAGCCGCGGGAGACGATGGCCAGTGGCCCTTCCCCCAGCATGCCTCCCAGCCAGGAGAAATCCTCCGGGCTCATGGGCAGGAGAGTCAGGTTCACCACATGAGAGACGTCGCCCGGCTGGAATGCCCGCACCCTAGCCACCAATTCCGCGAGCACGTGAGGAGCGTTCCCTATCCCCGGGGGCAGCGCCCCGGCATCGGGGAGCGCCACATCCGCTGCGGTGGCAAAGGCCATCTCCCGGGCCATGCGCGGGATATCTCCTACCTCCAGCGTATCCCGCAGCAGCGAGCCATCTTCGCGCAGATACTGAACCCGCCATAATCCTGCAAAGATGGACTCTTCTGCCCGGATGGGAGTGTCTCCCCGATAGCGGATGCCCACCTCGCCCTTACCCAATGCCTCATCGAGAAAACGGCGACCGAGATCATCCACATCCGTGATATCCAACGTCCGGTTGGGATCGCCCACTCGGTAGGCCGCCATTTCCTGCTCGATAACCGCAAGTAGTTGTCCGCCTCGACGAAGCATCTCGGGGTCGTCCGGCAACGATGGCCCGGCATACGTCGCCATTTCCTCCGGTAGAGGAAGATAACCAGGACTGTCCTCAACCGCTGTGGAACGACCGGCCCCAACAACAGGAATGGCGATTGGTTTCATGTCATCACCTCAGCTACAGGAGAGATTTTGGTGGGTTTGCACTCCAGGAGCAGGGCGACTTCGCGCAGATATTCGCCCCAGTTCCGCATCCGCGATATGGTGCCAATCTTGGCACCCTGTCGTAAAAAAACCAGCGTCGGCCACACCGTCACCCCGTAGCGCGCCTGCAGTGTTTTTTCCGCATCGGCGGCAACAATCGCTGTCTGGAAGCGACCAAAAAAGATCGCGGCTAGTTCCGGCAGAATTACGGCCACATCGTTGGTTTCCGGATAACGGACGGGATCGCCTGCGAAAAACAACACGACGGTCCCGTTGTTGGCAAAGTCATCCACCGTCTCCTGGGTGACACAGGGGAAGCCATAGTGCTCCACTAATCGCTGCAAGTGGAGGGAGCGTACAGTACTGACATCCATATCCATCTCCTACTTTCATCCGCGTAAGTGTTCCGGGAGCATCGGCTCCCGTCCGGCCAAATCAGGGAAAAGGGCATCATCCACCGCTTCGCCTGCCATGGCAGCAGCCAATGCGTCGAGAGCTGCGCTGATGCGTTGCGCCTCACCCTCGTCCAGGACTTCTCGTGCCGCGTCCATAAAAGCCAAGATCCAAGTTCCCAGAGGCTGATCACCTACTAAACGCATATCGATCCGCTTCCGGCCCAACCTTCCCTCGCACCAGGCGAAACCGGCAGTCATCTCCGAAACCTGCATGGGGATCCCCAGGCACATCTCAGCGTCCCCCCACCATTATGCCAGCTTCATAGTGGGCAAGGTTCACCGAGGATGGGCATAAAGACCCTGGTACACACCCGCTTATCCTTCGACGAGATGGAAAACCCTGTTCCTTGAGAAAACGGATGGCAACCACCAAGCTAGGCTCTATCTGGCTACGCACCGGCTCCGTTAGACTTCCCCCGTAAGTATCGAGATCCAGAGGCTGAACGCCAATGAGCCGGACTTTGGCAGGATAGCGGCCCGTAATTGCCGACAAGGCCAGTACCTCCTGAAAACCGGTTTGATGCAAACTCATTTTCTTTACCCCCAGATAGCTGGGAACATCCTGATCGTCCACCACTTTAAGCGTTCCTGCCGGCAAGCCATAGTCGATGGCGTCAAAGATCACCAGGATATCGGCATCCTGTACAAGAGGGAGGAGATAAAGACCCTGTGTACCCCCATCCATGAGCTTCACTTCCTCCGGAAACTCATAGGCCTGGTGCAGGGCTTCCACCGCGCGCACCCCAAACCCCTCGTCGGCCCACAGAATGTTACCGATGCCCAATACCAATGCTGCACCTTTTCCCGAGTGATGCATGCGTTCTTCTCCCGATCAGTTAGGACTTGCCGTCCCTGAAATAACGCCAGCCGCTAACCATGGTGCTCACCATGCTCTGCTGCGACATGATATCCTCCCGGATCGCAATATAGACATGCGCAATGACAAAGATTACTAAATACCACATACCTAAATGATGCCAGGTATGGACGTTCTGACTATTGCCGAACAGTGGTATCACCCAACTGGTAAATAAATTGTATTGCCAAGAGCCATAACCCGTCCCTTCTCCATAGAGAGCGAAGCCGGTGATGATCTGGAAGACGGCGCCCACCACAAAAAAACCAAACATTGCCGATTGTGCCAGTGGGTTGTGCCCGATATATTTTCGAGGCTTCCGATCAAGAAAAAGGTACCACCGTATTTCATGCCATAATCCCTGCCACCACGCTTTTTTCCAGATAGGCACTATAAACAGCTCTCGCGCATAGGTGTTCCCTGCGAAAGCCCAATAAACGCGGAACAGCAAGCCGATGGTGAAGATATAGGCTGCAGTAAAATGCAAAAAACGGATATCCCCCATGAGGTAGTGGTTGCTCGGTTGGCCAATCTGGAGAGGCCACGGCGGATTACCAATGAGATAGCCGGTGATCATGAGCACCACAATGGCCGCAGCATTGATCCAGTGCCACAGACGAAGGGGTGCTTCATAGACATATACGGATGATGCAGTTTGTAATGGTCCTTGACTGCTCATTTTTGTCTCCTTCTAACGCACCTGCACCTTGGTCAACTCTGCGCCACCCGGTCCCATGATATGCGTGGAACAGGCGAGGCAAGGATCGAAGCTGTGCAGGGTACGCAGTATCTCCACAGGCTGCTCTGGATCGGCCATGGGTGTATTCAGCAGCGACGCCTCGAATGCTCCGATGTTGCCAGCCGGGTCTCTGGGGGAGCCGTTCCAGGTGGTTGGCACTACGGCCTGGTACGCCTCGATGCGCGCGTCCCTGATATGCACCCAGTGTCCCAAAGCGCCCCGCGGTGCCTCGGCGAAGCCCACACCCTTGGTCTCCTTAGGCCAACTGGAGGGCTCCCACTTCTGGATGTGGGCGGTACTGAGGTCGCCCGACTTGAGGTTGGCCATAAGCTTGTCATGGAAGTAACGCAGCTTGTGGGCTGCCCACGACGCCTCCAGGCCACGGGCTGCAGTCCGCCCGAGGGTGGAGAAAAGGGCTCCAAATGGCAGGCCCAGGTCGGTAAGGACCTTGTCCACTGGGTCCTTGAATTCCGCAATCCCTCTCGCGTAGCCAATGGTAAAGCGGGACAGGGGACCAACTTCCATGGCATGGCCTCGCCAGCGCGGCGCCTTGATCCAGGAGTACTTGGCGCCCTCATCGAGCTGCTGGATGTCCGTCTTGGTCCCCTTGGTGTTCGGCCCCAGCTTGAATTCCGGGTCGGTGATGCCCACCCAGGGGTGGAGCCCCTCGTCGGGCTTGGGATAGCGGTACCAGGAATGGTCGACGAACTCCTGCACCTGCGCCGGGTCGCGCAGGTCCACGTCCAGAACCTCCTTGAGGTTGCCGTTGACAATGGCGCCGCGGGGGATCAGCAGGTTGTCGGGCCTGTAATCGTTGGCGCGGTCGGGGAATTCCCCGTAGGCGAGCACATTGTGGCCGGACAGCCCACCCCCGTAGAGCCAGTCCTTGTAGAAGGAACCGATGGCCAACAGATCCGGCAGATAAACCTGATCAATGAACTCGATCGTCCGGTCGATGATGGAGGAAACCAGATTGAGCTGCACCATGTTAACGGGAGCGCCGGCGGCCATGGGGCCGTCCAGATTAATGGCGCTGGCGACCCCGCCTACCAGCCAGTTGGGGTGCGGGTTCTTGCCGCCAAATACAGTGTGAATCTTCACGATTTCTCTCTGGAAATCCAACGCCTCCAGATAGTGGGAAACAGCCATGAGGTTAGCCTCGGGAGGTAGCTTGTAGGCCGGATTACCCCAGTAGCCATTCATAAATGGCCCAAGTTGGCCAGAGGCCACGAATTTTTTCAGCCGGTTCTGTACGTCGCGAAAGTAGCCCGGCGAGGCGTTAGGCCAGGGTGAGATGCTTTGGGCCAGGGCGCTGGTGGCCTTCGGATCCGCCTTCAGAGCACCTAATACGTCCACCCAGTCCAGGGCGTGCAGATGATAGAAATGGACCAGATGGTCGTGGGTCCAGAGGGTGGCCTGCATCATGTTCCGGATGATGTTGGCATTTTCGGGGATGGTGATACCCAGGGCATCTTCCACCGCCCGCACCGAAGCGAGGGCGTGGGTACCAGTGCAGACCCCGCAGATGCGCTCGCAGAAGGCCCAGGCATCGCGGGGGTCGCGTCCCTTAAGAATGACCTCAAGCCCCCGCCACATAGTGCCCGAGGAGACTGCATTACGGATGATTTTCTGGTCATCGATGTTGACCTCGCAGCGCATGTGGCCCTCAATGCGCGTTACCGGATCCACCACCATGCGGCGCCCACTATTGTCCAGGACGAAACCGTTGGGTGTAGTAGTCGTCATTGTTGATCCCCTTTGTGTCCCTTACCTTTTTCCGTAGATTGATCAGAGCCGGATGCGTCGCCCTTATGGGATTTATTCCGTGCCCGCATCACTGCGCTGACCCCCGCATGCACCGCGACCCCGGCCCCGACCACCCCTGCCGCCACGCCACCGATCTTGTCGGCATTGGCCTCGATCCCGAAACCGTGAACATCGGAGAGGCGGCTATATAAGGGTCCATTGTCCCAGAACCCCTCCTCCGAGCAGCCTATGCAGCCGTGCCCAGACTGGATGGGGAATGACACCCCACCATTCCAGCGAACCGTCGAGCAGGCGTTGTAAGTCGTTGGTCCTTTGCAGCCCATCTTGTAAAGGCAATACCCCTCACGGGCCCCTTGGTCATCCCAGGATTCCACGTACTCACCCGCATCAAAGTGCGCTCGGCGATAGCATTTGTCATGAATTCGCTGGCTATAGAACATGAGTGGCCTGCCCCGACCATCAAGATCTGGTATGCGGCCAAAGGTCAGCATGTAGGTGATGACCCCAGTCATCACTTCAGCGATGGGCGGGCAACCGGGAACCTTGATAATGGGTTTATCCGTGATGACCTTGTCGATGGGTGTAGCGGCAGTGGGATTGGGATGAGCGGCCTGCACACATCCCCAGGAAGCGCAGGCCCCCCAGGCAATCACTGCCTTAGCGTTGGCGGCCACACTCTTTAATTTCTCCACAAAAGGCTTACCACCGACGATGCAGTACATCCCGTCCTCGTTCAGCGGTGGGTTGCCTTCCACCGCCAGGATATATTCTCCCGGGTATTTTTTGGGGATCTCATCCAGGATGGCCTCGGCTTGGTAGCCCGCTGAAGCCATGAGGAGATCGTCATAGTCCAACGAGATCATCTTCAGGATGACATCTTTGGCCAGCGGGTGTCCGGAACGGATAAACGACTCCGAACAGCATGTACATTCCAGCCCGTGCATCCACAGTACTGGAATGCGGGGTTTGGTCTCCATGGCGTAAGCGATCTGGCCTACGTAGGCTGGCCCCAAACCCAAGGCAGCAGCGGTAAGGCTGCAGAACTTCAGGAAACTGCGGCGGGTAATGCCTTGTGCACGCAGCACCCCGTAAAAAGTTTCAGTCTCTGGCATTGCACTTCCTCCCATTATAATGGTTGTCCGGCACCAGGAAGCCGGCATCCATATCGTTGCTGACAGCAGCAAAAAATGGGCCACTTAATGACATGATCGTAACAAATTGATTATAAACAACTATATTTTTATGGGTCGGGGCACGCTGAAAACTTAGATGCCAGATTAAGAAAGGATATGGAATGTGTGTTACCACCTAATCAGTAGGTGTATATGTTTTTTCTTCGATATCTGATGAGAGGTACAAACAAGTACCATATAAAAGAACTTTCAATGCACCGTGCATACCATGCATGGATCGAATGAACGCACGATGTGCTGCACAGCAATGGGTGATTGTTCGCCAGGGCGCACCGGAGCGCCCACCAAAGCCTGTTCTAGCGCACCGGGGACCCCGTTCTGGTCGCGGGGAGAGAAGTTCCAGGTGGTGGGCGCGACAATCTGGTAGGTAAGTATCCGGCCGTCATGGATCCGCAGCCAGTGCCCCAGGCTGCCTCGGGCAGCCTCCACCAGTCCGACACCCTCAGCCTCGCCCGGCATCGTACCGCTGTGACAAAAAGGTGCACCGGGGCGGATGGCACGTACCCAATGTTCCATAGCAATAAGCACCCGGGCCAATTCCAGCAGCCTGGCAATGACGCGGTTACGCACATTTCCCCCCGACTCGGCCACCAGATCTTGGATCAGCGGGTGGCCATCCACCATCTGTCGCGCCAGCGCACCGACCTCCACCACTTTGCCGCCCAATCGCGGCGCCTTGCACCAAGTGTATGCCTGGGGCCGTTCCGCATCGGGCATGGTGACCCCATCGCGGGGATGCACAGGTTCCGCAATACCGGTCATCCAGGCGTGGCTGATGTCCTCGGTAATGGCCTCAACGGCCAATTTCTCTACCCCGCCGTCCCAGATCCCTGCCGCGAAAAGGTGCCTGCCGTCCTGCCGGTAGGCACCATAACTCATGAAGCGATCAGTCGCCCGACCCAGCCTCTCCAGGCATAGATGATCGGCAATCTGCAAGAACATGGCGAGGTCACTAGCATGAGGTGGGCGGGCGGCCATCCATGTACGCAGCTCGTCCACGCTGTCGATGGCAGCGATGGCCTCCAGGCGATCGCCAAAGGTCCTGGTTTCCAAATAACGCCGGAACCCTGCGAGGATAGCCGACAGATGCGCACGCTCATGAGCCACCACGGCGCGCGTCGTTCCTCCCGGTTGGATGGCTAGAGTGTGAGGCCACTTACCAGCCAAGAGCCCAGTGAGATGGAGGAGATCTGCGCGCGCCGCAAGCACTTCCCGGGCGGCACTGCCGGCCATGGCCTGGAAGCGGGCACTGATTGCGGGAAACCAAGGCGCATCCGCGTAGATGGGGCGAGCAAAATCGGGCATAAAGAACAGGTAAAAATGCGTGAAGTGATCTGCCAGGTTCTCGGCGGCCAGGATCAGGTTGGTAGCAATAGCACCATTGGGCGGCATGGCGATACCCTGGGCGTCCGCCAATGCGCCTGCGGCCGCAGTGGACTGCGCAATAGAACATATCCCGCAGATACGCGGGGTGATCGCCAGGGCATCCATAGGGGCTTTTCCAGCCAGGATCTGCTCGAACCCCCGATACAGGGGGACATTGACCCAAGCCTCGCGCACCTGCTCTGCCTCGATGTCCAGACTAACCTCCAGGTCACCCTCAACGCGGTTAAAGGGACCAACAATTATCCTGGACATGATTTCACCTCCTTGATACGCACCCCTAGTTCATCAGATTTTGCCGCCCCGCGGGGCCTTGCCGCTCGGCGGCACCACGGCATGATCAGCGACCGCGTTATGCTTCAGGCGTTCCGGGGTGGCCGCCTTGGCCAGGGAGGATAGCGCAATAAACCAAGCCTTGGGCATGTCCGTGGGAAGCCCTACGGGGATGCCTGCGATCTTGGGGGTGTACTGGAAGGCATGGCCCGGCTCCTCGAATTCCGGGGCCGTGCAGTTGATGCAGGCATAACCGCCGCGAATACAGGAACCCGCCCCATTCCATAACCGGGTGTTGCAGTCGGCATGTGCCTGGGTACCCAAACAGCCCAGGTGTTCCATCAGGCAGCCCAACTGGGAGTGCTCCTGTGCACTGGCCTTATATTCATAAAATTCGTTGCGTGGACAGCCATGGTGGACAAGATGGTCGGCATAAAGGCGTGGTCGTCCGAACTCGTCCAAGGTGCTGGCGTCCATTTCACCCGCAGCCAGAAGCCTGAAGGTATCGATCACCCAGTTGGGATGGATGGGACAACCCGCGATGTTGACCACCGGCAGGTCCTCCAGGCTGCGATAGCCAACCCCAAGGGCACCACCCTTCTGGCTGCCGTCATACTGCAAACCGCAGGCGTCAGTGGGATTGGAGCCAGCCGTTGTCACACCGCCAAAGGCGGCGCAAGTACCCACCCCCACGCAATACCGCGCTTTAGCTGCCAACCGCCGCACCCAGTCGATCATCGGTACGTCCGTTCCTGCTAGTACATGGAAGCGCCCCGTCCTGTTCGGACCGCGCAAAAGCGATCCTTCAACACACAAAATGTCGAGGGGCTCATCGCCGATAATGATAGCTTCTAGTAAGTCGACCAGTTCGTGAGCGCCGACCTCGCTCACGGAGGGGTGCCAAAGCAAACGAATGTCTGCCAGTTCCAACGCGCTGATAAGATCCGGCCCCTCGGCGCAGAGCAAAGACATGCTGCACCCACCACAACCCCCAGATTGCAGCCACAGCAACTTCATTTCCTGCCCGCCTTCATCCGTGTTCGCCGTCGCATGGATGTCACCCTCCTCTCAGTCGGTCGCCGGGACGAACAGAGGGCAACTCCACACGGAATACTGCACCACCCTGCGAATGGTTGATAGCCTTCAGACGCCCACCATGCTCGTTGACGATGCCATAGCTGATCGCCAACCCCAGGCCGGTGCCGGAACCTACGGGCTTGGTGGTGAAAAAGGGGTCAAATATCCGCACCAGATCATCCTCGGCAATGCCGGGGCCGAAGTCGCGAACTTCCAGCCAGACCACGCCCCCCTCCTCGCCGCTGCGGATCTCCAGGTGAGGATGCTCCATGTCGGACATCGCATCTAATGCGTTCTGCACGAGGTTCATCAGGACCTGCTGGATCTGGCCGGCGTGGCCGAACATCCGCAGCGGGACGGTCAGATCGTAATCCACCTCTAGAGCTTCCGGACCACCCTTGCTCACCCATTGCACCGCCCGCCCTAATACCGGCTCCACATCGAAGAGCGCGTATTCCCCCTGCTGTCCGGATGAAAACTGACGCAGTCCCTGGACAATATCCCGTACCCGTTCGGCCCCCTCCATGGTACCGGTAATGAGGGGGGATAGGTCATCGAGGATACGATCGATGCGCAATTCTCCCCGCAGCCGGTCCTGGTCCACCCTCGAACCCTGTTCATGGCAGAAGGCTATGTAGCGAGTCAGCCGTTGGGTGTAGCGCTCCAGTGCATGGACGTTGCCGTAGATAAAGCTGATGGGATTGTTCAGTTCGTGAGCCACCCCAGCCACCAAGCGACCAAGGGAGGCCATCTTTTCCGACTGCACGAGTTGCTGCTGGGCAGTCTTCAACTCGGTGTGTGCCTGGTTCAGGGCCCGATAAGCCTTGTGCAACTCACCAACTGGTCTACCCAAGATTACCATACCCACTAATCGCCCCCGATGGTCATAGCGGGATGTACAGTTAAGGTCCACCGGGACGGATTCGCTACGACCGCGCAACTGTAGTACGCAATCTTGTATAGCCTTGTCACGGATGCACTGCGCGAAACCGTCAACTAACATCTGACTGTCTTCGGTGAAGAGGGATTGGAAAGGGCGGTCCAGCAATTGATCTGCCGACAGCCCGGTCAGGTCTTCCAGTGCCCGGTTCACTTGCTGAATGGCACCCGTAAGGTCGCAGACAATGAGTACATCCGTCATGGAGGCCAAGATACTAGCGAGGAAATGTTGCGCGTCCTCTAAGGCACCGTTTTTTTTCTCCAACTCCACTTGGTAGCGAACGAGGTCGGCATACGTCTCATCCATCTTATGGATTACATCAATCCAAACTATCTCTTGGGCGTCAAAAGGAAAAACGTCCCTCACTTCCCCTATAGCCAAAGCATTACTATGTTCGTAGCCCGCGCTAGATGAACCATCCTTGCGATCGGTGTCGATAAAGTGGGTCATAAAATCATTCACCGTGTTGAACTGTACGTAGGTATATATCAAAATGACTTCGGTTTAAAGTCCGACAAGTTACCAGGTAGGGCCATGTCAGCGTGCTCAAGAATGAAGTAATGGGATGATCCGTGCTTATCGCTACTTGCATGGAGAGTCTCCGCTGAGTATTATCCACCCAATGCTCCACTCCATCCGGACTCCACCACCACACTGGAACTCCTGAAATACGCCATTGGGCTGCCTGTGGAAAGGATGGATCGAAGTTTATAGACTCGCGTTGGTGGTATTTTGCGCGCCATGGGGTGGGAGCCTGTCCGTGTTCTGGCTACCAGGTTCAATATAAAGGGCGTTTCGATTACCAGAGAGCGCAGGTATTTCCCGCTGGATTCAGATTAGTAAGGCATGGTGCCACTGAATCACACGGCTGGAGTGCAGGTGGGTGGTATATTAGAAAATGCTAAATGTGCACCTTGCCCAACCCCGATTTTTAGAGGTTGGAAACAGAAAAAGTTTTAACGAATCAAATTGTTAATTCCTCTTGTCCAACCGGGACAACCTCATTCTTCGGAAAAACTTTCTCCGCCTTTATCCCTCTCGCCTTGTTGCTTATTAGCAACAACTTGGCGTGGTGGTTGGGTGCAGCGCTGCTGGCGAGTTTCGAGATAAGCTTCATCCAATGTGGCCCCAAACCTCATGGCGCCATCCCCAATTGCGAGCAAAGGGACCCTTTCCAGACCGCGCGCCTGCAAGTCGCGCAGAATCTCCAGCCAGGAGGCCTTGGATTCGCGCAGGCCGTCGCTGACACTGACCAGTTCCTTCTTTCCGTCCGCAGTCACGCCAATAATCACCAGCAGGCAGATGCGCGGATCCTCCTCCGCACGCAGGTTGGTATAGACGCCGTCCACCCACCAGTAGGCATACCGTTTACCGTCCAGCGAACGGCGTTGCCAAGCGGTATGCTCTTCCGCCCACTGCGCCTTGAGGCGTCCCAATGCCGCCGGGGAAAGTCCCTTGGCCTCTTCGCCCAGGAGGATAGAAAGCGCCTCCTGCATGTGGCCAGAAGACACCCCATGCAGATACAGCCAGGGGACCGTGGCCGCCACCGTCCGCGATTTACGCACATACGGAGGCACCAGTGCCGAATTGAATTTAATCCCCGAACCCGAGCGATCCCGAACCTTGGGGACCTTCACTGACACAGGACCCAGGGGCCGTCATGATCTCTCGCTCCGGCAGGTGGCCGTTACGAACGACCGCCTGACGACCATTGACCATCCGTACAGCAGAAAACTATTCCAGCAATACGGCCACTTCTGTCTCTATGGCTTGTTCAATCAGAGATCGTGCCGCTCGCCGCAGCACGCCCTCTACCCCCAGGCCCAGCTCTCCCATATCACCCTCAAATTGGGAATACCCATGCTTTTTGCCGTTTTGACATTTATCTCGTAAGCGGGAAGTTCGCAAATCTGGTTACGATCCACATGGAACACCACATGATCGCCGGTCCAGTTACCTGTATGCTGCTGTCTTTTGACGGAAGCCCCTACACCCAGTCCGGTTTCTCGTTGTTTGGAATCAAGCCTGCCAGCAGGGGCAAAATAGGGGATATTTCCAAGGGCACTAGACAGCTTCCACCACCACCGCCGTCCCATAGGCCGTAACCTCATTCATGGCCTGCCCCTGCCCGGCGTCAAACTCACCGGAATCGAAGCGCATCCCCAGAACGGTATTGACCCCAAGAGAGCGCGTTTGTTCGGCCCGTTGCGCCAGAGCATCCTCGCGGGTCTGGACAATCATATTTAAGTAGCCCGCCTACTTGCCGCCAAAGACGGCGCGGATACCACCACCGAGAAGATTGCCGATGATATTGCGGGACCGGACACCCGTGCCGTAGACCGGCCCAAGCACCCGAACCACGCGCATGCCGGGACAGTCGTTGATGGTGAGAATGAGCACACTATTTCCCCCCAAAATCCCCTTCGTCGTTCATAATGCGTCCAGCGCCACCCCGACCTTGGGTCAATTTGGTAAAGCGTTCCCGCTTGGCGGCGCACGTTACGCAGCGAACAGCCTCTACCGCCTGTACCCGTTCCGAGGGGATGATGTCGGCACAATCCAGACAATAGCGATTGCCCTGAGCGTCTTCGTCAGGTTCTTCTTGTGGCACCAAGGCAGCACGTTGCCTCGCCAAGGCTTCCATCAAGTGTTCTTCCGTATTCTTTGCGCCTACATCTGCCTCATCAGCCAAACGCTTACCCTGAATCATGGTCGACCTTTATGGATTGAGCACAGGCGGTTTTGCCTATCATTGCGCTTACCCACCTTTGGGCCGCCGTCCACGCTTAGCCTTGCCGTGCTCTGCCAGCAAAGCTTCACCACGCACCGAGAGGTCGGCTGCATCAGCAGAATCTGCGAGCACCTTCTCAATGGCCGCTATGTAATGCCGAAAATCCCAATCTGGTGCGAGAGTCGATGCGGCGCGCGCAAAGCGTTTTTCTTGTTCCATATTTTTCTTGCGGCTGGATGGGGATTGCATCAGTTTTTTCTTTTCTTCCTCAATCTTGGCAAGCGCAGCACGCTGGCGTTCCAGAATTTCGGCTTGCTTCTTTTCCAAATCCGCCAGACGCTGCTCGGAGGTACGACGAACACGCTTTTTCGTTGCTTCCATGATGAGATCCTTTAGCTATTCACTTTATCCGCAAATTCTTTTCCCGCCTTGAACTTGATGCTCTTCTTCGCGGGAATGTCGATTTCCTGGCCCGTCGCCGGATTACGACCCTTACGGGCTGGCTTTTCTGCAACCTCAAAAGTGCAGAAACCCGGAAAGACGATCTTCCCGGCTGTCGGCAACTCTGTTTCCAGCGTATGCCGGAAGACCTGAAACATTTTTTCGGCGTCGACCTTGGACATGGCCCCATGTTGCGCCAGGGCAGATATAAATTCGGATTTATTCATGGGTACCATCCTCTGGATGAAATGAGTAGAAGAAATTTAGGCGATAAAAGCCCAGTCTGCAATCCCTGATCCGTAGTTTTTACGCGGTCCTAAGTCTTTCCCAAGATGGCAAACCACTACCCACTCACCGCACCCACACGGCGGTAATGCGCCGCTTCCGCCATGAGCCTGCCGCGATGAAGACCGCACGGCATCGACCAATACTTTACCAGAAATAGCGTGTACCGCTTGATCATTTGCGTCGATTTATGGCCGGTAATGGCCTGCACGGTCATGATGGGGGCACCCGTCAACCCAACAGCTTGATCAAATCTTCCAGTTTGAGATGGGTATACCGCTTCAGCATTTGCATGTTCTTGTGGCCGATTATGGCCGCAGACATTGCCGATCACCTGGAATCACTGTGGATAACATTTTCAGTGCAGCGTAATTGCAGCGCCAGACACAAAAGGGAGTGCATAATGCCGGATCTTCCTCATGCCACGCGTACTTCGATATGCCGCCCCAAAGCGCGGGCGGCGGCCTCAATCTGGTCCAGCCGCGAAGCATGGCGCAGGTCGAACAGGCGGTCCACCTGGGGCAGATGCCAACCCAACCGCCGCGCTAATTCGGCTTTCCTGACACCTTGTTCCGTCATGGTCCGGTATACCCCGAGTTTAGCGCACTCCAACGCGGAAGGACGTACCGTAAGCTGTCCAGGTTCCGGAGCACTCGGCGCCGGAAGAGGCGCGCGCCCATCTATATAGAAGGACAATGCTGTTTCCAGCGCGTCCACCGCGTACAGCAGCGCCTCATCCTCGTCCTCGCCCTGGGTGATAGCCTCCGGCACGTCCGGGAACGCCACCACGAAGCCGCCTTCGGGTTGCGGTTCCAGCGTCACTGGAAAGTCGAAATCGTCCATGCTCATTACTCCTTCAATCCAAGTTGCTTCTTGATGGCCTCGACAAGGCCCGTCTTTAACTCGCTTGCGTGCATCGGCAGCACCGACTGGCGTCCGTTCAGAAACACCTTCAGGTGCGACCCTTTCCCGGGTTGGAATGTCGCCCCTTGCCTAGTCAGCCAACGCTTGAATTCGTTCGAGTTCATGGACAAAACATAACACTTCTGTTGTGTTTGTCAAGGCGCAAGCGTATCAGCACCAACTGATAGCTGAAACAGGGCTAAAAGCCAGGTCCATGTCAATATAATCGCCGTACCGTTCCAGCCCTTCCCGCCGGGCGACGAGATAATGGGCGACTGTCTCCTTTAGTGGGGAGTCCGGGTCGCTGGCAGGGCCATGTCAACCTTCCGCCTAAGCTGCCGATGGAGTAGTACAAAGGCCGTCCCCGAACTTCCAGGGACGGATGCGGTAACTTTTACCCTGACAGCCATTGGCAGCAGGGGCCGCGAGCCCCAATAGTGCGCCCCAAAGCCGGTGCATCAGCGTTTATTGACCGTATTATCCACCACCAACCGGCAAGGCCAGTACCGACGACGCTCCATGTTCCAGACCTGCTTCTCCTTCATCATATTCGCCTTCGCTTCCCGCACGAAGTTCCGAACGGCTTCTTTCGGCCACGGCTTCTCCCTCGGCTTTTCCTCCTCATCATCCTCTTCCGCTTCCGTGTTCCGATTCGGGTTAGCACCCTGCAAGGGGTTGCCCCCCTGCAAGGGGTCAGGTTCCCCTTCCTCCAGCATTCGATGATAGCGATCCAGCGTGGATACGTTGCCGCAATACCGATCCCATACCTTCAAAATCTCCGGAGATTCCTCCTCACTGATCGTCACCAGCCACCGGTAATGATCCGGCTTGCCGGGAATCGACAGGGACGCAAATCGCATCTCCCGTCCTATCTCGTTCTGCCGCATCACTTCTTCCTCTGTGGGAATCCTCATTCTCGGCTGATTACCCGGTATCCTCTCATTCTGCTGTTTTATCCAGGAGACCGTTTCCTGAAGCGTTCGTAGCGGAGGCGGACGAAAGGTCGATATCCCCAGGGTCACATAGCCCACCTCGGTACGCAGATAATGGTCGACCATCTCCTCGCGCAAAAACAGGTCATTCACCAACCGTCGCGCCGTCGCCTCGCAAACACCCCCGCGCTCAGCCAGCCGAACTACGAGCCAATCCAGCAGAAACTGCTCCCTTTCGGATATCCCCTGCGTCATCCATGCCATCCATCACTCCGTATTTACCTTTTTACCTCTTTACTTTGTTCACGCTGTTGCGCAGATTCTGACTGGCCGAGAAGGTCACCACCCGCCGCGCCGCAATCAGGGCGGTTTTGCCCGTCCGGAAGTCGTGACCAGGACGCGACCGCTTCTCCCGTACCGTGAACCTGCCAAAACCGGACAGCAGAACGGGTTCACCACAGGCCAGTATCCGGCGCATCTCCACGAAAAAACCATCCACCAATGCCAGAGCATCCCGTTTCAATAAACCCACACTCTCGCAAAGATGGTCCGCCAATTCCGCTTTGGTTACTGTCATTTTTTTTCTTTCTTCCCTGTCTTTCCTTTTTCCGACTCTTGCTCATCCACGTCGTTCCTGACCGTGTTGTCCACCACCACCTGAAACGGCCAGTGCCGACGCCGCTCCTGATCCCAACCCTTTTTTTCCCGTTCCGCGCAGGCCTCCGCCAATCGCACCCGCTCACGGTCCCGATGTAGATCCGCAGACGATCGTTTCTGACCATCTTTGTCCGTATCCATCATTCGCGCCAGATGGGCCGCATACTCCGCCCGCACATACCGATCCCATATCCGCAGAATCTCCGGCGCCTCATCCTCCGCCACCGAGACGATCCAGCGATAATGCCTCGGTCTGTCCGGAACCGGCGCGACCCGAAACTCCATCCTTCGACTCGCCGCTTCCAGAACCTCCCGGTTCTCCGGCGTCGGAGGGATCGGACGCGGCTGATGGGGCGGGAATCTATCCAGGTTCTGGTAAAAATCTGGAAGCTGGTCGGGGATGACAACTTTCGCCGGCACAAATACCGTCAACCCCATCGCCACAAAACCCACTTCGGTACGCACATACCGATCGCCGATGTCCTCCTGAAACAATACCTGCTGCAACAGACGGTGCGCCGAAGCCCGCGAAATACCCCCGTTCTCCGCCAAACGTTCCGCTATCGAATCCAGTTTCTTTCGATCCTCGGCGTCCATGATACTCCCCTCTTTTTACGGACTGACCACCCATCCACCCGGAGACACCGGAAACGATGTGCTCTTCCGGCCCCTTGCAGGGGTGCAACCCCTTGCAGGGCGCAGCCCCTTTCAGGGTGCTAACCCCTTTCAGGGGGAACCCCCCCTTGCAGGGCGCTAGCCACTTGCAGGGTGCAGGCCCTTTGCCGGGCGCAAGCCCTTCGCAGGCCGCCAGCCCATTCCCGGTGAACGTACCATATCCACCAGCAGGCTCGGCACCACCACACCGGGTTTGACCGTACCTGCATGAGCTGCACGCCCATATACCTTACCCGATTTTGTGGAAATCTGCCCCATCGCCGCGGCCAGCGTCCGCCGATCCACTCCCGCCTTCTTCATCCTTCCCGCAAACACATGGCGCGCCGAATACAGAGTAATGCGCGGCCGTACCGCTCCATGCACCGCATCCCACCCCCGCCGCAACCATTGCGCATAGCCTTTCAATACGTCCTGGGCATTCCGCCCTTCCCGCAAAAGATCATCCCGCAACCGCATCGCGTCCACTACCGCCTGCCAGTCCTCTTCCGCGGTAAATTCCAGATACCGCCACACCCGGCCATCGGCATCCTCGACGCCCACTCCGCGCAACCGGTTCCCCTCGCTATCCCGCTTGACCTTCGCCGTGGGTATCCACAACCGCCGATGCTCCGGCTCCAGACGACTCTCCCACCACTCCACCGGACGAACACCCGCCCGCATCGCCCCCTCCATCCACAACACCACTTCCCTACCCGCCACCCGTTTCTCCAACCATCCCTTTACCGCATCCCAACCCTTCTCCGACTTCCGGCGCTTCCCCGGACCTCCCCGCCGTTTTTTACGAATCGCCCCCGCCATCCCCAGAACCGCCCCCACCTCCTCCCGCGTCCCCTGCCCTCCCACATCCACGAAATACCAGAGCAACGCCATACGGTATAAACGCAGGGTCGAAATACTCCAATCCTGATTCCTCATCCATACACCCAACTCCCCCAACGTCCCTGCCCCTTCCCCGGCTGATCGTTGCTCGATGCTAAACCGCTCCAGAATCCGCCGTACCAGACGCGCATATAAACGCTCCGTCGAAACCGCCCTATCCGCAACCTGTTTTTTCATGACTCAAACGACCTCCCCCGATACTCCCGACGCCACTGGGACCTCCAACACGCGCTTTTCTCCGAAAATAACGGCTTATGGTCCCATTACTCTATCATGTACGTTTACAGTTTTTCAGCCCCCCGCTTCCACCCCCCTGTGGTCACTTTTGTCATCATTTTGGCGTCACTTTGTGGTCTCCGGCGACCACATTCTGGCGTCACATTGTGGTCGCCGGAGACGCCAAAACGGCGTCACTTTGTGGTCGCCGGTGACCACGTTCTGGCGTCACTTTGGCGTCTCCTGTGACCACATTTTGGCACCATTCCGGCGTCACTTTGTGGTCGCCGGTGACCACGTTCTGGCGTCACTTTGGCGTCTCCTGTGACCACATTTTGGCACCATTCCGGCGTCACTTTGTGGTCTCCGGTGACGCCACCCGGAACCTTGCGGCACCAAGGGGTGGAGGGCCATGCCGTGCAGCGGATGTCCCACACTGACGCCCTTACCGCATTGCAAGGAGAGAATTTTTGATGAATGACCTGTCCGCCATCCCCGCCTGCCCACAGAATCCTGGGCAAGGAAACGAAAGAAGCAAAAGAAGCAGGATCACCCCGCGTTTCATCATTCTGGGTGCAGCCAAAGCCCTGTTCTGGATGATGCGTCAGGTGGCGTTGGCCTTTGCCTACACCTCCTTCCTGTTCGGCGCGATTTTCGCCCTGTTCGTTTTCGGCTCCGGGTTGCCCCTGCTGGGCCGCCAGTTTGTTTTTCACCCGGGAGCCGATCAGTTCTGGTCCGCATCTTATGTGGCGATCATGGCATTGTGTCTGTTCATTCTGGTGATGAGGGCGGTTTCTTTATGGATGGAACGCCTGTGTGAACGCTATCCCACGCTGGAAAAGGTCGGCGGGAGCATGCTTCTGGTAATGGGCCTGTTGTTGTTCGTTGGCTTCGTGTACAGCACATGGAACACAAAATCCGCAAAAGCCACTCCACCATCCCCTGTCGTATTCCAGCCGATTACGCCGAAGGACCGTGTCCTTTTGCATCTGGTGGTTCCGTCCGCCAGAGACCGCATAGTGACCCCCAAAGGGACGATACCATCCTGGACCCACATCAATATCGTCGGTACCGCTCAGGTGAAAAATCTGGGACATGGGCGCTATGAGATCCGAATGCTGAAGGAAACCCGGTGATGTGCTTCACACAGAATGTGCTTCGCGCAGAAAGCGATTCCCACAGAAAGCGCTTCGCGCGGCACCAACATGCACTGATTCTTATCTTTTTTCAGGAGGTTTATCATGATGCATCTTGCAGACATCGCACAAAACGCGTCCGTACCCGCCGTTCAGCAGGTAGTGGCCATCCCGGCTTCGCCCTACCCCGATCTGGCCCGATGGGGTCGCAACTCGGGTGCGGTGGACCGGGATAAAAAGGCGGACCCGCTCTATCACATTCAGCGCAAGGCCATTTACCGGAAGGCGATGCAGGTCGGCGCACAGGCGGGTCTCGCCTGGGAAGACCGGGTGATCTGGGCGCGGTTGCGAAGCGAGGGCCATTATCTCGATCAGGTCTGGGATTTTTCACGCTGGATTTTCACCGTGCCCTATTCCCACAAGCAGGTTTGGGTGATGCCGCCGATTCTGGAACAGGCCCATGAAGCCATCCACCTGCACAATCCGGATTTTCTGACGATTTCACATCGCCTGTACCGGATTCACGCCCCCGCCCGATTGTTGACCAGCACCCCGCGTTGGCAGTCCTATCTCATGCCGTCCCTGCCACCGTATCCACGCGAGCGAAATATCCCCGCGCTATTGTTGCCGCATATCGCAGCGCAACGGGCTACTTGGGTGGACGGACTGAAAAAAGGCTGGCGCGATGGTGTGCGTCTGGCCAAAAACAACTTCACGGATGCCGTGTACACCATGCGTCGCACGTTTTTGGGTATTTTGCTGTACGACCGCCTGCACGCAAAAAACCGCATCGGATCGCCCTATTTCGCCATCAGCAATCTGGGCACCGTCCATCATGGTGCGAATCTGCGCGAAAACGACCGGATTTTGCGAATCACCAAACCCGCTTCCTGGCACGTTTCCGGTTTGCGGCAGGTGCATCACTATACCCTGATCTGGAATCCCGGCCTTCCGACACAAAAAATCCAGAAAGCGGGCAAGCTCTGATGTTCACCGTGGAAGATTTGCACCGCGCGTTGATTCTGGCATCGGATATGGGTGCATCCGATCTGGATTTGCAGACGGAATATCCGATGTTTCTCAATCTGTATGGTGAACACCGGGTGTTGACGCGCGACGGGCGCATTCTGGATACGGAACTGACGGAAAATCTGCATCTGGAATGTATCCATCCGGAAGAAATGCGTTTCATCGCCAATCACCTGTTTCGGGGTGCGGCAGCGCAGGAAGAAATGAACCGCATACGCGGTGGGCTGAACATGGCTTATGTGGTGGAAGAACATCATCCCATCGGTCACGAGCGTCGCGGCAAAAAACACCGTTTTCGCGTGAACATGGTGCAGGGGCAGAACTCCAACGGTGAAACCAACGTGCAGATCACGATTCGCCCTTTGCCGGGCATGGTCAAGTTTCCCGAAGCATACGGCATTCCCGACGCGATCCGGGAGCATTTTTTTCAGACTCGCGGTCTGGTCCTGGTTACCGGGCCGACCGGATCGGGAAAAACCACCCTGCTCGCCTCCATGATACGCGACTGGCTGGAACGTGGCCGGCATTCCCTCAAGCTGATCACGGCGGAAGATCCCATCGAGATCATTTTGCAGGATGTGATCACCAGCATGATCGAGGAGGGACGGGTTCCGCGCAGTTTCATCCATCATGCGGAAGTGCCCATCAATCTCCGGGATTTTCAACTGTCCATCCGTGAAGGCATGCGCCGTCACCCGGACGTGGCCATGATCGGAGAATTGCGGGACAAGGAAAGCATCGCGGCGGCCATCGAACTGGTGCTGACTGGCCATCTGGTCCTGTCCACGACCCATACCATCGGGGTGGGCAGCACCATCAGCCGTCTGATCTCCGGCTTTCCCACGGAAGAAAAGCTCATGAAAAAGCAGGATTTGATTTACTCCCTGCGGCTGGTGGTTTCACAGTTGCTGGTCCCATCGACGGACGGCAAGCGCACGGCGATCCGGGAATACCTGCCGTTCACGACGCCGGTGCGCAAGATACTCCTGGAAACGCCCATCGAGGATTTGTATCACGCGATCGACGGCATGCTGGTACAGCATGGCCGCCCCATGATCCGGGACATCGAGGATCGCTATCGGGACGGCATCATTTCGGAGGAAACCTGGCAGAGACTGGAGGCGGAACATGCGCTGGCGTAACGCGGGGATGATCCCGCAAACGGTTTTCGAGCTGGAATATTACATTTTCGTTCCGGTGATTCCTTGGATGTGGCTGGTCTTTCACGGCTGGCTCTTATGGACCGGGCTTTTGGTGTTGTGGATTGTGTTTATGGTCGTGCTGAACAAGGTCTACGGATTGCGGCTGCTGGATGTTTTCGCCCTGGTCAACCGTTTCCTGCAAGGCGACTGGAGATTCCGGTGAGTACGCGGATCACCCTGCGCATCGGGAACACCACCCCGGACGATCTGGAGATTCAACGATTTCTCCGGATATTGGGGCAAAAAAACCTGTCGCGTCAGGGCTGGATCAAGCACGCGATGATCCTGGGCTTTGCGCAACTGGAAAAAGAAATGGTCTCTACCGACGTACCGGACGGTGGTCAGCAGGCGGTGAATCACCGTAAGGCCGCCAACCGCCGGACGGCATTCCGCGAGAACGGAGAACAGGGCCCTAGCGAGCATCAAGGCTCTAGCGATCGGCAAGGCTCCGGTGATCGGCGGCAGACGGAACATACGGAACATACGGAAAATGATGTGGAACCGGATCACCACCAGACATGGACGCATCCTGTGCAGACTCCGTCGCCACAGCCGGTACCGGCATCACAACCCCAGGCCCAACCTCTTGCGAGGGATCATCCCCCTGCGGGTGGCGCCCTCGACGGGATGCAATCCCCTGCCGGGAGCAGCCTTGCAGGCGGCAGCCCTGCCGGGAGCATCCCCGCGGTGGTGCAACCTCATGCGGAGGTACAGCCAGTACCGCAGCCGCAGGCGGCAGCCCTGCAGGCGGCGGATCTTCGCATGGCGCAACCCTTGCCGGTGGCAGCGCGGGATGAAATTCCTTCGCAGGACGCCAGCGCGGCGGTTATTGCGGCACCAAACCCATCGGGTAGCACGAAAACCATTCCGCCGTCTGCAAAGCCGCCGTCTGCAGGACAACCGGGAGCATCCCTGCCGGGAGCATCCCCACCAGGTGCAACCCTGGCAGGGCCGTTGACGGAGGAGGATATGCGTTTTTCACCGGCCACCGTACAACAGGCACGAAAACTCATGGGCTCTTTTGGAAAAGGATATGACGGATGATTGCGATCGATGATGGGTATGGAGATTTGAAGATTGGAAACGGCCAACGCTTTCAGGTGTTTCCCAGTAAGGCCATCAGTGGCCGGGTGGTGCGTTCCCGTTATGTGGACGGCAACTTTGAAATCGGCGGTGCGCCGGTTCTGGAAAGCGAGGGATCGATTTTCACGATTCAGGATGGCGCGAATGCGGAGGATACCCGTTTCGACGACTGGCCCAATTCGACCCTGAACCGGGTCTTGTGCCGTCATGCGGCGACGGAAATGGGGATGCGGGACGGGGACAATCTGGTGACGGGCCTGCCGATGTCGGTCTATTTCGACCGCGATGGGCGGGTAAACCAGAAAGCCGTGCAGCGCCGTGTGGAATCCCTGAAAAAGCCGGTGATTCAGCACATGCCCGATGGAATGCAGCGGCATCTGGCAATTCCGGGGCGCATCAAGATCATCCCCCAGGGTATGGCCGCGATTTTCGATCATCTGATTTCCGAAGATGGGACGATGATGCAGATGGAAGCCGTGGGCGTGGTGGATATTGGTGCCCGCACTACGGATGTGGCCGTCTATTTCCTGCAGGAAGATGGCGAAAACGCCATTGAGGTCAGCCGATCCGGCGGCTTTCGCCGGGGCGTGTCCGATCTGGTGGATGCGCTGGCCCTGGAACTGCAAAAAGCCCTGCGTCTGTCCGTGCAGCCTCCGTTATCGATGGCGGCCACCAGCCTGCGTACCGGCAAGTTCAAGGCGGCGGGCCAGGAACACAACGTGGACAGTCAGCGTCTGCATGTGTTGCGCACGGTACTGCCCGACATTCTGCAGGAAGCGGAACAGATATTGAGCGCGGGCCGAGGCGTTGCCGGGCTCATGGATCTGGACCGGATTCTGCTGGTCGGTGGTGGCGCCTATCTCGCGGAATCCATCCAATTGTCCTTATGGGAACAGACGTGCATCCCGCAAAGTCCGGAGCTGGCGAATGCGCGCGGCATGGTGAAGCTGGGACGGGTGCTCGAAAATGGCTAATTGGAACGAAGAAGATTTTATGGAAGATCCACCGGATACAGACGGGCTTTCCGGCGAAAGGACAACACCGGACGCGTCTTATCAGCCGCAATCCGGGAGCGCGGACTGGCCCGCGGTAGTAATACAGGCGGCAGCCATGCAGGCGGCAGCCATGCCGGAGGCGAACCCTTCGCCGTCCGCAGGAGCGCCGTCCGCAGAAGCGCCCTCCGCAGAAGAAATGCCGACCGCAGGTCCGCCGTCTGCAGAGGAAACTTTTCGCAGGTTGGCGAACTTGCATCGCCAGATGCTGGAGAAGCAATATAATAATGCCGCCTTTCGTTCTGAACTGGAACGGATGGGACTATGGATTCGGAATATGGATGCGCACCTGGAGCAACTGGCGCATGTGGAAACTTTGGCCGAGCAGCATCGGGCATTGTTGAACGACATGCTGACCAATGCGCAGAATTACCGTCAGGTGTTACTGGATGATATGGCCAAACACCAGAAAACCATCGGCGATGCACTCAAGGCGATGGGCAATCCGCTCAAAAAGCTGGACGACCTGCTGGAAGAACAGACGCGTAGTTTCCAGACGTTTTCCTCGGTAGTGAATAAAATCTGGTGGATATTTCTGTCCGCCGCGTTATCCGGTGCGCTGGTCGGCAATCTGGTCGCCAGTGTTTTTCACTTCTGATTTGAACTTTTTCAGAAATTGCGGTACAAAACAGGCGTGAAGCCAAGAAACGCCCGGAAGGAAAACGGTTCCCGCTTCATCATGGTCCCTGAACGTTGTTACGGCACGATGTTCAGGGACTTTTGTATTACACCATCAAAATCAACTTGCGCCTGGGTCGCGTGACGGCGGTATAGAGCAGACGGTTGAATACCGGACGCGCTTTGGGATGCGCGAGATCGGCAATGTCCACGATGGCGGTGTCGTAGGTGCTGCCTTGCGACTTGTGAACGGTACTGGAATACGCCTGCTTCACCTCCACAAAATCATCCCGGAGTTTCCAGCCCAGCATGGAATATTCCCTGGCCTTTGTTTCGTTCTTTCTCGTCGATTCCAGACGATACAGGCGAAAATAGCCGTCGGCTTGCGTGTGGACGCTTCCGGCGTCCTTGGGAATCCACAGGTGGATGGAAACATGCTGAATCTGGCGGCGCTGGCCAAAATGATCCGGTTCCCCATATCCCCCGGAAACATCTTTCCGGTCGTCATAGGTTATGACGGAATCCATGATGACACGCACTTTCCAGGCCGGAATATGCGGCCAATCGGGATGCGGGATGTCCTGTACGGATTCCAGGACACCTTCTCCCCCGTTGGGGAGCAACAGGATTTGATCGTTGCTTTTCGCGTGAGTGGATTCCTGCAACACGATCCGTTCGCCTACCGTGTATGGAATCTGGTCCGTGGGGAACAACGCGCCGTGCAAAATCTGGTTATACTGGTTCACCGACTGGTTACGCCATGCCAGGATGCGCGTGTTGAAATCCTCCCATGCGTGATGAAAGGCGGATCGGTGAAACACCTGCAAGGATTCTCCATCGGCATAGCGATGCAGTTCCCGGACGGGAAACGGCGTATCGTTTTGGCAAATGGCCTGCGCCAGATTCAGGATGGGGGAATCCTGGGCCTGCCGGACCACGTCATCGAGCACGAACCGCAGCAGGTGACGGCTTTGGAAAACCGGCGACGACTGGTTGCCGCCTACGGGTGGCAACTGCGCGGGGTCACCCAGAAACAACAAAAACGCATCGCCTTCCTGCAGTAGATGGAAAAACCGGGCATCGATCATGGAACACTCATCCACGACGATGACGTCGAAATCATGGATTCGGCTACGGGCCGACTGCTGAAAACTTTGGGAACCGTTGAGAAAACGGACCTGCCGCAGTCCTAACAAAGCGTGAACGGTCATGATCTCCGGTATCTCGCATTCTGCCGCGAGCGCCCGTGACAGAACCTGCACGGCCTTGTGCGTTGGCGCGGTAACAGCTACCCGATAATCATCTTCCTGCAATCTCCGGATGATTCGCGCGGCCAACCAGGTTTTTCCGCATCCTGCATAGCCCTGCAGCAATGCGCCCGGATGACTTTTGCGGCGAATGCCATCCAGAATGCCGTAATAGGCTTGCCTTTGGCCGGACGTGAAATCGGGTCCCGCGCCCGATGGTTTGCTTGCCGGGGCAGGCTTTCGGGAAAGAATGCGCGACCGATGATGCTGAAGATCGACGACGATGGCGGACATGGCAATGCTCCTGAAAATGGTCTCTCAGGGGCTGGTGCCGTAGGGGTTGCACGATAAAAAAAGCCCGGATCAGGTCCGGGCAAGTTCCGCAAAAGCGGAAGGAGATTCACAGCAATCCCTTGGTGCCGCAGGGTTTCACCCCGGCATGGGTTTCACCCCCGCAAGGGGATGCTCCCGCAGTGGTTTTCCCCATGTAAGGGTTGCACCCTGCAAGGGCTGCACCCCGCAGGGGCTACCGACTGTAAGGCTGCACACAGTTTGTCGCCGGGCAAGGATCAGGAGGCCGTCGCCCACCAGTGATAGAGATTCGGGCAGCCCACATGCAGGTGTTTCCGCCCCCGCGTGAAAGCCACATAGCGCAGGTGGATGTCCTCGCGGTTATCGAAACGCAGGGTGTCGTTTTCCACAAAGAAGCGCCGTTTTTTGCGAATCTGCGCGGCGGTGGGTTCCGTGCTGGCGTCCAGATCGGGATCGATGACCACGCAGTCCCACTCCCGGCCCTTGGCCCGATGGGCGGTAGTCAGAATGACCTGGGCGTCCGATTCCCGGTTTTCACCCCGGTTCAGCGCATCCAGAATCGATCCGAATCCCGGATGCCGATAGAGCTTCAGCAGCTTTGCCGCGTCGCCGTCCGATACGCTGGACGCTTCTTCTTCCAGTTCCGACCATTGGCGATACGCCGACAAGGGGCCTTTGGGATCAAACTTGCCGGATTTCAGCTTCATGGCCGCAAGGATCAGGGACTTTTCATCCCGGCCCTGCCCGACGATATGAAAAGACAGGCCGTGCTCGATGCATTGCAGGGCCACTTCCAGCAAAGTGACGTTGCTGAAAGACACCCAGGCCACCGTAGAAAATCCTCTTGCAGGGGGCACCCCATTCGCAGGGCGCAAGCCCTTCGCAGGGTGCCCGCCCCGGAGAAAAGGTTGTGGATTCCGGGACTCCAGTGGCACATAGGTGATCTCCGTCTGGCCAGTTCCCAACACGGGACGCGATTCTCCCAGGACCGACAGCAGGCGGCTGGCGAGATCCGCCGGCGCATCTCCGAACCGGAAGCTGCGGGTCAGATAATCCGAATGGGTCTGGTCCTGCTTGCCGATATGACGGAGGGCGTCCACCGCACCCCGCCAGGAATAGATGCTTTGATACGGATCGCCCGCCCACCATGTCACGCCTTGCGGCTGATGGAACAGGGAACCCAGCAGGGCCGGGTTGGTGTCCTGCGCCTCATCCACCAGCCGATGAAAATACGGCAGGGATTGTCCCATGAGCGTCCATGCCTTGAAATAGAAATCGTGTGTGATGGGAATCCGGAAATCCAGCATGGCGTTCCAGATGCGATGGGCATGTTGCACCATATCCTCTTTTTTCCAGCGATTCGGTAGAACCGGAAGATGTTGCGGGCCCATCTGCGGATCACCCGAACCGCAGAAATTGCTCAGGGTGCGCATGGCGATTCCGGCAATCGCCAGGGCATCCTTCTGCGGGAATCCCCCTACCTTATCCAAAATCAACGGCAGGGCCACCCGTCCCCGGTCCTGATCCAGACTGGCGCGGACCCGTTTGGCAATATCCCTGGGCAAGCTTTCCAGAGCCAGTTGATGGGTCGTCATGGCCCGGAAATGGGGAGGGAGTTTCCGGCGAATGTCCTGGACGATGGCCTGATTGAAGGCCAGATACAGCCCCGGCCCCGGCAGCAGCCGGGCGATCTCGCTCAGGATGAACGATTTTCCCGCTCCGGCATAGGCGTGCAGCAGGACGTGACGTACCGGCCGGCCACCGCCCGCACTGCGCACGAAATCCAGAATACGGCTTTGTTCTTCCGTTAGTTGCATGAGGATCTCCGTCGTTATGAGTGACTGCCCTACTGGTGCCGCAAAGTAAAATTGTTTCTTTTTCAGGTTTCCATCGCACCCGATCCCCGAATCTAGGCAATGGCGCGCAGGGCACCTTCCAGTGGTGACGCGATGGCCGGGTGCTCCACGCCGTCCAGAATCCAGGGTTTGCCGAGGATCGCCGTGTAGTGCATTTCTCCCCAATGCTGGTTCCATTGTTGCAAAACGCCAGGGTGATCCGGATGCACCTGCCACACAGGTTGAATGTGCAGCACGGGAAGGTCCACGATGCCGAGATCCAGCGACCATGCGAACGTGTTGTGACGATTCCGGCGCTCCTCCAGAATTCCCAGAAACCATGCTGCCGTCTCCGTATCCCAACGGTGCAGGGCCATGAGCCGCTGCATGGTTTCCTCGTAGTGTCCCTGCAGTTCCGCCAGCGCCAGATGAAACATCGCATGGCAGTCCTTGCAGAGAACGGCGATATCCCCCAGACGCTGGATGCCCTGGTTGCCGATTTCCGGCAGGTGGTATTCCCACAATTCATGCGCCTGAATGTAGCGTCGCTGGTGGCGTCCGCAGGCCTGACAGACCTGATGGACGGCCTCGATGCGTGGCTTGCGGACGGCCTGCCAGTCCTTGTCCGTCAGCAGGTTGCACAGACTGCAGCCGTGCGCGGATACGGGAATGAGATCGCCGCAGAAGACGGGATGCCGTCGCAGCACACCGGGCAGGACCGGTCCCGCATCTCTGGGCAAGGCTTCCCCTCGATGAACCACCCGGCCATCCAGCAGATGAAAGGTGTTGCCGAACATCGGATGAATATCCCCCCAGCCCCGGATCGGCGGTGAAGGGGGATGCGAAAAAGGAAGGTGCCGATAGCGCATGACGGACCTACCCCTGCGGGGTTACCTTGCCGCTTGGAGCCGAAGGATTCCCAGACAGGATGTTATGCGTGCGTATGGCACCGCCAGGAAGATTTTTCTGTTGAGTCGAATCGCCATGCGTCTGCAGGACTTCCTTCATACGGGCGTCATCGGTCTGCACGCCCTGGGCATTGGCCCAGCGCATCACCTTGTCGGGAATGACATAGATCAGCTCATAGCTTTTCCAGGTGGCGATGATCAGAAATGCCGTGTACAGCACCGCCATGCCCAGAAAATCCATCGGTCCCATGAAGCCGCCGCCGCTGTTGGTCATGGCCGAAAGCACGGCGTTCCCCAGGGTGGCGTTCAGAATCCAGGCGAAGGCATAGGTCATGCCGGTTCCCGCGAGAAAACCGACCAGCATCAGCAAGGGCCGGAAAGCGATGCTGGTGGCCAGCAGGTATCCGGTGGAACCGTACCCGAAAAACTCATGACCTTCGGGATGCATGTGCATGACCGCCCAGATGGGCGCGGCAGCCACCAGTTCCACAAACAGGATCGCCGTGGTCAGCAGCGTGACGGTCCAGATCAGATACGGAATGAGTGGGATGAAGGACGAAAGCAGGAAGCCGATGCCGAAAATCCATTGGGCAATATGCATGGCCAGACCGCCTATCACGACACCGATTTTTCCACCCGCCGCTCCGCCGAGCCAGCCCAGGGCGGAGTGATCGACGCCCGCGCCGACGCCAATGGCGGCCAGGGCCAGCGCGAAAATCGCACCGGCGAACACTTCCATGGCCGTGCCGATGGCCTGCACATGCTCGATGGGATTTTCTCCACCGGGAGCTTCCACGATGCCCTCCACCGTATCCACCCCCGCCTTGCTGAACAGTGCCCCCAAAGTGCCCGCGCCGCCTTCGGTGGGATTGGGCTGACCACTGGCATCCAGTCCGGTCGAATGCGCGCTGTTCACGAAATCATCCACCCGTTTCATTTCCGCTTTGTAATGCGAACTGAACAGGTCTCCGGCGAACTGTCCCCAGGACGGGCCGACGAAATTCCCGGACGTGGACTGATTCATGGCTTCTTCCGCGGCCTGATTCCACTGGTTGATTTTCCAGAACCATTCCCCGGCGGTAGCGAAACCGTATTTTTTCGCGGACGCGGCATATTTTTGGATGCCTGCGGCGAATACCTGCTGCGCCTGGGCTTTCGCCGCCGTGGTCAGCGCGGTGTCATAGGTATCGATGGCGGTGTTCCAGTTTGCCGAGGAGGGCGTCTGATCGTTACTGATGATGGTGGCCACGCCGCCCAGGGAGGACAGTAATGCGGGTAGCGCCTGGGTATTGGCCTTGTAAATGGCGCTGCGCAGTTGCGAACCGGTGCTTTCCGAGGAACCGTCTACGGGGGGTACATATTTCAGGCTGCTTTCCCAGGACAACCGCCCGCAAACATCCGTCAGACCTGCGGCGGGAATCACCGGCATGAATTGCGCGATGGCGGAGGCGTCTGCGGTTCCCCAGACATAGCTGTCATAAGACGGCACGTAATATCCGGTGACGAGACTGGACATGCCGGGCAGGATTCCCGCCGGATTGTCCACCAGGGTGTGGCCCACGTCCGCCAGCACTTCCGGCGTGGGTCCGCTGCGACTGATGAGATCGCCCAGATGATAATGGGTGGTCGTGGTGTTGACGGCCCGTTCGCAGACCTGCGCCTTCAGGACCGATCCGGCCAGATCGCGGATGTTTTGCCGGGGGACCACCAGCGTTCCCAGGGCGTTGGTCTCGATGTTCGGCACGAGGACGTTCCAGCCGGTATCCGCAATGCCGATGCCGACAAAGCTGAACAGCCAGATCACGATGATCTGGATGGCGGACAATCCCGCGAATCCCGGTACGGGGAGCAACACCGCGGCCCCCATCAGGGTGCGCACGGGGATGGTGTGTTCATTCCAGTTGCCCATGACCTCGCCGGAACGGGCCGTCTTGATGATCGAGCCGAAAATCGTGTAACTCGCCAGCACCCCGCCGATGAAGAGCACCGTGGAATTGATCCAGGCCAGAATACTGACGATGGAACCGGTCCATGCATTGACTTGCGCCTGGGTGATTCCGGACACCGTGGGAATGACATGGTTGCCGACGATCTGTTCCAGCATTTGCCCGAACAGGTCGTGCGTGGCGGGGGATATGCCCAGGCCGCCGGCCCATGCGGCCTGACTGATGAAAAACAGCAGCAGAAACGACCAACGGGTGCGGGCGCGCATGAGTCAACTCCCCAAGGAAGGTGTGCGAAAATAGGGCGTCGGCGTCATTTTTTCCGTCGGCGGCGGCGAAAACCCGCCTGACATCTCATCCAGCATCTGAAGCAGCAGGTCCAGACCGGGCGGCAGGTGCAAAGCCTGTATCGTCTGATCGGTCAGAAACTCGTCAGAAAGGTTGTCGCCTGCAGGGCTGCGCCCGGCAGGTCTGCCGCCCGGTTGAACATCGGGACCGTTTTCCGGCAAGGGGTTAGCACCCTGCAAGGGGTATGCCCCCCGCAGGGGGTTGGTGTGTGGTTCGTTTTCCATGGATGTGCCTCCGATAAAGAAAGAAATCGAGCATCAAGGAGCGGGAGCGGGAGCGGGACCGCTGGAGACATTACCGACGATGGAACGATTGACCTGTTTCTGGATCTCGCCGGTTTTTTCCGCCAGGAGCGTGGCCAGCAGTGCCTCGATGTTGGTGCGCTGACGAAACGCGATGTACTGGTATTGCAACTGCTGCGCCTGCAGGATCACGCGTTCCTTGGCGAGTGCGGATTTGCTCATCTTGGCGATCATCTGGTACCACTTGCGGTTGCCGTAGGTGGCCTGATCCTCCCAGGCCAGCGCCTGCAGGAGCGAGGCATTGGCGGCAAGGGGGGTCGGTACGATCAGCTTGGGGTTGAGCGCCTTGGCGAAATCCGTTCCGAAATTCTTGTTTTGGGTATCCATGGCGGCGATTTGCGCCAGAACCGTGCGCGACAGGGAAATCCGCGCCCGCGTCGAGAACATCTTGCCTTCCTGGGCCTGTCCCGCGATGGTCTTGTAATACGCCTTGTGGCGCTTGGCCACGGGGGGCGCCTGCACCAGATTGGAAACCAACTGGTTCAGTGCCTGATTGTCCAGCGTCTGGTGGGTTTCGTCATGACCGACGGGGGGCATATCCAGCAGGGTGCTGCCCAGAATGTCGAGATTGGGCGTAGCGCTGGCAGGATCGGGACAGACGCCTTCGGCGATCTCCTTGGCCGACGCGAAATCCGTACATTGCACGGCGTAGGTTTTCAGGGGCTGGCGGGCGCTCGCATGGGACACCAGATTTTCGTCGATGGTGGCACTGAGCGGCGTGTAACCGCTGACGTTGTTCTGCAGACCAAAGACGCCGGATCCTCCGGCCACCGCGTGGGACAAGGTCTCCTGTCCGGTGCAGGTACTACCGGCGCAGGGCATGGATGGCGGCATTTGCGCGTTCTGGGTCTCGAACAGACGGGCATGGGCTTCCTGTTTCGCCTTGGCCATCGCGTTCATGTGCATCATCAGCGCCTGAAAAAAGGTTTTGTTCGCTGCCCGGTCCTTCGACTGTTCGGCCATGAACAACGGCTGCCAGTCATTGAAATAGATGTCGTTCACGGCGCTGATGATGTTGCTTTGCGCCAGATTGACGTCCATCGGTGTGGCCACCTGTCCGATGCTGTAACCGCCCGCGCAATACCCGGTTACCGGCACGACATTGGTGCCAGTGGTAATGGGGGATGGCGTCGGAGGCGGCGCTTCCATGGCCCAGGCCGAATCGCTGCCCATCACCAGGCCGCCTACCAGCGCCAGACCGACCGCCAGAGCCGTCCACCGTTTTTTCAGCTTGCCTTTCATCCTGATCTCCTCATCGTTAAAGCGTCTGGTTCCTTGGTGCCGCAAGGGTTGCGGGGACTCTGGACCCTTGGCAGGGCGCAGCCCTTGGTGCCGTATCATTTGGTCAGAAACGCAATCAAGGCCTGTCCAGAAAGGATCGCCACGTTCCTAGGCAGGGTTTTTCGGATGGATTCCGATGTTTTGCCGGTATGCACGAAAAATCCATGTTCCAGGTGATACCTGTGCAAATCTTCGGCAAATTGCAGGACATGGGTTTTTAGGATGTTGCTCCGGTAGCGTTTGCACTGGATGCCATGCCAGCGGCCGTCCTTGAAAATCCTGCCGTCAATGCCACCGTCGCCGCTGTAACGGATACCGCGCTGGATGGTCCAGCCGTGACGCTGAAAACCATCGAGCACCAGTTCCTCAAAGACCAAGGGGTCCAGTTTGCGTAGATAGGCGATGCGCCGGGCAAAAGTTTCGCCCGGAGTGTCCCCCGCGATGTGACGCAAGGTGAGATGTCGATTTTGCGCGGCATTCTGCCGGACCCGGTGGCGGCGGTTGCGACGGCTCCGGTAGCGGGACCACCATGCGAAGCATCGGCTGAGAAAAACGGATCGTGGCAGACCAGTTCCCATGCGAAGGTTCCTTTGTGACGAATCCTCGGGAATGCCGATCAGGTGCGGCATTCCCTCTGAATGCCTTGGTGCCGCAAAGGTTGGAGGGACGGTTGCAGAGAATTACCGGGATGGTGCCGATTTTTCGGATCAAAACAGGGAAAATTGTGCGGACGTGTTTTCTGGTGCAGGTGCAGTCGCGGGTCTGGGGGATGTTTCGGTGTGGTTTCCGGGGCCGTGCCTGTCCAGTTTTTCAAGAGGCGATTGTGGCGCCGGAAATGGTAGCGCGGGTGCGGGCCGTTGATGTTCAGGTTCACCGTGAAGTTCTTCGGCAACGATCCGGGTAAGCGCCGCTACGGTCTGAGGTTCACCAGCCTGCAGCAGTTCGCCAAGTCGCATGGCGACGGCTTGTGATATCGTCGGGTGCTGGTTGTAGACCGCCACGAGATCGCTACTGTTGATGAGGCGATCCGTGGATGGGCCGGGTTCGTAACCCGCCGAGGGCTTGCAGCCTGCCAAGGGGTTTCTTTTGTAACCTTCGCCATGCAGGGCAAGCTGGACGATTTCCTGTTGATCGTCGCGCAGATGAAAATTGGTCAAGGTGCTTTCCGTCATTTCCTGTGCCCACTTTTTTGCAATCTGGTCCATCACGGGCTGCATGGCGAGAAAATGCTGATACCATGCAGCATAGGCCGCGATCCATGTGTCGCGGTCCTCGAAGGGAAGGACGTTTCTGAGCATGTTTTCGGCTCATTCCTGGGGCACGCAGGTATATCCCGCCGGACACACCGGATTATTGGCAGGCGGCGCGTAATAGCCGGGCTGCACGTTGTTCCGGGTCGCCTGCCCGCTATGGGCTACGCCATAACCGGCTAACCCGCCGACACCGGCGCCGATGGCGGCTCCCGCCAGGGGTGCGCCGGTCTGGTTGCCGATCACGGCTCCGGCAATGGCACCCAACAAGGCTCCGCCGCCCGTGTCGGCGGTGGTGCCATTGCTGGCATAGGGATTGTTGGCGCAGCCTGCCAGACCAACGCTGGTTGCGACCAGCAACAGGATCAGTAAGCGTTTCATCCTTTCACCTCCTCGTTTCGGGTATTTCCCATTGCAGAGCGATGATGAAAAAGGCTGGTGACATTCCGTTGTGCCGATACTTCACGACAGGCCCGGTGCGACTCGCCAACGTCGATGATGACCGCGCGGTCTTCCGGGATGATGTCGATTGAGTGACGGTGACGCATCAAAGACATGATGGACATGCCGAATCCTGTTTGTTCCATGACAAACTCCTTTTTCAATTTTTCAATAGAGGTTATCGACCCAATTTCCGGACAGGGCGTTGCCCGTGGCATTGGTGACCGTGTTCTGAACATTGCCTGCATCCGTGACATAGCTGCCCACCGAATTGGTGGCCGTTCCGGTGGCCATGTTCAGCGCGCCCTGCTCCGCATTCAATACGGTTCCGCTGACGCTGTTCAGCGCGTTTTGTTCCAGTTGCTGCGGATTCAGCGCGAAATTCAGGATGCTGTTGCCCTGGCTGATCTCGTTGTTCATGGTGCTGGTGAGCGTCGAACACGCCTGATCCATGATCTGCTGCGAGAGTTGCTGAAAAATGTTATCCAGGCTGATGGAACTGAAATTGCTGTTGATATTGAAACCCTGCAGACCGCTGAGACAGCCCTGCGCGAAACTGGTTTGCGGGTTCGGCGGTTGCGCGAGAGCCAGACTTTCCTGCGCCAGATTGCCGAAATGTTGCTGCGCCGCACAGGTGGACGGACAGGAACTGGTGCAACCGCTGGTCGTGGCGGCTGTGGCCCCGGTCGTTGCGGCCCACGCCACGCTGACACCCATCCCGCCCAACATCCATAATACCGCTATGGTGATTCCGCGTTTTTTCATCGCAAAAAACTCCTCAATGGACCATCTTCCCTTGGTGCCGCAGTGTTGCCAGCCTTGGCAGGCGGCAGGGATGCGCACGGTAATCTTGTGGAGGCGGTACTGCGCGGGTTGCGGCAGGGTGCCAAGTTCCTGGTGCGCGGTGACGGAAATCATCGACTTCCCGCCCTTTTTGCTATCCACCCCAGAATCGCTCCCGCCCCAAACGTGGCGGCGCCCCAGCCCAACACCCGCACTACACCCATGTTCCCGACGTCTTCGGCGCACAGGCTTGCGGCTGGCGGGATCTTCTCCGGACTGCCCATATCCGTAACGGGTTTTTGCGGACTGCGTCGCCCAACGAGATAGGGTGTCATGCCACGTTCTCCCTGGGTGTTTCCCGTATGGTTTCCCGCAACCATTCCCGATTATTCCAGGCGCCCTGGCGCACCATGCGGCCATCAGCACCTCCACGGCGCTGCCCTGCACATCGTCCACCCATTCGTGGAAATCCGGATCTTCGTCATAAGCGTCGATGAGCGCGCCCATGGCCAAGGCGTAACCAGCCGGCAAATGTTCCTCATCGACGTGACGAAATATCCGCCGGGCAATGTGTTGGATGTTGGCCATCAGATTTTTCCCTCTGTATTGCAAACTGTGATGAAGAACTGGTGCCGCAGGCCTTGCAGGCGGCAAGCCTTGCAGACCGCAGGTCATCAAAGATTCATCCCCGGCAGGCTGGCGGATGGTGGTTTGCGGAAGTACATCTCCAGCATGAGGTGATTGGAGATCAGCCAGTTGATGGCCCGATTCTCGTCTTCCTGTAAACGGCTTTTCACGTTCCACCGATTGGGCATGGCCAGGGAAATCAGCGGCAGACTGATGGATAACGGCAATCGGACCAACAGACGATGCCATTCCACCGATTCCTGAAGCGCCTCGATTTTCCGTTGGGTAGCCGCATCCGGCTCAACCTGTCCCCCAGGGCTTGCTCCTGCAAGGCTTGCACCCGGCATGGGAATCTCCCGCATGATGAGATCCAGCAACGTGTCCAGCCGGGAATTCAGGATGTCCCCGTACACGATGAGGCCCATGTCCTGCATTTCTTCTCCCGCCTGCGCCTGATGGGTTTTCCACCATTGCGTACAGATCGATGGCCATTGACTCATCGCCTAATCTCCTGATTACATGGAGGGACCGCTGGTAGCCCTGCCCAGGTGGAAAATCCGTTTGATGGCTTCCACCAGCATCTTCCCCAATTCCCGGATGTGTTCCAGGATGGCTTTTTTCTGCTCGGAATCCGGCTGTCGGTTCACCGTATCGCCCAACTGATTCAGGGCATTGGCATTTTTCTGAAGTTGGTCCGGGGTCAGCTTTCCATCCTTGACATCCCGCTGACCGCGCTCGCTGATGTTTTTGATGCCTTTCTGGACTTCCGGGGTCAACCCTTCCGTCTGCACCCGGTGGTTCATCGCGTTGATTTCCTCCGCCGTCACCTGAGCCTGATTCATCATGTCCATCACCCCCATCGTGTCCCGCTTGGACACCCGCGGCCCACCGGGCTGGTTTCCCGCAGGACTGCCTTCCGCAGGAATGTTCTCCGCAGGAGCGCCCTTCGCAGAAGGTTCCTGATAGTGATGGTGTTGATGCACCCGGCTGAACAGGCTGAATCCTCCCGCCTTCTCTTCCTGCTGATCTCCCTTCTGCCCCTGCCCTTTCCGGTTCTTGCCGTCGTTTTCCGCATCATCTTCCTGCTGCGATTTCTGCGAGTCCTGATGCACTTCCTGACCCTTCTGCTGGGCTTTCTGGCCTTCCTGCTGCACTTCCTGGCCTTCCTGCTGGACTTTCTGCGTTTTCTCCTGAACGACCGGTGCCGCTTGCCGGACCTGCCAATTTTCCTGTTTCATTGCGGCGACGGAGCTCGACGTGGATTCATCCTGATATTCCATGCTCTGGGGATTCATGGACGTCTGGGCGGCCAGGGCGGCCTGTTGTTCGGCGGCGGTCAACACCACGGCTGGCCCCGTTCCCACGGTAGGTTCCGTTGACGCAACGGGATGTGCGGGCCGTATCCGGGATGGATCGATGATGCCGCCCGGCGCGTACCGGCTGATCTGCTCGGCGACCCGGGTGAAGTCATACAATCCGTTCTGTCGATGCTGGAGTAGAGCCTGCATGACATGGTCCAGTTGACTGGGGTGCAACTCCCATTGCTGCGCCAGATCCTCCTGCACCACACCGTCGTACAGCAGGTCATGGAGCGTTTGCCGGTCGATGATCTGCCGGTCGATGGGTTGCCCGGTTTCGGCATCGGTGGCCCGATACTCGCCGGGCACGCCCGCCGGGACATACCGCAAGTTTCCCAGCGTCAGGGGTTCGTCGCGTTCCAGCGCCGCCCGCTGCGCTTTCCAGCCGTTGACCCATCCCACGAATGCCAGCGCGTCCGGCGTAGTGTGAAAAGCCCGGATGAACTGCGCTTCGCGGAACGCCGCGTCCACGCGCATGGGATCACGATGGACATCCGGCAGGTGCAGATCTCCCAGGTGCAGGCCCGTTTCCGTGGTCCGCGCGGATGCCGGAATTTCCTGTTCCTGCCCCTCGTTTCCGAAGCGTTGCGCCCTGTCGTGCAGATCGAAACGATGTGTCTGCACATGGTCCTGCACCACACGCGGCAGATCATCCAGCGAAAAATGACGCGCGGCGGAACGGACACCGCCGCGCCCGGTGATGTAGGCTTCTTCCTGTTCCCGGTACGCGGTAAATCGCGGATCGGCATTGGCGTCGCGGGCGAAAGCCTGCAGGGCGACTTCCTCGAAAGGCGTGAAGGCATGGCCGGAGCGTTCCGCGTTCTGCAGTTGCTGCACCGCCAGTTCCGGCGTCAATTTTCCGGTATGGGCGTATTGCTGCAATTCCCAGGGGGAAATCAGGGGCATGTCCGTTTGGTCCAGACCATCGCGCACCCGATAACTGGAGATGCTGCCGTCATCATTCCGGACCGGATCGTAAGGCACTCCGGCCACGGTAACCGGTTCCAGATTCCGCAGGGCTTCGCGGAGCGGTTCCATACTCCGCAGTCCGTCGACCTGCGCCTGCGCCGCTTCCCGTGAATCAAAGGTGCCCAGCGGCAAGGTGTCGTTTTCGGCATGCATGCCCCATATCCGCGATCCGCCGCGAAGATTCCGGGATACCTGGTGCAGCTCCGTGCAATACAGTGTCTGCAGCGTTCCGGGATCAAAAACTTCCCGTATCTGGTAATCCGGCATCATGGTGGCGCTCCTTTCTGTGGGTTGGGGCTGCGGCCCTGCGGAGGGCTGTACCCCGGCAGGGGGCTGCGCCCCTGCAGGGCTGCCGCCAGCAAGGCTGCCGACTGCAGGGCTGGGGAAATCTTCCGGCATGGGAGAGGGACGGACCGGCAGGACGCCCCGATAGGTTCCGGGTAGCGGTGGCATCCACGGTGCGGCCGGGGGTTGCGTCAGGGCGACCGGATTCAGAATGCCCTGATAGCGGGTCTCCAGGCGGCGATCCAGCATGTCCTCATGGATCGTTTCATAGAGCGGCAGATTCTGGTTATCCAGATCGCGGGCCTGCAATCCGTCGCCGTCCAGTTGCATGACCTGGGCGGTTTCGGCCTGTACGGCCTCCAGCGCCGTATCCATGATCGTCGGCCACTGGTCCGGGTCGTTGCTGCGGATATGACGCGCTGTATCCAGCAGTTGCAGCAGGCGCGGATCGTCCTGATGCAGGGCCACGGGCAGGTCCATCCGGTCATCGGGCAGGTCCAGGGTGAGGCGCGCGGCCTCATGATCGAAGATGGCCCGCGCCAGTGCCGTGGCCATTTCCACCGGATCGGCCGCGTTCCAGTTCACCGGGTCCGGCAAGGTACTGCGCAGACGGTGGAGAACCGCTGCGGCTTCCGTGGAAATACCGTCCGGGTCTGGCATCACCGGCGCATCGGGAAAACGGTGGGCATCGAAAGGAGACGTATACATGAAATCACCTATTCCATCAGATCAAAACCAAAAAACCCTCTCCACCCTTGGTGCCGCAAGGGTTTTGCGCCCGGGGGAATGCGCCCGGGGGAAAGTTGACGGGTGTGGAAAATCCGTGTACGTATGCGAAAAAGGCGCTATCGTCGGCGCGCGGCAGGAAGGTGACTTATGTCGGATGACTATGGCAGCGGATATGAGGCAGGAAAGAGAGCCGGTAGACCCGCCTATAATCCATGGGAAGTACAGGATGAACTGTATTACCAGGGGCTGGCCCAGTCGCTCCAGAATCAGTCGAACAAGTACCAGAATCTGCTGAACCGTTTCCAGAATCTGGTGGCCGATTACAACAATCTAGTCACGCGGTTCAACCTGCGCGGCGAGCAGATCACCCATGCGCATAATGCGCTGGAACATGAGGAAGAGGCGCATGCTCATGCGAAAAAGGCGCATGCTCTTGCGAAGGATCAGGTCAACATCCTGGAAAAAGGCTTCCACTACCAGTTGGCGGCGCATTCCATGCTGGCGAAACTGCCGTATCTGGCGACCACCGCGAAGGATACCGGGGGATACGGGAACGAGCTGCGCCAGTACATCGCCGATTTGCGGAATCTGCCCGACGGCGAGAAGGAGTACCAGGAGCTGATCAGCTACATGGAACACGCCGGACGCTCGATCGCGGATGAAGCAGTATTGGCCCCTTACCTAAACAATGAGATCGAACTGCTGAAGGTTTCCACGCAGATGCGCGATCCCCGGACGTGGATACAAAAGCGCATGGAGACCCGGCAATATCTGCGCGAGCGGGTGAACAATCCGATGCCGGTTCCGTGGCCGGATCGTCCGGAAAAGCTGCTGAAAGTCATGGATACCGCCACGCAGATCACGGAAGCCGCGCTGGAGCACCGGTTCATGATCCACTTTTATCACGGCTTGGTAAATCACCTGTTTCAGGCGATTTCCGGGCACATGATGCAGGGAAAGGACTGCGCCCAGCCGGAACCCGTCAGCGCCGCCCTGGAGGAAGCGTTGGGACTCGACGTGTTTCCGTTTTTTCCGGAACAGCGTCGTGCCTTTTTCGGCTCGACCCTGCGTGAGGACATGATCGACGGGAACGGAAACCACCTGGGCAGCTACGGAAACGGGTTGCGCTACAACATCGCCCAGGTTCTGGGCGCCATGGATGAACTCCATCTGCTGCGCAAGGGGCTGCGCCCCGCGATTCCACAGATTCCGCAGGCGGCCAATCTGCAGCCGGATGGAAAAGACGGAACAGGCGGGAAAGACGTAAAAAGAGAAAACCCCGGCGGGTGGGGCGCGACGGGACCGGGAACGCCGTCACCGCAGGAACGCGGCAACTCCTGGGCGAAGAAGGCCCCTGAACATCAGAAGAATGATCAGCCTCCGCGTCAGTCCTGGGGTGGTCCTTCCTGACGGGCCCAGTTTCCCGGCAAAAGCCGGGGCGGATTGGCTGAAAATCTGATGGTTGCAATCCTGGATTCAACAGAATAAACCCCAAGCGTTGTAACTCCCATCCGAGCGGATAGTAGCTGTGACAAAAAAAGCGCCGAGATGTTAACGGACAATAGAGTATCATCCTCAACAATAGAGTATCATCCTGGCGTTTCCCCTGAATTACGGGGGGCTGGATCTGCTTGACAGACTCACCCGACTCTACCGCGAATAATGCATGCATGGTCAGGGGGTGGCGGTACTCGGCGAGGCCATTGCTCACGGACGACTGGTTGCCATAGTATTCTCTATGATCTGATGACTGGTAAAGACTGATTGCAGACATTCGCTATGATCTGCGATGCTCACGCTCTGCGACTTGGACGATCGGTGAGCAAGCTGATTCCTTGAGTTCGGCTACCGCTGGGACTCCACTTCCCACGAATGGGCGCATCAACTATGCTTAGCATACCATAAGTCGTTCATGGAGGGCGGGGGATATGCGACTGATTCCCGCGAAACCGCAAGACCAAGGAATCCGGGGGGATCGGTGTCGCGCAAGTTAGGGCTTTCCACACATTAACGAATCTATCTTTGAGAAAACATATAATGACCATAAAGGAATTTGTTAACCGGTTGTGGAACCTAGAATTTATGACATTCCTATTATTATTAGTGACAATTTTTGGCGTAATAGAATCTCTTAACAACACTAATGGCAAAAATAATTCTGGAAATATTGTTATTACAAGTTTTCTTGATACATCTTTTGTTCCATCCGCACAGTTAGAGCCTGGACTGTCTAAGTATTTAAATATAAAATATAAAGGGACAAAAATTGACCCTAAAAATATAGAAGTAATGAATTTCAATATACAAAATGCTTCAAATAAAATAATAACTCCAAAGGATTTTTATAAACCAATAACTATGTCGATCAATAATGGCATATTTTTGAGCGTAAACATAACACAGCCGCCCAATACACCTAATTTAAATATGTCAGATTCTGAGAAAACAGTTATTATAAAACCAACGCTCCTCAATCCCGGAGATTCCTTCGGTATAACTGTCCTTGTTCTTAGAAAAAATATTGCCCCACTTTTTGGTTTTCCAAAAGGCAATACGATAAAATGGACGGCTCTTATAAAGGGAATAAATCTTGTATTTTCAAACCAATATCAGCAGGAAAACAACGGATTTTTGAGCAAAATTGGTTTAAATGTTTACATATTCCATACTGGATACTACGCTTTAGCCTTATTTTTCCTCGGTGCAGCGATGTCTATGCTGCAAATTTTAAGATTTTTTATATCTAAAGAGTCATACAAGAGCCACGTCTATAAATCTCTTGCCATATCTGCAAGGGTTGCTATTTCATGGGCTGCTGCAGAAAGCATAGTTTCAATATTTGATATGCCAAATCTAGCCCCTATCGGATACATATCAATATTAATATACATTATTGTCATCCTTCTACCATCTGGCCCTAGATTGATTAGCATGATCAGAAAAGTTGATATTTGAATTTTAACCGGCCAAAGAAAGGGCAGTGAAAATGCGTAACTTTTTGAAAACCTCTCTACTATTTATCGCCGTTGGAGCCACTTTCGGGTGTGCTACCAAGCCAGTGAAGCCTAATCCTGTTGTTTTGGGGAAGGCATATATCCTTGTGCATAAACCCGCATCTGTAGAGTGCAAGAGTGCCTCCATAGCTATGCAAAGATCCTCTGGAGGAAACTTTAGCAGCCAAGGACTTCCTGGTGGCGGGTGCCGGATTCTGCGGACACAAACAGGCATTGAACTCCCACCTTTATCTGGAATCACTGAAATCAAGATATATCCTCTTGTGCAAGATTCCTGCAAAGTGATTACGCTCCCGATCTCTGGGCCGTTATTCACGAAGACACTAGGAGGTACTTGGGTATCAAGGTAAGTTAAATTAAACAAAGGCCACAAAAAAATGTCGTTTTCTGAACATGGAGTTTCTGAACACTTTTGTGGGGTAAAAACTGTTGGTAATCCCAGCCAACTTTCTATGTTCAGAAAACATCTTCATGAGTGCCCTCTAACCGTGCCCTGAACGGCAGCTTCCGCTGCTTATGTGTCATTGGGTGTAGCGCAAACGCAAGTGATGTCAGTAGGGGCCAGGATGAAACTTTATTGTCCACCATCACCGGGTCGGCAAAGGCGGTGGGGCTACTCAGGATAATACTTCGTGAAACGTGAAAATTGTTCAAAACGTAGAATCAATTGGATACGACTGATCCAGGATGATACTCTATTGACTGTTAACACGAGAATTTCTCGGCGCACGCCATTTTTGGGGTCCGCTAAAGAACTTGCTGACGCAGCGCGGACCTTATCCGCTGTCGCTCCATTCCAGGTTTTCTTCGGTTTCTTCCTCACCATGCCCACCGGCATCTCCCACGGGCATTTTTTCCGGCTGCATCGCGGCCTGGAATTGCCGGAGAATGGATTCGGTCAGTTCCAGTATGGTTTTCTGGTCCATGGCCGCAACCGCCGGACGGTCCCGTGGATCGGGCATGAGCACCTTGTCCGCAGGCACCGAGGGCGGCATTCCGGGATACGGTTCACGGGTCACGGAATCCAACGGCTCCGGCACCGTTTCCGCCACTTTCTGATCCCCGTAAATCTGCTCCAGGTGCAGGATCGCACCGTGGGAGATGCGCCACTCCGGCAGTTTCGGCCAGGGAAAATAGGCGGAAGCGATGCTTAGATATTTCCCCTCATACGCCAGATACATCTGGCCGGATTTCTGCGCCGGAATCTCCTCGGCCTGAACCCGTTCCACGCGCTCCACGATGTCGCTCTTGTCCGCGGAGCGTCCGGGCATCATTCCGGGAGAAATCTTGTAATACTGGATGCGGCGCATCCAGGCCTTGCCGAGGCTTTTCACGGCAAATTGAATGGATTCGTCGTCCTGTAACTTCATGAAACCCTTGAATCCCGTACAGGACGCGATGGCGGCGGCCCCCGCCTTGGATTTTTCCGTCAATCGCGGAAAATCCTGCGATCCCACCAGCACCGAAATGCCCAAGGATCGTCCCTGCGCCAGAATGTCCTCCTCGCCCTCGACCATGTACGAGGCTTTTTCGTCATAGTCCAGACAATAGGGATGGTCGGCATCCGTGATCCGGACATCCACCGATTCATCCACGCCCTTGCTGATCTGGTTTCCCAACAGGCGGGCCAGCATCATCTTGTTTCCGGCGACGATGATCTTGCCCAGAATCTCCAGATCGGACGGCGGTTTCTCCAGCGACGGCAGAATGGTCATGACGATGCGCCGATTGAGCGCCACGTCATCCCAATCCAGTTCGGAATATTTGGTCCCGAAGATGTGACCAAAACTATCCGACATGGAGTTCAGGGACCGGATCAACTGCATGGTGACAAAACCATGCTGTTTATTTTCCTCCTCGGAACCCGGCACCTGGGGCATTTGCTGCACGGCCTGCACATTGGCCGGATCATTGGCATAATCCGGAGGCATGTCCTTGTAACCGGGCAGGTTGCTCAGGTAGGTCCGGATCGGATCGATGGCGCGATCGGGAATATCGGGAAAGGTGCGCTCCCGACCATCGATTTTCAGCTTTTTGTGACGCAGATCCTTGACGGCGGGAAGGTTGATATATTCGCGCAGGGTCTGGGTGGAAAGCTGAAAATTGTGGTGATCGCGCATATACACCAGCGGCGTCAGAATCGCCTCGATGAAACTGACGGTACGGTCGTGCCAGATCTTGTTGTCACCCTTGGGCGCTTCCCCCAACAGGCTTTTGATCAAGCTGGATACGGTGTTGAGGCTACCCGTTGCCATCAGGTTGATGGTGATGCTCTGGCGCTCGATGGGTTTGTCCCACAGGGTGACATCCCCCGTGGTGTAGTTGACCAGCAGCAGATCGTCCTCGCGCCCGGCCAGCCACGCCATGGCACAGATCATGTGCCATGTGGTGATGTCCCCCTTGCCGTCGACGAGGGTAAAACCCGATCCCATGACCAGAAAGGACCAGAGAAAACCCAGCATGGTCTGCGTTTTCCCGGCGCCAGTCGTGCCCAGCAGAAACAGATGGGCGCGCAGCATGGCGTTGGTCAGGAAGACCGGCTGCCCCCAGAACTTGCCGGTACGGACGGTCCCCATCCAGGCGATGCCGCCGGCCTTTTCATAACCGCCGCCCATGCCCGGATTGCGGTTGTTGTAATCGATCCCGCCTTCCACAATGGGCTTGGCGACCGGATAAATCACCTTGCTGGAATAAGACGGCAGGATCAGCAGGGCCATCGGCAACGCCAGCAGATCGGCGTAACCCGCCAGATTTCCGAAAAAGGCGGGCAGCACATTGGGCAGAATCAGGGTGAACAGGATCGAAGGGAAAGCGAACACCCAGAAAACCAGCGGCCCTCCCCGAAACAGGACGGCGAACCGGCGCTCGAAATGAAACAGGTCATCATCCCGAAACACCTGTCCATGCAGCAGCTCATTGCTATTGGTGGACAAAATCCTGCCACTCCTTCGATTTTTTCCACTGGATTTCTTCCAGCGCATCCCACAATCCGCTCTTGACGAATTGCGTCTGAATCACCGCCACCGGTCCCTCCTGGCGCAGCTCGCAATGCCATTGCACCAGACCCGGCAAGCCCTCCGGGTGCGGCCTGGGCATTCCCAAACCATGCAGCGCGTACCACAAGGCCCGGTCCTGATACTTCAGCCAGACAAACCAGTTGGGCGGCACGATTTCCTTTTTCCGGGCATCCCGCAGCGCCGATAACAGGATGCAGACCTCATAGGCGTGTTTTTTGCGGTACGCCTGAAAACGGGCCGTATCCTTCGCATCCAGTTGGATGTGTTTCTGAATGACCGGATCGCCTCCCGCCGCGTAGCTTTTCAGGGCATTGGCGGTTGCTGGGTTGATCAGCGCGTGAAACAGGGCGTTACGGGACGGACTCGAAAAGCCGGAGCGTCCCGCCAGCGGTCCCACCTGTTTTTGGGCCCACTGTTCCACCGGGCCGTCCTGTATGCTCCATTCGCCATCCTCTCCCTTCGCAAAGGCTCCGGCCTGAATCAGGATGGTGAGCGGGTGCAGCGGCCAGTCACTGTCTTTCCTGCGCTGCACGATTCCCGCCAGGAGCGCCGAAAGGGATTTTTTCTTCGGGTCCCTGAATTTGTTCTTGAGCGCTCCGGCGCGATGACGAATCACCGGTAGCATCCACGGAAACTGTTTGCGCATGTACAGCGCCAGATCCCAGGGCTTCGCAAAGGTTTTCTTCAGGTTTTTACCGCGATTCCATAAAGGTATCGCAAGGGCTGCGGGCAACAGGGACCAGAAAACCGGCCACGCCTGAAACGATCCGATGGACAGATGATGATCCAGCGTCTGATTGACCGCAGCGGCGTTGTTCCAGGATATTTTGGGAATGCGGTGATGCCACAGGAACGACCACAGCACATGGCCGCTATCTCCCTGTTGGAAATAAGCCGGTTCGATTTTTCCCAACATCCAGAGATCCAGCAGCCGCATCACTTTCCAGTACGCGAGAATGATATCCTTGCCATAGAAAAACAGCGCGGCCAGTCCCCCCACGATCAGCGCGATGGTCAGGAAAAAGTCATCGCTGCCGCCACTATGGTTATCCTGTGCCCCACTATTTGCGGACATGCTGCGCTCCGTAATGAATCTGCCACGCTGCGCGATAGACTTTTTGCGCGAAAGGCAGTCCGTACACCGGATTCCGCGACTGATACCATGCAACACCCAGCCAGAAATGATGAGACGCATCCATCTCCCGGCGCAAAATCCATGCGCCCGTGAACACCGAGGCGCAGTTGTGCCATTGCACCGTGTGCATGTGCCAGCCGTAGCGATGCAGGCGATTCCGCCACACGCTGTTGATCTGCATCAGGCCGTGATCCGCCGTGCCGTTCGCATCCGCGATCCGCGCGCCCTTCCAGCCGCCTTCGACCTTGGCAATGGCCTGCAGAATGAGGACTGGTTCGTGAAACCAGATCGCCGCGGCGGTTTCACACAGGGAGACGGGAATCATGAGAGCACCTGTTCCAGCAATTGCCGCATGCGTCGCGCATAGTACCAGTGCGCGGCCACGAAAATTCCAGCGCCCAGGGTGCCGACGATCGCCAGCATATTAAAAAAAACCAGCGCATCCACGACCAGAAAACCGAAAACGACCAGACCGATCATCGCATTCTGGCGTTCCGTGCGTTTCCAGTAACGCACACGCTTTTCCCGGTCCTCCGGCGACAAATTGCGGATGGGAACCCGATTCTCCTCGATCCGGGTTTCCCGGATTTTCCGTATCCATGCCGAGGTCAGGGAGAAACTGGTGAACGGATTCTTAGGCAGAAAAAAGCGCGCGTGATTGCGTAAGGACATTCCAGGTCTCCTCCTTGGCTGCAAAACGTTCCTGGCTTCCCGGTGCGGACACTTTCCACAATTCCACGGGCAACGTGAGATAAAATCCCAATTCCAGCGGTGGAACCAGCCAGAAAATCGGGATGTCGAGGCGGGCATCCAGAACATGGTCCTTTTCCCAGGTCAGCCATTGATTCATGCGGATGCGTCCCGGATTGATACGGCGCATCAGTCGCAGGGCCATATCCAGCGCCGTGAGCGCGATCAGGGATTCCGGGCGCACATATTCCTCGAAAGGCACATCCCGTCCCTCTTCGGTAAACCGGAATTGGACCAGATGCGGAAACCGGGATACCAGCCGATAAAAGGCGGCGGCAAAGGCGTCATCGAGCAATTCCCTGGATGGGCCGACAACCTCGCTGTAATATAAAATGCTCATAGCGTGAATCCATCGACGGTCTGCGCTCCTGCGGAGGGCTGTATCCCGGCAGGGGGCTGCGCCCCTGCAAGGGGTTGCACCCCCGCAGGGGGAGCATCCGTTGCGGACGGTTGCGGGTTTTCCGCTGGCGATTTCGACTGGAAGGTTTGCATGGCCTGCTGGTATGCGGGGTGTTTTTCGCTGGGGGTCACCATGGGACGCGCGGGCTGGTATTCCGGACGAGGTACTCCATACGCCTGCAACACGGCGTTCAGGCGTTCCGTATCCAACTGGTGACCCGTGATGAACCGTTCGGGTGCGATGCCGGCCTGGGACAGCGCGCGCAGCATGCCGTCCATATCGTATTCGGGCTTCTCCACCTGGGAACGGGGGATGCCCAGAACGGACAGGGCGTTCATGGCCTTGTCCTCCTGGATTCGGGAAGACCACTCGGTGCGGATGGACCCCATGCTGAATTCCGATGGAATCTTCGGCCAGCTTTCCGGGTCACCGCCCATCCGGGATTGCAGATCCTGTTCCTTTTCCCGGATCTGCGATTCCAGCGTCTGTTTCATGGCTTCCAGCCGAGCGATTTCCTGTACGTCCCGCGTGATTTCCGGGGTGAGCGCGACCTTGGTCGCGATGCGCGGCGCTTTTTGGGGTATCTGTCCGTTGGCCACCATCCCGGCCACCATTTCGGCCTGTTTCCGCATGGCGTCCGCCTGTCCGGGGATTTCCGTCACATCGCGGATCAGTACGTTTTGCCGGGCCGCGTCAAAATAGGCGATGTGCATATAGATCGGCAACCGTTCATTCTGGAAGTGGTGTTGCAGGATGCTGCTCACCCAGGATTTGCAGGCATGAATCTGCATCTGGGTGTCCGCGCTGTCCATGTGGGGAACATGGCGCGGTGTTTTCATCAGAATGACCCGCGCGCTACGATCCGGACCAAAAAGTACCAGAGGCGGGTGCAAATCCACCAACGGATGATGGGGAAATTCATACCGTTGCGTCGCCATGATGTCCATCACGCCATGAAAAGGCTCCATGAACATCGTCTGCAGGACCATTTGCGACAGGGTGTTTTCCAGCACGTAGCCGCGTATCGTATCGATGGTGGGTTCCACCGGCAGATGACGCAGCAGCATGCGCATGGCCCCGTTTGTCGGGTCGGTCGCGATCTCCTGCAGGTTAGTCCGGTTGACTGTCATGGCCTGACGGATCATGTCCGACAGCAGGTTCTTTTGCTGCCATTGTTCCGCCAGAACCGGATCGCGCTGCAAATACGGCCGCATCATTTCCAGCGTCTTGTCGCGCACCACGATGGCCTGACCGATCCATCGCCGCTGGTGCTCTTCCGGAATGTGTTGCGGATTCGGGAGAAATCGATGAATCTGTTCCATGGCCTGCTGTTCTTCCATGTTCATGGGATGAGTAACCTCCTGTTGCCAAATGGATTGAGGAATCTGCTCTCCTGCGGACGGCAGCCCTGCGGGCGGCGTTTTTCCTGCAAGGTGTTGGTCCCCTGCATGGGGTTCTACAGAACCTGCATGAATCGGTGACTGTGGAACTTGTGAAACAGGTGAAACAGCGGGTGTTTCCGGTTCCGGTCTTGCAGAAGTCGGATCTGCCGGTGTCGGCCACGCGGGCGGTGGATTGCCCGCATCCATGCCGGGGGTTGCAGCGACGGAGAGGACCGTCGGCGGCGGGCTGACCGGCCACAGATTGCCGGTAGGGAGGTTACCGACAGGCCGTGATGCCCAGACATCCACCAGTTCGGCGTTCCATTTCTGCGCCCGTTCCTGCGCGGCCTTTGCCGCCTGCTCATAGGTCACCCCTGCTTTCAGCACATGGGGCATCTCCCAACCATCCTGCAACGTGGCCACCAGTTGCCAGCGCGCCGGAACGGTTCCGCTTTCCGGCTTCCAGGACTGCTGTTCCACATCCAGAGGCAATAACGTGATCTTGACGATCCGGTCCTCCGGTCCCATCTCTTTCGGGCCTGCGGCCTGCGAAGGGCCTGCGCCCTGCTGTCCTGCGCCCTGCAAGGGGGCTGCGGCCGGCTGGCCCGCTTCAGGCTTGGCTGCCGCCTGCAAGGGGTTAGCACCCTGCAAGGCTGCCCCCCGCAGGGGAGATTCCTGAGCTGACGGTGGGCTTTCCAGTCGCTCCAGGAAAGCATTCCGGTCCAGTACGACGGTATCCAGACCGGGCCAATACAGTCCGGATTCGGCCATGTGCATCAGCAGGAAAGACAGCCCGGTAATGGCATCCTGCTCGCGTCCATGCAGGTGCAGGTCCACGCTGGTGACCCGCGGATCGCCGCTCAGGCTGTTTACCAGAAAATCCACGGCCATCTTCCAGTAATCCAGGTCCCACTCGGCAGACAGGCTGACCATCATTTCCCGCAAGACCTCTTGCGGAACCGATTGCGCCCAGAATCGCCCCGCTTCCGGCAGGCGTTCCGGGTGCTCCGCCAGTCTTTGCAGATAGCCCGCCAGTTCCGGGCGAATCTCCGGTGTTTCCGATAACGATTTCCAGTCCATAATGTCCTCCTGCTCCCTTGGTGCCGCAACGCGGTTTCCGGCAGCGTCCTCGATGCTCTGCACCGGGAGTGGAGATTCCGGGACCAACTCCGGGCCCTGAGCCGCCGTTTCCGATGGACTCCCGGTCGTTTCCGGCAAGGACGCCATCGTTTCCGCCGGAGCATTCCTCGTCTCAGGCGGGGATGTGATGATTTCAGATTGGTCATCGCCCGCGTCCGTAAACGCCTGCAGATCCGGATTCCAGCGTTCCAGTTCCCGCCATGCCGGGGAAAGTACCGCAGAGGGATGCGGGCTGATCCAGAAAGCGGGAGACAGGTAACGGTCGATCAGCATGTCCCGATCCACCGGATTCCGCGCGTCCAGCACATAGGGCATTCCCGGCTTGTTCATCGCCATCCACGGATCGAACAGGAACCGGTCATCCACCAGCAGGAAGACGTGACGCGATTCCGGATCGCCGTTATAAAAGCGCAGCTCCCGCAATTCGGCATCCTGGGCCACCAGATCGCGACGGCTGACGGACCATGCCTGCACTTCGGCGCCCCAGAGTTCACCGGATTCCAGTACGCCGGTCACATAGTTCACCGAGGACGGTTCCTGGGATAGGCGCAGAAAAATCCCCCGCTCCACCAGATGCTCCAGAAGGAATCGCCGATCTGCGTCTTTTTTTACGTCTTTTGCGTCTTCCGCATTCTTCGCTGAACCATCGGTGATCGCCGCCTCCGGTATCCGCAAATCCTTCAATCGTTGCCAATCCTGATCGGCCACCGGATCAGGAACCGCCGCCTTCGAGGTTTGCGGAGCAAGGGCATCCTGCGAATGGATGGTCCCTTCTGTAGGGACAGGAGCGGAATCCATCTGCTCCGGCAGGTTTTCCTCTTTCGGGACCGCCACGACACCGGCCCGCGTCGGAATGATGGCGGCTTTCGTGATGGTGATGCCCGCCGCTTTCCGTCGCATGGATTCATAAGCGTCGATGACCGGTTCCAGTCCGGTACGGTCCCAACGGTCCAGACCGGATTCATGGCCGATGGAGGAAGTCCCCGACAAGCTCCATTTCAGGGGATCACCATAGGTGTCCGCCACCTTTCGTGCATCCTCCGAATCCTGCAGGTCGTAGACGATCTGGTCACGCACGGCAGCCACCAGTCGCGCCCAAGGGTCCACCAGCCAGCGATGATCGACCATGGCGAAGTCGTGGCCGCCCGGGTGCCATCCCTCCCGTACCGCCGTGCAATCGGGATTGTCCTCGTTCACGAAACCGACGATCTGCACATCATGACCGGGCAGATGCTTCTTGACCTGTTCCGCGTAATTGGTGCAGAGAATGGCGCTGCTATCGTCCGGGAATACACTCTGCCCATCCGCATCTTTGGTCATGGGGATCTGATTGCCCTGATGATCCACGAAACGTACCCCAAGAGCTTCATCACTACCGAACATCGCGTCCAGCCGTGACGCAGCCGCCGCGTCGCTGAGTTTCCTGGACAGAATTTCACCAAAGGATACGGACGCCGGACGCTCCCCTTCCCGGCTTTGCGGTCGCTCCACCGGTTTCCGCGCTGCTTCCGCGACCTGTTCCGCCGGATGCAACAAGGGGGTTGCACCCGGCAAGGGGTTGGCACCCTGCAAGGGGCTTTTGCCTTCCGGTGCGAGAGGCTTCGCAGATGGTGCGGACGTCAGCAAATCTCCGAATTGCTCCTGGAGGCCGTCCACGACTTTTCTCGCCTGTTGCAGAGGTTCCGGATTTTCCAACGGGCCTGCGGCCGGCAGGCTTGCAGCCGTCAGGCTTGCAGCAGCCGGGTTTTTCTGTTCCAGGGCGGGCGCAGCATCGCCCATCCATGCAAAGGTGGTGTTCACCAGCAGCAGGGCGCGGTCGTGGGACTGTACGGAACCGATATGACGTGGGCGCGATTCGCCGGGAATAACGCCCTCCAACGTGTAGTGGTCTGGAGTTACGTCATTGGAAAGGCGGGATGGGATTTTCCGCCGGAGTTGCAGGGCGGTAACGCCTTCCAATCGGTCTTGCCGATCCCAATCCGTTTCCATGCGCGCCGCGTCATACCCAAAGTACACCGGTTCGACAAACCCCGCTTTTTTATCCAGCCAGTTTTTGGCCGCGAGATCGGCGCCGGTACTCCAGTCCATCTTCTGCCGTTCCTTGAGGTTCGCCTTGAGCATTTTGATGCCTTGGGCATAGGCCGCGGTGAACGTCGGATAATGGGTATTGCGACCATTGGGTGACGATGGCCCAAAAGCGTTTTTGGCACGATAGCTGATGGCTGGTATATAGCCCTGTTTATCCCGCGCAATGAGCAGCGCGACATGATTCTTTCCGTCCTCGAAACGCAAACCGACATAGCGGTCGAAGTTTTTCAGGTCATCGGGGGATTCAACGGGCAGATCATCGTGGTCCATGTCTTCCGGCCAGCGCGGAGCGGGAGGCTGATCGGGAATCTCGTGGGCCGGCAATGGTTCCGTAAAGTGCCAGACGGGTTCCTGCTGCAGGCCGTAGGGCGCGTTGAACAGGGCATCGCGATCCTCATCCGGGAAACGATCGGCGATCCGCCGGATAAAGTCCATCCACGCATCCGGGTTGTCCGCATCCACCACATGGGCATATTCCGGGGCTCGCTCGAAGTCCCACTGATCGCTTTCGCGCAGCTCGGCCACCACCGCCTGTTCATCGGCATCCCGGTGGAGCGTGACCATCCATGTGGGACGGACGTTGCGCTCATTCCAGTGCGACCAGAAAAGAACCATGCGCTGGTTCCCTTCCAGGTGCTCCAGAATTTCGTGGAAGACGTCCTGATAAGGAGGTTGCTGCAAAAGTTCATCGGCTTCGGCCAGGCTGTGGAGATCACCATCGGCGTGTCGCGTCATCCCTTCCAGCAATTTGGGTGCGGCATGGACGAAGCCCCGTTCCGCCGACGAGGACGCATAATGCTTGCGCAGCTTTTCCGCCACTTCCTCGCGGGCGGCGGTATGCGCTTCCAGGAATGTGGCGAATGCAGGCGTATGCACGCTGGGCAGATAACTCGATCCCACCCCACCCGTGGAAAAGCGGTAATGGCCCTGCGGATCACGGGCAATGCCGATCTCCACCTTGTCAAAATAGCCCTTTCCATGCGCCCATTCCGCGCGATAGGCCGGTGGAAACACACCGTGCTCATTGGGCCATGTGGATGGTATCTGCAGGTTCCACAAGGGAGAAAGCATGTCCGGCTGGTCCACTTTCCAGCCGGGCAGATCGGGTTTTTCCGAAGCGGTTACGGGCGCAGAATCGGGGTCGTCTTCCGCGAAATCGGTATCCTCGTCATCGTTACCGATATCGTCCTCCGGATCGGGGAACCGTTCCGAAGACATTTCCGTCTCCACCGTGAGAGCGCCCGCGTTTTCCGTGTTTTCCGCGTTTTCCGTTGTCGCGGCCATTTCGTCTGTGATGGTCACGGCATTTCCGGTTTCCGCCTGGGCTTCGGGGTTAGCACCCCGCAGCGAGTTGGCACCCGGCAGGGATGCCGCCTGCAAGGCTGCACCCGGCAGGGGCGCTTCCGGCAGGGGGTTGTCGCCTGCAAGGCTGCCGCCAGCGAGGCTGCCGCCAGCATGGCTTGCGCTCGTCTCCGGTAACCGGCGCTCGATTTCCGGATCGCGCCCGGTTACGGGTTCTGGTGCAGGTTCTGAAATCGTCTGTTGCGGCGTATCCGCCAGTTCCGCCTTTTGCAGGGCATCCATGACCATGCCGGTCGGGTCCATTTTCAGAACGGCCTTGCAGAACCCGTTGAATACGGGATTTCTCTGGATATACCAGATGCTCTGGGTTTCCGGATTATTCAATCCATATTGGGTGGACGCGCCTTTTTTGTAGCTGACGGCCTGGATATATCCTTCCTTTACCGCATTCAGCACAAAATCCTGACCGTCATTCCCCTGGCGCATGCGAAGATGCTTCAGTGATTCCCAGGATGCTTTTATGGCGCGCAGCGCATCGCGGGCATTGCGTTGCGCCGCGCGATCCGCATCCATGGCGTCGCGCTGTTCTGGCGTGATACCGGCCCATTCATCGATCTGGCGTACTCGCGTTTTCTGGGTCTTGCCCAACCGGATGCCGGTCATGTGCTCAAACACTTCCTGACTGGCGGGATTCTGGCTGTTGTGACCGATGGCGGACTGAATACCGTCCACGTCCCGGTTCTGCACCAGACGGACGATCCTGGGTGTTTCGGTCGTCTCGATGCCGTGTTTATTGAAGATGGCGATGGCCACGTCCTCGATGGGCGTGTCTTTATGGTTATCCGCCAATGCCGCCTGTCCCCGTTCCATCGTGCGGGTTTTCGCCAGTGCGAACAACTCGTCGCGCAAATGCTGTGCATCCCGTAATGCCTGACCATGACGTTGCGCCTGGGTATCATGGCGCAACCGTTCCTGAACGAATTCATCGATTCGCCCATTGGGGGACACGGCGCGCAAGGCGTCGGCGGCGGGTTCAATGACCTCGTTCTGCACTTCCCGGATCACTTCATCCACGGCGTGATACGCAAGGGCCGCACTGGCCTGATCCTGGACGTCATCCCGGTTTACGGTTTTTAGTGCGGCTTCAATCCGGTCGGCGGCCATGACGTAACTGCGCAGATACGCCTGAACCAACGGTTCCTGGGTGTGACGCAGGTCGATCTGCGCCTGCGCCTGTTTCCGCACGTCTTCCAGGTGAACGATGAAAGCGATCAGCGCCTGCGGATCGTGGAGGTGCGCTTCCGTGAATTCCGGCGGTGACTTTGTTTGCACGTCCATCACGCGCTTGCCGTCTGCGTCTGCCAACCACGCTTTCATGCTGCGGTTCACGTTTTCGCTGTTCGAGAGATAATCGATTTCCATCACCAATGTCTGTTGATCAGACGCCGGGAATCGGGCATCCACGAAAATCTTGTACCGCAAATCCAGCGTCACCTGTCCGCCCGCATCCCGGAGATTTTCGGCATCCTGCTGGGCGAAGCGATGGGTGGTTTGCATGACCCGCAACTGCTTTTCATGGTGCGTATTCAGGTGCATTCCATCCAGCCGCACATTCCAGACGGGTTCCCCCCGGGTTACTTCGCCATCGCTGACTCCGCGTTGCATGGACAGGGTTTTTCCGCGCCAGTTGGATACATTGGCGAAAATTTCCCGACTGCTATCCCATCCTGAACCGGAAAAAATCCGGCTGTTGATCCAGTCATCGATCAAAGGATGCTGATACCACCGGTCATCGATGCAGATCAGTCTATGCGTGCTGTCCAGCCCCTGATAGATGCCATTGATGCCCTGATCCCCGATGGATGTGACGTTTGCCACAGGTACCGGGGAAATGACAGGCAGCATGGTCATGCGCAGCGTCCGCAAAGTACCAGGGATCGCAGGGTCTTGGGGTACCGCTGCGGATACCACCGGCGGAATGGCCTCCGGTTTCTGCTCTGCAGCGGGTGGTAACTCGCCTTCCAGTGCTGCGGGCTCGGCACGCTCCGCGTCAAAAACCATGCGCGCGATTTTCGCCCGGTAATCCGTCATGCCTTCCGGTCCCTGCAATATGGCTTTGGCGGCATAGCGCATATCTTGCGGCAAGGTCTGGTCCTCGATGACTTCCAGAATGGCGTCGCTGGTGGCCTTCAGGACGTTGCCCATCATGAATTGATCCAGCGTATTGGCTTTCGCCTGTTGCGCCACCAGCGGCGCATGATCGTGGATGTGCGTAACGATGTAGTTGTCCAGCGTTCGCTGCAGGGATTCCTGGTTTACCATCTCCGTCCATACCTGCGCATCCGGCAACCAGCGCAGAACTGCACGATACAGGCCTTCCAGCGTAACCGGATTGGCCGCGCTCTGACGGACGACCGTCTCGGTATATCCGGCATCGTCGATCTGTTGACCTAGCTTTTCCAGGCTTTCCTGATCCCGGAATAGTAGATACTCCGCCAGACGCAGCACTCCTAGCGCAGAATGTTGAATGTCGGCAGCATTCCGCCCCTCGACGGACCGCGCGAACAGCTCACGGACATTCGCCATGGGACCCCCCTGCGGCACAAGAGGTTCGTAATCATTCCAAGTCGATTCGCTTTCCGCTCTCCAGTCGGACTCCAGTTTCTTCAAGGTTTCCCTGAAATGATTTGGTGTGTCCTGCACGTCTATGTTTTTCAGTGCGAACCCGACGTTCGCGGCAAACTTCTGCGTGTGGTTCAACAACTCCTGAAACAGGGCTTTTTCGCGTTCCGCCACCACCAGATCGAAGTCCTTCTGCATCTGTTCGGCGATGCCGTGAAGCTTGCTCGCAAAACGCGCACTCGAATCCCGCAGAACATCCGTCACCGTTCGGGTGAGGAGTCCTTCCGTATCCGATGCGATGGACACTCGGTAGGCCAGTCCCTGCATGTCGCCGTCGGCATTCAGGCGGGGTTCCAGATGGATCACCGCATCCCCACGGATCATGTCACCGTGGAGTACCGGCTGCATCCATCCCCGCTCACCCAGGGCATCCACATTGGCCAGGACACGGGCATTGAGGACGGCGTCGATTTCATCCGCGAACTGGGTGCGCGCGGCGGCCCATTCGGCATCTTCTTCATAAGGCGGATCATCCGAATCACGCGCGCCGTCATCGCCCAGCAGATAAGGCAGGGAGTACGGGGACGCTTCGATCTTCGCCAGCATCGCACGGGCTATGGGGTCCGTCGTGCCGAAGGACGCATTGGCCACTGACGGGATCGCACCATCTTCGGTGGGTACCTGCGATAAGGGAGCGACCTTCTCATCCAGACCGTGGATTGGCGTTTCCGCAACCAGTCTGCCGGCGGCGATTCCGGCCACTTCACGCGCCAACAGGACGGCGGTCAGACTCATGTCATCCACGACATCACGGGCGTTCGGCGCCACAGAAGCCTTGTCGCGCACCGTCACTCGATAGCCCCATTGGACCGCATTCCCGCCGCTTGCCGACTGTTGCATGTTGGGGAAAATACGGACGCCCTCATGATCAGGGTGGCTGAAGGATGCCCCGGACCAGATCCAGCCCATTTCCTGGTAGGCATTGGCCACCCACTGGGCGCGTAACTGGATCAGGTGATCGAGCTGGTCCTCAACTTTTTCCCTCAAGGCGAGATCGGCCTGCACAGCATCCCACCCGCCAGCGTTTTCTATCGTTTCTACATCACGGCGATAGCTCGCGTCTTCTTGGGCCATTTCGGCTAGGCCCGCCTTTTCCGTGCGCTCCGTACCGTTGGCCACCATGCGCACCTGTTCCGGTGCGATATGTTCATCGCGTAGCACCGCTCGTAGTGGTCCCGGTGCAAATTCCACCTGCAATAACGGTTCGCGCTCCAGCAGTGCGGGCAGATGAATCGGTCCCAAAACCGCCCCGCCGTCCGTCGTAACCGTCAAACCGTAACCCGATACGCCGTCAGCATTCAGTCCGCTAAGAAAATATTGCCGCTGTGTGTCAGGTTCCCGCCACGCCACCACCACGCGCGCATCCAGCCCCTGCTTTTGGGCCTCGCTGCGCGGTAACGGGTTATCCAACCACTGCGCCACGCGATGGATTCCGGCTTTCAGCACTTCCTGCGCAAGGCTACTGCCCGAAGTGCCTGCAAAAATCCGTTGCCACTCTTCGCGCTGTGCTTCGGAGAGCAGACGGTCCACATCCGGGGGAATGTCCTGTCGCGCATCAGGACGGTGGAGTCCATTGCGGGTGTCCAGGGCAGCAACCGCATCCAGATAGGACCGTTCCGCAACCAGCACCGCGTGATCGGGCAGCGTTGCCAGGATGACCGGTTCTTTGTATTCGACTTCGCTAACGGCTTCCTGCTGCGATCCTTCGGGTCGAGCGGTCAATAACACCCGCAGGCTTCCCGTTTTGGATGGCATTTCCAGGTAGGGAGTTACGCGATCATCCGTGACCGCCACGATGCCGGAATCCCCCCAATTCCTAAGCATGTGCGCTACAGTATCGCCCTCTTTTTTCGGCGTGTCCCCGGTGTAAAAAATGGTTTGTGCAGACTGTGGCGCTACGGTATCTCCGAGCACATCGGGAACCTCGATGGCATTCGATGCGAGCTGGTCAACAACCGGCTCAGGCAACCCTGAAAGATCCACATCTTCATCTTCTTTATCTTCTTCAGCGCGTACCGTTTCCGCCTGCAGGTAGGCGAAGAGTTCCTGCTCCGGAATGGCGATGCTCCCGCCTGGAATGCCGATCACCTGCTGAAGATCGTCGGCGTACTCCTTGCCGTCGACCATCAACGTGGCGCCTGCCGGTACCGGCATGTGAAAATATCGGTTGATGTCGTCCGACGACATGACGGCATTGAAGCCGTCCGACCGCAACATATCGGACAGATCGCCCAACGATACGCCCCTTTCCTGACCGTCCCGGATGAGCCTTTGAATATTCCGGATATCCCATGGCTTCAACGCCTCCAGGTTGTCCTCTGCAGGGGATTGCATCGCCACAGGGCTGTCGTCCGCAGGTCCGCCGTGCGCAGCACTTTCCGGAGGGGCTACCGGCATTCGTGCCCGCAATTCCTCTACCGGCGCATCCAGGGCATCCAGTGTTTCGCGCACGGCGGTGCGCAAATCGGGATAGGTCGATTCGCCCCAGGTGCTTTTTACCAGCACCGCGTCGGAATCGGTTACGGGCATCAGGATACTGGTCCAGGTTTGCTTTCCTTCCGTTCTGGATACGGTGGGAAAATCGCCGTCCATGACAAAATCCAGTACACGCCACCGGGTGTTGATACCGTTTTTCAGGACGATCGCGGCCTGCTCCCCCCAGGCTTTCCGGCGATAGGGCGTGACGCGGGCGTCTACCACCTCCTGCAGGCTGGCACCCGGTAGGGCTGTACCCGGCAGGGGGTTTGCTCCCTGCAAGGGGTTGGCACCCAGCAAGGGGGAGACTGGAAGCGCATCCAGGCCCAGCGCCCAGGAACCGATATACGAGTTCAGAGAGAGGATTTCCGCTTTGAATTCGGTCGGTTCCCCATACAGGTGAACGCCATAGCCGAGCCTTCGATCCGGGGAAATGCCGCTCAAGAACACCTGCTCGTTACTGTTTCTCGGATTCCAGAGCATCAGTCCCAGAGGTCCGCGCAGGCCAAGCTCCTGTGCATTTTGCACATCGGGAGCATGCTGTAGCCACTGATCCAGTCGCTGCAGACGTTCCATGATGTCCTGGACGGTTTCCGGATCGGCATGGGTCAACTGGTGCGTCAGACTGCTTTGATCCGTCTCGCTCATGATGGCGATGACGGATGCGGGGATTTCCGGTAATGCCACAACGGGGCTTGCAGCCTGCTGTCCTACGGACGGCAGGTCTGCACCCGGCAGGGCTGTGGACGGCAAAGGGCCCACACCCGGCAGGGCCGCGCCCGGCTGCAAGTCTGCCGACCGCAGGTCTACCGGCTGTAAGCCTGCTTCCGGTACATCCCGGAGCAATTCGGGGTATTTCTCCCGCTTCAGTTCCCGCAAAGTGCGCGGCGCGAAGTGATAATCCATTTCCGCGCCGGCCTGTACCAGTTCCTGAATGCTGATGTAGCCCAACTCCGGGAAGCCCTCTCCCAGATCGGCCAATCCGAACGCCTGTATCTGCCCTTCCCCGTCCGGATCGCTGTCTTTCTCGATGATGTACCAGTCGGCATTGCCCAGAAAATAATGCAATGCAACCGGCGCATCATCCCCTTGCCCGTCGGTCTGGTAGCTTTGCGGCATATCCCGGATGATTCGTTCCAGTTCCCGCAGCTTGTCGCTGAAATATTCCCGCTCTTCTCCGTGTAAACCACGTTCCGTCGCCAGCCGTTGGTGGTTGGACAAAAAGCCGCGAATGGCCGCAGGGATGTCCCGCAAAACGGGCTGGTTTTCCACGATGGAGTCCGGCATCGCAACCGAGGAACGGGCTTCCATCCCGACTGGCGTGGTTTCATCATCGGGCTTTTCGTGAATCGGCGCATGTTCCGCAACGATCGGTACGTTTTCCGGTTTTTCCATAACGACCTCCAGTTTCCCTTCAACGGTCTGGTGCCGCACTCCTGCGGAGGGCGTCTCTGCAAGGGGTTGCGCCCCTGCAGGGGGTTTCTCCTCTGAAAGGGGCAGATCATCGAACAGGCTGACCTGTATGCCATTTCCGGGAGCGGACAAATCCGGAAGAAACGGGGCGCTTTCCGTCAGCCAGGGATTTTCCGCTGCTCCCGTTTCCCGTATGCCGATGCGGGATCTCAGCGCGGTTTCATCGACCATCGGTTCGGGGAGGTTTTCTTCCACATCCCTGGACTCAGGCAGTGCTTCATCCTCCTCATCCTCGGATTCTCCGGTTTCCACCGCCGCACTGGCGTCTTCGGTGGCCAGTCCCAGGCTGTTCCGCAGGGCTTCCCGTTTTTTGGCGCTGACCCCCAGACTTTCCAATACCGACAGGGCGTTTTCCGTCAGGGGCGGGCGCGAAAATGCGTCGATCATCTCCTGCACAAAGGTTTTTGCCTTCTCGTGCGCTTCCTGTTCCTGCTCTTTGGAATGCATCAACCGGGAAACCGTGATCGTCTCTCCGGTGGTGGGGTTGGTCTCCTGAACTTCCTGCATGGATTTTTTCACGTCCTGCAAAAACAGTCCGGTCAGACGGTCTTCCAGACCATCCAGCTTGCGCACTTTCAGGCGCAACAAACGGCTGGCCAACTGATGCTGTAGCTGAACCGTCTGGAGTTCTTCCTCCTGTCCAAAGATCTGGTCGCTCACCCCACGATCTATGGTGGCCTGATAGTCCTGTTTCTTATCGCGGATGGAGGATTCCAGCGCGGAAGCGTCCAGCATGTTTTCCAGACGGGCGAAAAAATCCACATTTTTTTGAGGATGGAACGTTGTACTTTGAAGATGCAGCGCGTAAATATGCCGGGCATCCGGTGGATACAAATCAATGGTCATATTGCCATTCAGAAACGGTTGCTCCAGATCGACGGCGAAACCGCCGATGAAACCCACGCGCTCGCGCGAGGATTCGAGCTGACCGTTCAGTTTCTGCATAGTATGGTTGAACTTGTCCATCAGAAACTTTTTGCTGACCAGACGCTCACGACCCGCCTGTCCCCAGGGAATGAATTGCGGGTCCTTTTTCCCGGAACCGTCGAGCAGGAGGTTGAAATCGGCATCCTCCAGTTCCTCGTCGGTAGGAATGCGCCCCCGCAGTCTTGCAGACGGCAGTCCTGCGGGCGGCAGAGATGTACCCTGCGAAGGGCTGCCGTGCGCAGCACTTTCGCCGTGCGCAGCACTGCCGTCTACAAGACTGCCGTCTGCAAGACTTTTCGTGGCCAAGGCTTTCTTCAAGGACTGTATCTGTGCGGTTACTTCCGGAACAACAGGCAGGATTTTCGTCAGTTCCAGCAGTTTCTCGCGGGCCATGTTCGCCTGTTGGACTGCGCGTTGCTGTTCCTCGCGGTATCCTCTTTTCAGGGCTTCCAGCCGTCTCAGTCGGGCGCGCAGCGGCACTTCCAGCATGAGCACTTCGTGACCGGAGGCCTGGGCCTTGATCGCGGCGGGATCGATGGCCTGGGCATCGGGATCGGATACACGGTTGCTCTTGCCATCGTAATACCGGACCTGATCGATGAACTTCTTCTTGGTTTCCAGAATCTGCCACAGCCCTGCGTCACTGGAGTTTTCCGTGACGTAATAGGAAATGCCCACCCGAAAGGCTTTTCCATACTTTTTCAGCAGAAGGTTGCCCTGACGGATCAGGCGTCCGTTGCGCTGTTCTATATCGGTCGAACGATACGGCGCATCCAGGTGATGGACATGGACCATCCGGTCCTGGACATTCATGCCCGGTCCCATCTTGGGCGTCGAGCCGATCAATACCCGGACCTTGCCCGCCCTGACCGCATCGAACAGATCCTCCTTTTTCTCATCCGTATCCGCATCATGAATGAAGGCAATCTCTTCACGCGGAATACCCAGATGCACCAACCTGTCGCGGAGATCCTCATAGGCGACGAACCCCTGCGGGGAGCCAGCCCCCTGCGAGGCTCCAACCCTCATCCATTCCGCGCGCGCTTCCTGAATCTCGTCTCTGGTGTATTTATCCAGCAGTTTTTCCAGTGCGCTTTCCGCGTCCTGCTTTTCCTTTTCCGTGGCGCCGGGGTGTTCTCCGGCCACGATTTTCGCCAGTTGCTTCTCCAGCGCATCCTGTTCTTTTTGGTTGCGCTTGCTGGGGGTGGAAAAATCCAGAAATACCAGTTGCGTTCCGCGGTCCTCGTTCCATTCGTGATAAATCCGTTGGATGTTTTCCGCGCAAACTCCCAATTTTCCGGTTTCCTCGCCTGCTTCCGGCACATAGGACGGATCGAAGGCTCGCGCATCCAGACCGGCCTTGCGCAGATCGCTGATGATGACCAGCACGTTGTCCTCTCCCGGTCCCGGACGTCTGGGCAAATGATCCAGCCGATACAAAATGCTGCCTTCCTCATATCGGGGTTCGCCGGTCAGGTCGTCATAGCCTGTTTCCTCCCCGATCATCCGGCGTTGCGCGGGCGTCATGGGACAGACCACAATCTCCGCTTTCCCTCCTTTGATCCTGGGCATGGGAATCGCGCGCTGTCCCTGTTCCTTCAGAAGTTGGGCGATGTCCTTCTGGTTGATGACGTCGGCATACTCACGATACATGCCCACCAGTTCCGGGAGATTGTCGAAGGTGGACAAGGTGCGCAGGCTTTTGAAACTGCCGGTCAGCGTAAAGGCGAATTCTTCCTCCACCTGGGCAAACAGGCTGACCCAGGCGTCGAAGGTGTGAATGCCTTTTTCTTCCAGTTTTTCCGGCGCCATGTATTTCTGCAGGAGATACATTTCCGCCACGGTATTGGAGATCGGTGTTCCCGTCAGGAACACGACGCCCGAACCGCCGTCCCGGCATTGCGAGACCTTGATCATCATGTTCTCGGCCTTGATCGAACCCGCCGGGTTCCCCAGACCGCGCACATTCTGCAGGGTGGTGTTGTACGGCACGTTCTTGTAATTGTGGCTTTCATCCACGACCAGCAGATCAAAACCGATTTCCGAAAAATTCAGGCACCCCTGATCGCGGGATTCATTCGCTTGCGCATGCAGTCTTGCGATCCGGTCTCGTAGCGCCTGTACTCGATGTTCCATGCGCTTGACGCTCAGCCCTTCCACGCTGAATTGACTGCGCAGAAAATCCTCCGCCTGATCCATTTCTCTCTTCAGGTATTGCTCATAAAAATCCGCATCGATGGGAATCCGGTCGAAACTGGAATGGGCGACGATCACCGCATCCACGTCATTGAAGGCGGCTTTCGCCAGGAAAATCTGTCGGCGGCTACCCGCCATGTCATCCTTGTCCGCCACCAGCAGCCGGGCATCGGGATACAGGCGCAACCAGTCCTTGGTCCACTGACCCACCAGATGGTTGGGCACCACGACCAGCGGTTTTTGTGCCTGCCCGGTGCGCCGTTTTTCCATCACCCCGGCGATGGCCGCAAAGGTCTTGCCGGCGCCCACCACATGGTCCAGCAGCGTACTTTTGGACTGCATCATCCGCCAGACCGCGTTTTTTTGATGGGGACGCAGATGAATGTCCGGATTGGAACCGGGCAGGCGCAGATGCCGTCCGTCAAAGAACCGTTGCCGGTTCGTGTTCATCAGGTCGTTGTACCGGTCTTCCAGCATCCCGGCGCGATCCGGATCAGCAAAAATCCAGTCCCGCCACGCATTCCGGATGCGTTCCCCCTTCTCCACGGCCAGCGACGTCGCTTCCGCGTCCACCACCACCTTGCCATCCACCTTGTCCATGACCTGGATGGTGCGATGGTTGTGCAGGGCCTGTAACAGATCGGACAGGCTCATGTGATCGGTACTGTATTCCGGCGGACGTCCCTGGCACTTCACGGACCATTCCCCGGTGATGGAATTTTTATGTACCTGGGGCTGCAGGCCGCCCAGATGGGTGACGAAATCGGATACCACGCTTTCCGGCAACCAGAATGCGCCGATATGAATGGTGCGCTCCAGTATGGAAATCCGGGGAGGACGGTGCGATTCCAGAATCCGAATGTCCCGCGTCCAGGCATCGGGCGTTTTGGACTGTGCCTGGGCGTTTCGCAGCGTCCGGATTTTCTGGTCGATATTACCCGACAGCCATTGACTGCGTTCTTCCCAATGACCGTCTGGGGCGATGAAAGCCAGCGTGTCTTCCTGACCGATTTTCAGTTCCCGGCGAATCTCCGCCAGCGGTTTCCCGGTGAGGGATTGCAGACGGTCGGGATCGACTCGTCCGGATTCCGAGAGCGACACCATCATTGCATCCACGGCGGTATCGACGTGTTCCACCGGCTGCACGGGATATTGGGTGCGTCGCTCGAAAATCTCCGACCGGACCACCCGTTCCGGACTGCGGGGAATTCCCAATCTCCGCGATTTGTCCCGTGACACTTCCGGCGTGTATTCGATCTCCAGTCCGGACAGCATGGCCCAGGATGGATCGTCGCGCATCAGCGATGTATTGGCCGGACGGTGCAGAGCATGATATCTCTTGACGAAACGATCGTAATCCTGGCGCAGTTTCCGGCGCAGGGACTGCATTTCCGGGGTCTGACGGCGGACTTCCGTGCGCTGCAGATCCGTCAGTTCCAATAGCGTGTCGCGCAGGCCGATCATCCCGGCCATCCGCTGAATCTCGCTCGCCGCCTTGCTGGGCGCGAAGGTCACCAGTTTCCATGCGGTTTCTGTTTCCCGTATCAGAAAGTTCATCCTGTCGGGAAGGCGTATGCCGATCAGCGGCTGATCTTCCGCATTGAACAGCCGGGATGCGGGAGGCGCGGGAATCCGTCCATCGGGATTGGGTTCCCGTTGATTCCAGATTTCCAGCGCGGCTTTGCGCGCCCGTTCCGGCACGACAAAGAAACTGTACGGCGTGACCCTGGGCCCCATGTCTTCTGCGGACAGGACCGGAAATTTCGGCTCTTTCTTCGTGATCGTCCGGTCCAGATCTTCCAGCATTCCGGGCCGCACGTCCGACTGGAGCACTCGCGCGAGGGACGCGCCGATGTCCTGAAATTCCGGTAGGGGCAGGACGATGGGCGCGCCGGCCCGATACAATCCCTTGCCCCAGCCGATGGACAATTCCCCCAGGACATGGTCCGGGTGATCCCGATACCAGGGGTTGCCCAATATCGGGACTTCTCCCTTCCTGCCGCGTTCATCGGGACCCATCGCCAGGACCGCCTTACCCAGAATCCAGTTCGGCAAACCCTCCGACAGGGGATAGATCAGTTCTTCCTCCGTAGCCTTGCGTCCTTCCTGTTCCCGGATCGCCGATTTGCGGGCTTTGGTCCAGTCCTCCACCATTTTCCGGGACGGCGGTTCATAGATCACGTTCAACGGGCGTTCCCGTTTGCGCAAGGCCACCACGTCACACACCACATCAGTGAACGCGGTTTTGGAAAAAACCGTGTGCGGCAGGCGCACGGCGCTGACCAGCTCCGCCTGATTGTGCAGCCAGACCCGGAAGGCCCGATGCTCCGGCATGTCCGCATCCAGCAGATAGCGGGACACCACCAGGACGGCCAGCCCTCCCGGGCGCAGCCGATCCAGACTCTTGGCAAAGAAATACCCATGCGTGTTGGGCGATACCTGGGTCAGATCGGGACGCGCCATGTCCAGCAGCTTGCCCTTGCCAAACGGCGGATTGCCCACCACCACATCCACGGTTTGCGGGAATTGCACCTTTTGGAAAGCCGCGTTGAAGATTTTTTCACGGGGATGCAGGGCTTTCGCCACGGCGGCCGTGATCGGTTCCATTTCGACGGCCAGAAACTCCATCGGCACATCTTCGGGCGCAAGGCTTAGAAATGCTCCGCCGCCCACGGAGGGTTCCAGCACCTGCAACGCCTGTTCCGGGTGATGCAGGCTTTTCGGCAGAGCCTGACGCACCGTATCCCAGATGGCCGAAACCACGGCGTCGGAGGTGTATTGCGCGTTCCTGGTACTGGCGCGCAGGGACTTCAGTTCCTCTTCCGTGGTCAGCGCTTCCAGTTCCAGGACCACATCGGCCCAGCCGGACGTGATTTTCCCATTGGGACGGCGAAAGGCGTCAGGCAGGCCGCCGAAACCATAAAACAGGGCGATTTCCTGCTGTTCCGCGGGCGTGGGCACCCGATGTTCCACCACACAGGTCTTGAGCAGCCGGATGGCTTGCAGATTGTCCCTTGCCTTCCGCTTCTGGCCGCGTTGATCGCTGCCGTCCGCTCCACGGTGGTGATTGACGGCGCGGGTAAAGTCCAGATCGAAAAATGCCGTAAGCGACACTTTCGCCAAAGAATCCTTGGGCAGAGGCGGCAGGTCTTCCACCCCCTCTTCCCCTACATCTTCTCCAGCTTCTTCGTTTTCCTCGGTTTCTCCCGATTCAGAATCATCGCCGGTTAATCCTCCAGCGTCGTCTCCCCGATTTCCCCTTCCTCGTCCTCCGGATCGTCCGTCGCCAGGCCCTGTTCCCGGAATTCCTCCATCTCCAGCGCCCGCAGTGACGTCTCCCAATGATCCTGATGGCCGTATTCCACCAGCAGGGATTCCAGCCGCCACATCTGCCGGTTCCGGTCCTGATCCTGGGGTTCGTCCAGAAGGCTCCGCAGATGCTGGTGTTGCTTCATGGCCTTCAGAATGTCCCGTTGCGCCGTGAGGGCTTCCGGCGTCCGTCCGGTTTCCTCTTCCTGCACTTCCAGTTCCAACATCGAATCGTCCTGCACGAAAATCTGGTTCATCAGATGCCAGTCCCGCTCGTGTTGACGCTCCCGCCAGCTCTTGTCCGAATCCGGTTGCGGGCGACTCTCCTGAATCGCTTCCAGCGTTTCCTGGTCGCCGTCCAGCACGGCTTCCCGCAAATCCGTCAAATAATCCATCCAGGTATCCGGGAGCACGCCCGGCGGGCAGCTCTGTGCGATCCCCGGCTGGTTCCACAGGGCTTCCAGGTCGGACTGATCCCGGTCCAGAAAGCTCGTCACCTCGTCGTTCAGAATCTGTTGCTCCAGTTGGGTCATTTCCATGTTGCTCTCCCTGATGAAAGTCCGGCGCGCCGGGTGAAAAAAACAAAAATTCCACGGGACTACCGTCCGTAGGACCGCCGTCCGACCGCATCGGTACGGCCACGCGATCCACGGGTTCCGAATGGGTTTCCTGCCACGCCTGCAAATGTTCGAGCGCAATTTTTCGTGCCTGTTCCTGAACGTCATGGCCGTGACCATTGACGGGCGGAACTGACAATTCCAGATCCCATCCACCCAAATCATTCCGCACCCGATTCCCAGACATGATCTTTTCCGCTCCCCGCACGTAAACGCTCTACACCCCTTGGTGCCGCAAGGTTTTTGCCTTTTTTCAGGGTGAGGGTTTTTCCCTTCCTCTCCTTCGGGAAGATTCGTCGGCAAGGCTGCGGCACCAAGGGGGAGACGGGCGCAGGTCCTGCGGACGGCAAGTCCTGCGCACGGCAAGACCTGCCGTCTGCAAGACATGCCGTCTGCAAGACATGCCGTGCGCAGGACTTGCGGTCTGCAGGACTGCGGCACCAAGGGTTCGGGATGTTGAAATGGGAGAGATCAGAAAATGGAAGTCATGGAATTGATCCAACGATCCAAAGCGGCGGCGGAACTGGCCTGGGATGCCGTCAAGGTATCCAATCCCGCCCAACCGGGCATGACGATGCGTCACGCGGATGTGCCGGAAGGCGATCACCACTATGCGCGGGAAATTCTGGATGGCAGCGTCAGCGCACAGGAATATGGCGGTGTGCGGGTCGATCGCGATCTGATCGATGCGGCGCGCAATCTCGTCGATTTTTTGCAGTATCACACCGGATGGGGCGATCCGACGCGGGTGCAGCCTTTGTCAGGGAACAACATGGAGCTCGGTATCGCCTCCATGATCCAGTACCAGAACCGGATTCGGGAGCAGCATCAGATGGGCATGGCCGGTAACCGCGCCCAGGCGGGCATGGAAAGACTGCTCGTGCATTTTGCCGCCCTCTATCCCGTCGGACATCCGGAGGCTTCCGTCCGGACCATTCAGGAAAAGCTCGATCCCCTTTTCGAGGACGGACTGCGGCTGTCCGATCACCAGCGTATGGCCGTCCCGTCGATGGAAGCCGCGGCCACCGACCCGCAACTCGATCGTCTGGCGCGACAGCTCGCATCACACCCGCAGACGCCGGAATCGCGGGTGCGAAGCGATTCCCCGCGAAGCAGTTCCCCGCGAAGCGGGCCTCGCGCCGATGATCCCTGGGGGATGAACGCATGAACGAGCAACTGAATGTGGCATTGACCATCACGAATGACCGGGGCGAGGAAATCTCCCCATTGGTTCGTCAGGAAGTAGCTCTTGACGGGAAATTCACGAACCTGTTGAACACCTTGAACCGGCTCAATGCCATCAAGAACGCGCAAGCCGTCGCCTTCAACATTCATCCGGTCCATGCGGACGGCAGTCCTGCGGACAGCAGTTTTGCAGGTCCCGCGGGTGGTATGGAGGCACCTTTCTGGATGGTGTCGTTCATTACCCGCCGTAGCGGCGGTATGCAGGTGGCGCAGGAACTGCTGCCGTTCAGGACCAAGGCGCTGGCGGAAGATTTTACCCGTCGTCTGGTGGATGCCTTTCAGGATGGCCGGAAAATCAGTGTTTCGATGGACCCCCCGATCCCACCACAGCGTCCCTCGGCGGAAATTCACCAACTTGTGCGCCCCGCACCCACCGGTTTTTCTCCAGGAGCCTGAAAAATGGAAAACATGGAAACGCAGAATTCGCAGAATACGGATACCCCAAGTTCTTCGCCGGGCGCAGACCAGTCGGGCGCAGCCCCTTCGCAAGGGGCAAACCAGACGGCTGCAGGACTGCCGGGTGCAAGCCTGCCGGCCGCAGGCCCGGAGGAACATAAACGGGCGGTGATCATGAGTCTTGCCGTGATTTTCCTGTTTTTCGTGTCGCCTCTGGCCGGTTTTCTGATCGCCACCGGGGAGCAGCCTTTTCTGAAGGAACAATCGCGTCTGGCGCTCAACGGGACGATCACCTATGCCCTTTTTCTGATGGCGTCGTTTGTCCTGAATGTCACGGTCATTCTGAGCATCATCGGCATCCCGCTGATGGCCCTGGCGTTCGTGCTCACCCTCTATGGCGGCATCAAGGGGGCCGTCGAGTCCAGTCATGGCCGGTTGTACCGCTATCCCATGAGCCTGAATCTGGTGCGTTGACATGACGGAACCCATGACGGAACCGGCCATCGAGAGACCCGATCCGATTCCAGTGCTGCTAAAACGCCTGGGCGATCTGGATCGATCCATGCAGTCCATCCGGGATGCGCAGGAAAATCTCCACACGGATCTGCAACGTCTGCAGGAATTCCAGCGGGGAACCATGGATGCCGCGCAACTATTGCAACAGGCGTTAATGGTGTGGGCGGACAGCGAGCCATCCCGGATGTGGCAGGAAACGCGGGAATGGCTGCACAAGGCGGAACAGATGGTACTGGCCGCTCAAAAACCGTGGACCGAGGAAGCACGAAAAATCTGGATCGCCAACATCGTCGAGGCGTCCACCGGCGCTCTGCAGGAACTCACGGCGGAATACCGGGAGCGGATTTCCACGCGCGCCAATCGCGCCGTGGTCAATCTCGACCGGACGGCGAAGAAAAACATGGAGGATTTTGCCGATTATCTGAACGAACTGCACGAAAAATATGCCCATGACTTGGAGATGTCGGCGGAAAACGCCCTGCGCGAGCAGACCAGAAACATGATCATGGAAAACAAAAAAATCATGGAACGGCTGATCGGCGGCCTGCAGGAACAGGCGAAAGCGCCGGGAGAACCCTTCTGATGGTCATGCTCGACCTGCGCGGTATCGACCGTGTATTCACCGGAATTACCGATGAACCGCTCTATGGCCGGGTCAAAGATTATTTGCGCGGCGGTGATCGCTGGCCGTGGCTCCTGACACGATTCGGCATTCCGGCATCGGCCCTGAAAGGAAAAAACTGCCCCTGCCCCGGCTGTGGCGGAAAAGACCGTTTCCGTTTCGACAACAAGGACGGTACGGGGTCATTTCTCTGCTCCCAGGGCACCGGCGAAGTGTTGGCGGGGTCCGGCTGGGCCTTGCTGGAGCATGTGTACGGCTGGAGTTTCGAGCGAGCACTGGAAGAAGTGGCACGGGTTGCACTGGTGGATTTTGCACCGAAAGCAGCCCTTGCAGGGCGCAAACTATTGCCGTCCGCAGGATTGCAGGGCGCGGAAATCCGCGACGCGCAAGGGAGTGATGCGGTGCCAACGGCGGTTTCGATTCAGGCGCCGGGTGTACCGCAGATCATCCACTGGCAGAATCTGGAGGAAGAACCGCAACGCCGGTACGACTATCTGATGCGGGTTTTCAAGGAATCCGTCCCGCTGCCGCAACTGGATGGTTCCGCATTGCAGATCGTGCGCAACTACTGGATTTCCCGTGGCATGGGGGCGCGGTTCCGGATGCCGTCGCATCTGCATTTCCATCCCGATCTGCCCGACCGCAAACAACAGTGGTCCGGTCCCGCCCTGATCGCCTGGATCACCCGGCCTTGTGACGGTATGAACGCCTTTGCCAACCGGCATTTCGTCGGGATGCAACGCATCTGGCTGAATCCCGAGTTGCGCCATGGCCCCGTGGACGCCGGACACGGCAAGGCTGCCGCCTGCAAGGCCCCCATCGAACAAGCGAAAAAATCCTTCGGCATCATCGATCAGGGCATGATCGGCAGCAGCGTACACCTGTACGGCTCCGAGCAAAGCCGGATACGGGTCATCGGCGAGGGGATCGAAACCGTGCTGTCCTGGCTGCGCATCCAGAGCCTGCAAGGCACGCTCACGGAATCCGTCGAGGCGCACGCCTGCCTGGGCACTTCACAGATCAAGAACTGGTTTGCGCCGACGGATAAACCGGTCTGGCTGCTTCAGGACAATGACCCGGCGGGTCTGCAGGCCGCGCAGGTTTTTTTGCGGCTGCATCCCGATACCCGAATTCTCACGCCCCCACAGGGCTGCAACGATTTTAACGATTATCTGTTGACCATGAACCCAAGCCCATCACCAACAAGGAGTGTATCCCCATGCCTACCCTAAAAAATCCCCTCCTGCGGAACACCCCCTTGCGGGGGGGCAACCCCTTGGCAGGGCGCGGCCCCCTGCGGGCTGCAAGCCTACCGGCTGTAAGCCTACCGGCTGTAAGCCTGCCGACTGCAGGTCTGCCGGCCGCAGGCCTGTTGATGACGCTGATGCTGGCCGGATGCGCATCGCAACCGTCTGTTCCGATGCCGGAGACGACAGCAGGATCGATTCCTTCGGTGTTGTTGCGATCTTCGCAAATGGCGTCCCGTGCGCAGCAACGGGTGTCCGAAGTGCTGTTTGTACAGACCCATCCCCCGGTCGTCGCCATTGCGCCTTCTCACTGGAAGGCGATGGGGGACCGCTTCCACTTCCATTGGGAGGGGCCGGTCAACGTGGTGGCCTTGAATCTGGCGGCGGCGATGGGCTGGAGCATGGAATTTGCCAAACCGCAGCCATCCTTCATGCCTTCGGTGTATATCGACCAGAACAACAGCAACGTGCGGCAAATGCTGGACGCCATCAACCGGCAGATCATGCCGACCGCCATACTCCGGGCACAACCCAAGGGACGGAAACTGATTTTGCAGGTTCCAACCCAAGCGGAAATTCGGCATGCCATCCTGAAAGGATATTTCCCCACGCCTGCCCGTTGGTTTCAGCCTGCAAACCGGGTGGAAAAGTAACCTGTGCGGCAGATCGGGCCATAGTACGACGGCACTAAGGGATTTGAGGATTGTGGGAAACCGGAACAGGAGAAAAATCATGGTTCGTCATTTTGCACGCGGATTACTGCTCGCCACCACCGCCCTGGGTCTGGCCGGTTGCGCCTCCCATTCCGAACCGCCGGGGAAAGTCGTCAAGCTGGCATTCGTCAAATATTTGACCGGGGATCATTCTTTACATCTGCATTGGCCGAAACACCATCACCGCACTTTTATTTACGAGGCGCTCATACATGCCCATGTCGAAAAGTGCGTACCCACGAGCAAACCCGACGTGCGCGCCTGTTCCGTGTACATTCAATTTCATGGTCACCCCTCTTTGGGACATCGCGGCGTGATCGACATGATGAAAGAGGAGAATCAATGGCATCTTCTGTGGAAATAAGCCATCAGCAGGACCGCCTGAATTACTGGCGCAGTCTCACGCACCGGATCGAAAAATGTTGGGCGGCAGTCTGGCGCGGAGACGGTCGTGGTTTTCACGAATCCAACCCCAGCAAAAACACAGCCATCACCGGCGGCAGTCAGCGCATATTACCATCCTATCCGGCCATGGGTGGAGCGGACGAAACAGGCCCGTCTCGCTGCCAAAGATACTGACTGCGTATTCCGGGGCATCGTGGTCACCCATTCCGTTTGATCGTGGGCAGTAATTCTGATTGATGGTGGGCACCCATTACGATTGATCGTGGGCACTTTTGTGGATTTTCCGGAATCGGTGCCCACGATGGTGGAATCACTGCCCACGATGCCGGAACGGTGTCCCGGTTTCCACTTGGCGAAAAGAAAACATTCTGGTCATTCATTGGCTTAAACAGCATCCTTGGCTCTTTTTACAGGAGATCCAGGATGCCCACACCGAGGATGACCATGAAGGCAATTCAAGAAGTAATCCGTTTACATGCTGCAGGCCTCAGCCAGCGGCAAATTGCGCAGGCCTGCCGTCTTTCTAAGGGGGCGGTTGGCAAATATTTGCAGAAGGCCGAACAGGCCAGTATCTCTTGGCCTTTGTCCCCCGAAATGGACCCGGCAAAACTGGAAGCACTGCTTTTCCCCAGCCATCGGTCTGCCACTGTGACGGCGCCAGTGATGCCGGATTTTGCGGCTATCCACACGGAGATGCGGCGCAAGGGTGTTAATCAGCGTTATCCGTTATCCACCTGTCAGCATCAGGATTTTACCGCACTATGTCGTGAAAATTGGCTCTCTACCTTGCCGAAGGAGGGTAAGAATTGCCAGAATATGATCTGGTCTTGGGTGAACCCTCTTGACGCTGACCCCCGCTGAAAACTGAACAAGCACCGGCGCTGTTTGACAAACCATGTGATTGGCTTTGATTCCGCTTATTGCGGCGTGCAGGTGTAAGCCCAGCGGGCAGGTCGGGGGCGGTGTCTGGGGTGTGCAATGATAACCGGGTGGGCAGGAAGCCAAAGTTGCAGACTGATTATACCCTACCGCATAACCCGCCAATCCACCCAAACCTGCACCAACGGCCGCATCTGCTTGACAATCGGCCCGTGCCTAAATACATTAGAAGATGTTTTAGGGTGGGGAATCTGTGTCCGTATACCTTTCATCGCCTCTGGCGTGGCTATTAACCCAATCGCCCATGAGAAGCTAGAGAAATGGCCGACTCTGGAAGTTTAATAAAGAACAGGTCGAGGCTGGCGGTGCCGCAACAGACAAAAACAATGAGAACTAAATGACTGGCGGCAATTTCAATGGATAAGCAGTTTTCAACAATCGGATACGGATTCCTTCTGGAAGAGACTCTCATGCTGCTCGATGCCGCATTGGAGATCAATGACGCGCAAGCTGTGCGTGGCTCCTGTATCCAACGTTGGCCTCAGAAATCCGAGTCCAACAAGGAAAAACTGTGGCAACACATGAAATATCGCTTCCTAGAAATCGAGAACAACTCGATCAAAAAATCTTCATTCCTGAGTATGTTTCGAAAGATTCGCAGCAATGATGAAGCGGTTCAGGATCTGGTGTTTTTCCAGTTATGCATAACAACCCCGATTCTTTTTGAAACCCTTTCACTTTTGGTTACAGACAGCTTCCTGAATACCGGCGAGGCCGTTTTCTCTCGCTACCACCTCGACCAGCTCCTGGAACGTAAATACGAGCGCATGCCTCAGTCAACTCGAGATCGAGTGCGGTCGATCCTCGTTAAGGCAGGACGCCTGAAGCTTTCGAAATCCAATTACTCGGTGACCACCTACTGCCCAACCGAGGCCGTTTTGGGCTATGCGCTCTATCACGACGCATCAAAAAACGGTTGGCGGGCACCATCAACAGCCACGGTCATCAACGAAGGAACCATCGCTCCCATCTTCATGTGCAACCGCGCCTTGCTGATTGCCGGGGTCAACAAACTCGCAACCAAGGGACATTGTGACTATCACCGGCACGGAAGCACGGATCAAGTTCAACTGATTCATCAATCGCTGGAGGAGTATGTCGATGCCTGGAGATAATAAAACGACTCCAGCTCAGGCCAAGGCGCTCAATGAGCTTATAGGTTTGGTCAGCGAAAGCCACGTTGGCGGCCGGACTCTTTGCTGCCTGATAGGCGGTCAAGGTTCCGGAAAAACATGGCTTGCGGAACACATGGCATCGCTGGGCGATTTCGGGCAGGTCCGATATGTGAGCGTGAATGATATCGTTCTCGACCTGCTGGCTAAAGATCCCATGTTTGCCGAGGTGTTCGATTTCAATGCTACAACCGTCCCGGTGGATCTTAAACGCTACGGGAACAGACTTCGGAAGGCGGTACACGACCTTGTAGCCGAACAGCTATTGCCAGAGGGACTGACCATCCTCGATCACCTGGAACTGGTTTTCGCGCTCGGCATGGACCCCATGACCACCTGGTACAACGATTCCGTGGGAAAAAGAAGAATTTTACTGGTGCTGACAGGACGAATGGCTGGTCAGCTTTGCCGCTGCGGGCAGTACACCCTGACTCGCGGAGATCAACCAATTGTGGAGCTGGAGGCCTGATATGCCACTCATGAAGGATATGTTTGATTTCACGCCCGTCAGTAGCTGGGTGGAAAACTTCAACGAGTCGACTCACGATTCGGCCAGCCGGACGCGGATTTTCGAAAGCTTCGTCATGCTGCCCGAGGTTGAGGAGTCGGCCCGAATTATCCTGGACCGAATTCACCGTAAGCAAGGTCGCGGCTTCTTCATCACCGGTCTATACGGTTCCGGCAAAACCATCTTCATGGCATGGCTATCCGCCATTCTGACCGAACCGACGCTGCGCAAACAGTTCCTCGATACCAAGCCCGAATGGGGCATGGATGCGCTCGCACCACGAAAATTCCTCACGATCAACTTTACCGCCATTGAAGTGCCTGACGAGACCCTCGAGCAGGCTTTCTGGAACTCGGTTACTGACCACCTGCGCCACCTCTCGCCGCCAGTAACGGCGACCCTGTCAAACACCGACGCCTATCTGGACACATTTTTCAATCACACCGCCAGCGGCACCCGTAGCGATGTCGAGAACTGGATTCGTGACAACCGGAGTCTCTCCGTCGATCAGCTTCGCTCCTATGACAAGGAATATCAGAAGACCATCATTGAGCAGGCTGTTGCCGCCCTGAACATTCAACTCGTCCAGGACCGCACCACGGTCACGGAAAAGGTCAAGAAGCTGGTCGAGATCGCCAAAGAACGCGGCTATGAAGGCGTCCTGGTCTTTATTGACGAGTTGTATCTTCACCTGATCCAGAGCGACGAACACTTCAACAGGGGCACTGCTTTCCTTGGACAACTGGCCGAAGCTGGACTGGCCGGGGATCAACCGTTCTGGACTTTTGGCGCGGTCCAGGAGGAAATTCAGGCCATCGCTCGCCAAGCCGGGCGCAATTACGATACAGAGCTGATGGGCAAGCTTTCCGGGCAATCCGGCCGCTTCCAATCCATCAACATCCCGGTCACGCAATTTCATCGCATCTACAATCACCGACTGTTTCGTGAAAATTCCAAATGCGTTCATAAGCTCGCTGATGCCTTTAAGGCTGAAATTCAGCCGCATTTCCGGGGAGCCTTTACTGACTTCCTGAAACGGTACTTCCGCGAACGCGAACCCATCACCGACGAGGCAAAACACTTTGCCGACGTTTATCCGATGCATCCCTTCGGGCTGTACTGCCTCACCGCGATCACCAACCGGGGCGGCAGATCCCGTGGCGCACTGGGATTTGTCCAGGAATTCATTGAAAGACGTCTGCAGGATACCAGCGACTGGAAACGTATCGCGGTGCTCGACGACGTGTTCGACTACGAGGACCTGCGTAACAAGATCATCCAGGACGATCCTGAGATGGCCAAGTATTACGGGATGTTTGAGCGCTTCTGCAGCACGGCCAGGGACGAGGTCCTGTCCCGCGTGCCTTATAAGCGCTGGTCGGACGCCGATCAGGCGGCCGCCAAGGTAGCGAGCGAACGCCTGATCAAAGCATTGATCGTCCTCTCCATGGTTAAGGAAGAACTCACCGTTTCGAAGCTGAATGACGCGCTCTTGCTGCGATGGCCCGGCAAGGAAAGTGACCCCGCTGGAAGCGACCAGGAAACGGCCCGAATCCTGGAAAAGATTGCCCAAACATTTCCGCCCCTTCGTCAGAAAGGCAGCGGGGATAATCTGAGCTTTTTCCTCTCGGTTGAAGGTGACGGGGGCGAACGCGAAGAGCTGTTGGTTGAAGTCGAGCGGGTCAAGAATGGTTTCGCACCGGATATTCAGCTTGAGAGCGCCTACCGCTCCCATCTTGAACTGTTCCTCCGCTTCCCGGGCTGTCCGCTGGGCGGCACTGTGCCACCACAACATGGTTTCTCGACCCAGGTGGATGTGGATTGGCAGCGAACCCGCCGCTCTCTGGACTATCGACTTGAGCCCGTTACGGCGCTCTCCACCGACCATGCGGTCATCGGCTTTGTTAAGGACGTGCCCGCCACCAAGGCGTTGCACCTGGCCGTACTCTACCCGTCAGCCTCGCCGCTTGATGTCGAGATGGACGCAGTCCGTCATGGCAACGGACGGACCCTCGTATGGCTACCGGCCACATTGCCAGCCCAGGATATCGATGAGCTCAAACGTAGCATGGCTTTGGTCAAGCTCTTTGGTGACTACCAGTCCCAGGTTAACGCGGGCGGTGCTTCGCAATCCGTCCGTCGCAAGCTGGAGCTGCTGGGCGAATGGATTGACCTTCCCGCCGGAACCAAATCGGCCCAGCCCGCCCGCAAGGCCACGGAGATTTTGCTCGAATCCTTTGTGAACGGCGAAATCCGTCAGTGGAATACCAAGGACCAAGCCTGGGAAATCCTCTGCGAGCCCGCAGAATTGCTCTCCCTCTACCACAGCATTCCGCAGAGTGAACGCTCTCTGGAACGGCTCCTGGAAAAGGTCGCCACCAAGGCTTTAGCCAAGGTCTTCCACTGTCATCCGGATTTCCGGGAGGCCTATTCCTTTAGCGCGGACTTGAGCAATCAGATGCGCAAACGCATCCTCGAAGCCATCTGGAAAGGGCGCGTGACCGATGGGGATGGGACTGCCAAGGCTGATCTTGAAAAGCACCTTGCGCCGCTTGGTTTGCTCAACACCGGTGTGCCCGGGGAGGTCTCGGTTACATTGGCCGCCAGCAGCGTGGAAGCCTTCAAAAAGGCGAAAGAGCGGATTCGGGACAATATCCGCAAGGCCAACCCACCTGCCACCAGCATCGCGGAAAACCGCAAACGGCTGAAAACCACGGACCTTGGATTGACCGACACCTGGGTGGATATCCTGATCACGCTGCTCATCAGCACTGGGGAGATCAGCGGCTTCACCATTCACGGCAAGACGGTTTCTCAGGATGATCGCACCATTGGCAGCCCGGTTGACTGGCTCCAGGATCTGGATGAACTCCGTCCCGGGACGCGTCCGGATGAAACCCTGTGGCACGACCTGACCGAGTCGCTTCACGCCCTTGGCCTTTGGAAAGAAGGCACCGGTTACAGTCCGGCAGCCGCCGAGCGCCTTCTTGACCTCTTGAAAGAGACGGAAACCCGTGCCCGGCACGAGTTCCGCCAGGCCGAACAGGCATTGCAAACCTGGCCCGGAGCCTCGGTTCCCGACCCTATTTCCGAATGGGCCGACATTTTTGCGCTGCCCGAGGATGGAAGAGAAAGCCGGGTTGCCTGTTATGCCTCGGTGAGAGGAGCCCTGCGCGACATGCTGGGGCTTGCCGAGGACGAGGATATTGAGGCGGCCAATCGTTACACCTGCGTTGAAGAATTCGCCCACCGCGTGCGGGAAGCCCGCGATTTTCTGGATCGCATTTCCGAGCTGGCCAGCCTCACCGGCAAACTGCGCGAACTCAAAGCATTGGGCGTCCCCCCCACCATTGAAACGCCATGCCAGGAGCTACTCGACAGCATCGAGACCTACGTCAAATCCTCTGGCTCGTCCGGGGAAATGAGCCGTATTACCGCCGAATGGAAGGATCTGCACGAGCTCTATCTCAACCAGTACCTGAGTGAACACGCAGGCCTGCACAACGATCTGAAAGCCCTCCGTGATGCCGTGCTCGGCAGCCCAAGCTATCAGGTGCTGAAGGTCCTCTCACGGGTGGAAGGGCTTAGCGCCCATTTCAGCCCGACCTTTATCGAAGCCCAACTGACCGACCTGTTGACCCAGGTCGGCGTGCAGCAGGTTTGCGAACAGAGCCTGGATGATGTTAAGAGCGACCTGTCCCACGGCTGGGTGTGTTCCGCCTGTGGCTATAAACCCGGCAAGCGTCTGGAACTCAAGCCGGACCATTTCCTGGAATTGGTCGAGCGCGGCATCAAGGAATACCTGGATCATGTGCGGGGCTGCGAAGCCGAACTCCGGGATTACGTCAGTGACACGCCCGCCGCAAATTCTTTGCTGGGGTTGCTCAGCGATCCCGCAGAACAAAGCGCTCTCGATGCGCTGCAAGACGCCACCATGCGCCAACACATGGCGGAGGCCCTTGCCGAGGCGGAAGCCGTAAAGGTGAATGTCGAAGATCTGTTGGATCAACTTAAGCCGAGCCTGCTTGGCTTCTTCAAGGGAGGGCGGCGCGAATTCGAGCAGTATGTGCAGGGCGCACTGGGTGAGCTGCTGAAAAAGAACGATTCGGAAGAAGAACAGCCTTGGAAGGTGGAGTAAGCAATGTCCATCGTTAGCGAAAAACCCCTGATCGAAATCCTGTCGCCCGAAGAGCAACACGACAGGTTTGATATCAACTATTACCTTCCTGAGTTCATTCACGCGGAACAGTACATAGAGAATTGTGATATCGAACTCACGACCTTGGGTGATGTAATGACCGATGACGCCAGCTACGGCGTTCTTCCGCCATCTCCAAGCTATTTAGAGGAAGGCGGCATATCTCTTGTCAGATCATCAAATGTATCCAACAGCGGTATTGATTACGAAAGTGCCGTAAGGGTCCCATCGGAATGGATTAACTCCGAGCGTGCTCGAATAAAGAGTAATGACGTGCTCATTAGCATTAAGGGTGCTCGAGCATTCTTCGACATGTGCGTTGCTTCAGACAACCCTCCGGATGCAATCGTCAACGGAAGTATCTTCAGATTCCAGTGCAAAGAGGACTTTGACCCGAAATTCGTAGTCTTGTGGCTGCTCAGCAAGCCGATCCAGTCAATGGTTTTCCGCGAACGAACCAACCTTGGAATCAGCTACATTTCCCAAGACATTCTGAAGAACATCCCTTTTCCAAAAATTGAAAATGAAAAACAACAGCTCATTCTTCGTGGATATAACGCTGCCGTAGAAATGAAGGATGAAATGATCTCTTCCCTCAATGAAGTGGTTCACGCGAAATCACTGGCCAGGAATGTAATAAGTAATATCTACCGAGACAAATTAGGGATGGAAGAGCCATCGGCACCAGTGTTGAAGGTTAGAGTCGTTGACGTATCAAAGATTCAAGACAGGCTCGATTGGAAAACATACGACCCTAACCTGATATCAGATGCGGAAAAACTGGCTAAGAACTTCCCCAGCAAAACTTTTGTCAGGGATGTTGCGGGGATCAAGGATACATACAAACCTGCAACAGCTTATTCCAGTGACGATGTAAAGCTTATTCGCGTCAAGCTTTATGGGAAGGGAGCAGAACTTCGGGAAACAAGAGATCCAGACAGTATCTCGGGATCTGTTGCGCAGGCGGATAGTGGAGAGGTGGTTGTTTCTCGTATTGATTGTACGCAAGGGGCTGTAGCAGTAGTTCCTGACGAGTTGGATGGCGGCGTCGTATCCAAGGAGTTCTTCTTGATACGACTTGATGAAACGAAGCTACGAACACAGTTATTCGTCAGGATATTGCTGCATAAACGATATGTCCAGTACCTCCTTAGCTTTAGGACTGGGGCTACGAATCGGTTGCGCCTGGACAAAGATGTTCTTATGGAACTTCCTTTGCCAAAACTGCCAACTGACCAGCAAGACACAATTTTAGATGAATTGCGAATAGCTGAAGACAAACTTTTCCACGTTGAATCTATAGAGGCAGAAGCTCACAGGATGGCCGATGGGTTGGTTGAACTTGCGCTAAATAACGTAATTGACCTTGGTGAGGATTTATACCTTTCTGAACTTTCTGAAACCGCAAAAGCTATAAAGCAGAAATTACTAAAGCAGGTGAAGGAGGCGCTGCAATGACCGCCATGGAACAAGCCCTGGCTGGCATGTGGCGCAGCCGTGAAAAGCAGAAGTTGCCCTATCTGCTGGTCAATGACGTTCGCGGCTATTTTGCCGAAGCGCCCGCCGAGCTGCTGGTCGATGGCCAAGCGATTCCCGTGCATGTCTGCGCCAATGAGTTTGGATTGCGCCGCCATACCGAACCCGAGCGTCGGCAACCGAATCCACCTGTCCGTATCATCATCTCGCGACAGCAGCTTCAGCCGGATCATCTGCCGGACTTGCAGGCCCGCTCCAGCGTGTCACCCCGCACGGTAACGGGTTGCGACATAGCAAAGGCGCTTGGCGTGCAGAATCCTCGGGCCTTGCTTGACCGGCTTCCCATCCCCGCATTCTGGAACCTGGCCCCGTACCTGCCGCAGCTCGGCGCTTACAGTCTGGAGCGCGTGGTACTCGCCTCGCTGCTGAACGATCCCAGCGTGTTGTCTGCAGGCTGGGAGCCGGATCGGATTCTCGACAAGCTCTGGTACGAGAATGCGCTGGCACGGGTACGCGAGGTGCTGAGCTCGGTCGATGCGGATGAACGCCGGGCGTTGGAGCATGAGTTTCTAGACGTGGTTCGCACCTGGCTCGATGGGCCGCGTTTCGCTCTGGTCGAAGCCGCCGTGCTGGAAGGCGACCCGCCGCCGGTGCTGCCGATCTGCCTGCTCGCTTCCATTCTGGATGGCTGGAAGATGCTCTCACCGGAACGGATGCGTACCTTCCTCGATGGCAGCGAACTGGGCGACCTGTTTGTTGACGTGCTTAAGGACGGACAAAGCCTGCATGGGCTTGCCGAATGGGGCCGTCGCATCACCCTCAAAGATGACGCGCCCTGCAAACAGGCGCTGCACTACCTGCAGCACGAAGTCTTTCCGAAGCACCCCAGTGCCGTCACCGAGTCCCTTGCGACAGTGGTCAAGGGCGTTGGCGGCAAAGGCTCGGAGCGCCTGCTGAATCAGCTCATCCAGGTCTTGGAGGCCGACGGTGGCATCCTTGCCCAGGGTCTGGCAGTCACCCTGCACGCGTTGCTCGATGTGGTGGTCAACGGCGAGCGGGCCGACACGCTTCCGCTTGAAAAGGCTCCCTGCAAGCTGACCGATGCGTTGGAAACACCGGATGCCCCGGAATGGGAAGAGCTGCTTGAAGCCCTACGCCGACATCAGGCCCGCGAGCAGTACGAGGACCACGTGTCGCTGCTGGAAGCGATGGTCACTATTCACCGGCTTACGGACAAGGCCGAGGCGGCGGTAAAGAATCTCGCCAGCCTGGATTGGAAGACCTGGCTGGCGCTGGTGGATTTGGTGTATCTGCCGCTCTCCACGATGGGGCTAGAAGCGGAACGGCGGTCCAGCCAGTTGCCGGAAAAGGTCAATGTCTTTCGTATCACCCAGCGGGCGAAAAAGGCCTGCGATTCCATTCGCATCGCTTGGGCGGATTTCTATGTGCAGCCGAGCCGTGGACTGCCGAAGTGGCTGAACGAGCGCAAGTTTGCGGCAGGAACCTGCAGGCCGTGGCTGAACAGCGATGTCATGGAATCTGCGGTTAAGCCATTGCTGCAGGATTCGGAGATCAAGCAGGTTTATCTGCTGGTCTTTGACGGGATGAGCGTGGCTAATTGGACGTTGCTGCGTGACCGCTTCCTGATGATGCCGGGGCGCGAGCTGTTTCGCCCATACCAGTCGCTGGGTCCTGAGTTCCGCGCCTGCACTTATCTGCCCAGCATTACCGAATATTGCCGACAAGCCATTTTTGCCGGAGCGCCCCCGGCGGAATTCCGAAGCTGGTCTTATGGCACCAGTGAACCCCATCTGCTCGAGCGTTGCCTGGACAACCTGGGTCTTTCGCCTGCATCCTGGTGGGATCGCGACAAAAGCTACCTCTGTTACAACGAGAAGGACGCCAACGCCGACACCCTCAACCGGAAAATGCGCGACCTGGTGGATGCACCCGGGCGCTTCAAGGCGGTGGTGTTCAACCTCCAGGATCGACTTCTGCAGAAGGGCATGTCGAGTCTCCAGGAGATCATGCTGGCCTATGTGAAGGAGGTGGCGCTGCCCCACCTGCGCAGGATCGCCGCCCAGGACAAGACGGCTGTCGTCATCACGGCCGACCACGGCTTCACCTGGTACAACACTCAGTACGTCATTGACGATTTGAAATCGGATAGCGGACCCGGACGGGATGTCTTCATCCATAACCGCTGCCTGGAATACAAAACAACCAACCGCACCGCCGTTGGCCCCGTGGATGTAAAACGAATCGAGCCGGTTGCCGACTATGGTCTTCCATCCAGCCATGATGCCGTTGAGCTGCCCTTTGGGCACGACAGCTTTGGCTGGCCTGGTGCCAAGCAGACGTCGACTAGCAACCCCTACAAGGTTCAGGGCAACGACCATGGTGGATTGACCCCGGAAGAAACAGTCATCCCGGTTGCGGTGTACATAACACGAGGAGCGAAATAGCAGATGGCAACTCTTGATCAATTCAGAGAATTTCTGGTCTCGGACCTGGGCTTCAAAGCCCACCAGATCAATGACGGTGATGGTTCTGGCGTTGCCACAACGGTTGAAGGGCTGGACGAGAAAGCTGCGTTTCTGGTGTCAACCAGCGTCGGCAATTGCTATGCCGCCTTCAAGCATGAAGGCTCGGCAACCCTGAGTGAATCCGAGGCCAACCGATACAAAGCCCTTAGCATTCTCATGCCCAATGGTCCGGCAGCCTACTGCGTCATCGAGGTGGCAGGCCATTTGCGCATCTATCTCGTCGAAAAGGGGAATGAGATTCATGACGAGATGAAGGACTGGGACGATGTTCGCGATGCCGAAGACATGGTGCGCGAATTCAAACCAGACGTAGTCAAGGGCCTGCAGCAGTGGGCGCAGAAAACCCTCCATACGGAAAACAGCCTCTCCCGCTTTGTGCAGCTCATGAAGGGCTGCTGGCAGGACATCTGGGATATCGAGAACAAACGCAACGACTGGATCTTCGACGAGTTCACGCGCTTCCTGTTTATCAAGCTCAATGAAGACGCAAAACCCAGCGGAAGTTTTACCACCGCCAAGCTGAAATCGTATTGCGAGCAAAACAAACACATGGGCGACAAGGCCGCCCAGAACTTCATCAACAACCTGTTCGATGACCTGAAGGGACACCACCCCGAAGTCTTTACTGACGAGAACGAGCGAGTACTCAGCAAGGCGGCAACCGTTGAGCGGGTCATTGCCCGTCTTGAAGGGATCAACCTGAAAGACACCCAGGGCGATGTGCTTGGCCGTGCCTTCGAAATCATGCTGTCCGATACCTTCAAGGGTAAAGACCTCGGTCAGTTCTTCACGCCACGAGAAATCGTCGCCTTTATGCTGGACCTTGCCCGGGACAATCCAGACGGCCCGGCCCTGGACATCGAAAAGGGCGAGCGCTTTCTGGATGCCTGCGCAGGGTCAGGTGGTTTTCTGATCGCCACTTACGAGGACGTGTACAAGCATGCACTCTCCAACGGTGTGGAGCCACGCAAGAAAGATCAGCTCCTAAAACGCCTCGGTCAGGAGACCTTCTTCGCGTGCGAAATTGAAGAGAAAGCGGCTCGCCTTGGAAAACTGAACATGATCGTTCATGCCGTCAACGCGCAGAACGCTCAGTGGCTTCACCAGAACTACCTCTACAACGAGGAATACGGCGGCTTGAAGCCGTCAGTTGAATACGAGGTCGACTTCGGCGACGGCAAGAAAAAGCGCCGCATAGGACCGGACAGCATCGATCTCGTACTGACCAATCCGCCATTCGGCAAGTCCGTCAAGACCGAGGGCATCCTGCTGGACTATCAGTTCGGACATGAGGTCAAGGTCTTCAAGTCCAAGTGCCGTCCACCGGAAAAACGGCCGAAAAACAGCCAGGACAGTGAGGTCCTCTTCATTGAACACTATCTTCGGGTGTTGAAGCCGGGCGGCAAACTGCTCATCGTTCTTCCCGACGGTGTGTTGTCGAATGCCACCGCGAAGCCCGTTCGGGATTACATGCGTGAGCACGCCATCATCAAGGCCGTGATTTCTCTGCCCAGCGAAACCTTCGCATCAACCGGAACCTCGATTCCGACCAATGTGGTGTATCTGCAGAAGAAGCGCCCGGGAGATGTTCAAGGCGATATCTTCATGGCGCGGGCGGACTATGTCGGCCGCCGGGCCAATGGCGACCCACTCAAAGAAAACGATCTCCCGTTCATTCTTGAAAAATTCCGTGAATGGCAAACAGGAACACTTGAACTCCCGGAGGAGGATAACGAGTGAGCGAGCTTTATATAGGAAAACATCTCGATCCCAATGGGATGCCGGGAGAGCTGTACCGCCACAAGCTGAGTGACCTGATCACTCATACCTTTATTTGTGGCGGCTCTGGCTCCGGCAAGACGGTAATGGGCAAAGCCATCATTGAGGGAGCAGCCCTCAAAGGGATTCCCTCGATTATCGTGGATCTCAAGGGCGATTTGTCTTCCTTGGCGCTTGCTTTCGGAGAACTGGCAGCACCGGCCGTAGCGCCATGGGTTGAGGTGGAAGACAAATCTACGCTTGGCCGCGCCGCCCTGGCAGAAGCCAACACCTTCCGGAAAAGGCTATGGGATTGGGGGCTTGCCGAAACCAACGTGCGGGAGTTTGCCAACCAGGTCGCTGTTGAAATTTTCACCCCCCGCAGCGAACTCGGCCGCCGGGTATCCATTCCGCTCATTTCTTCCCCGCCGCCGGACATCAATAAGCTATTTGACGAGGACCCGGATACGGCTTCGGTCATGGTGACCAGCATGGCGGAAGCACTGGTACGCCGGGTGATTCCCTCGGGACAGCGGGACCGGGAAACGGATTTTGTTACCGCTCTCATCGAGCACGCCTGGCGCACGGGGGTTGATCTGACTGGCGAGGCAGGTCTTGGGCAATTGGTCTCCATGATTTTGGAACCGCCCTTTGCCACCATTGGTGTGCTGGGGATCGATGACCATATTCCTGAGAACCGGCGTCAAAAGCTTGCACAGGCGGTGAACGGCCAACTCGTCGGCGCGGCAGCCAACTGGGTCCGTGGCGAAGAAATGAGCATCGACAAGCTGGTGGGGACCAACCGTGTCGACGGCAAGACCCAGATCAGCGTTATCAGCCTCGCTCACATCACCGACTTTGAGGATCAGAGCTTCGTTGTTGCCCAAATTGCCTTTGCAATTAACGCCTGGATGCGTAAGCAAGGTAGCGCTCCCGGTGGAAACAGGCCGCGCCTGTTGTTCTTCCTGGATGAGATCGGCGGTGGCGGTGGAAAGACCGCTTTCTATCCCACTTACCCCTATACAAGCTCATGCAAACCCGCACTGAATATCCTGGTCAAGCAAGGACGCGCCTTTGGTGTCGGCTGCATTCTGGCAACACAAAATCCCGGGGATATTGACTATAAGGGCCTTTCGAACTGCGCCACCTGGATCGTCGGAAAACTGCAGACAAAAAGAGATAGGGACAAGGTTCGTGAGGGTTTGACCGACGCGGAGTTTTCACCTTCCGACTTGGCGAAGAAGCTCGCACGGCCCAAGGCAGGCGAGTTCATGCTCCTGAACAAGGAAGGTGATGTCCATTTCATCAAGGAACGCTGGCTGCTGACCTATCACTGCACGATGAGTCCAGAGCAGCTTCGCCGCTATAAAGCCAAGGGGTTGGCTCCCTATGAAGGCTCACTGAATACGGACATTGCCTTCGAAGATTTCGAGGAGACCATCAAGTCCGACGAGCAGGAAGAAATCCAATCGCTTTGGAACGATGCCAAGGACGCTATCGGGCAAGCCTGCAACCGGCTCGAAAAGATTCTCGATCACGACATCAATTCCGAGAAAGCACGGCTTTGGATATCCATCTTGCGTGACCCGGATGGATTCAATCGCCGCCTTCAGGAAGCCCAAAGGCAGTTTGCCGAGTATGCCGAATCGGCTCCTCTCCCCAGGGGTAACAAAGGCCAGGAACCCAGCGGCCTGATGATGTTGCTCTCTGAAAAGAAGAGTGCGAGCCAAGGAACGTCGTTCAACGACACACGCCCGGTGACGAGTCCTGCTTCCACGCCGCAACTGGGCGATAGCGTCCTTGTGGAGGATGATGGCAGCGTCGCCTACAAGGGGCGAACATTCAAGCTTTACCGGAGATACGCTGGCAAATCTGTGGCGTTCATTGAGGAAGATGGCGAACTGAAATTTTCTATCGAAGGCAAGGTTCTCTCGAAGAGTTTTAAGCTGTAGGGAAAATGGAGGCTGACATGCAAGATAGTTCACAATATTCGGCGGCAGCATCTCTGCTCGGGTATATTGAGTACGGTCAGAGATATTGATGGCTTTGGATACGCTGACGGTCACGTAGCGTGAGGGGCTGGGGGTAAACCCCCTCGAAGAACTTGAACAAACGCGCCTGTTGGGGGAGTGTCACTTTCCGACCAAGAAAAGGACCCCGTGTTACGTCTTTCGTTATTTGAGTAGGAGGACGGCGTTTTATCCCACGGTCATTCGGAGGGATTTGGAGAACGTCTTCTTGTAGAGGGTGGGACGCAGAGGGTGTAGAAAGGGCGGAATCTCCTTTGTTATCGTGGGAAGTGAATTAGGCTTTCACGATAACCAAACCCATAGGAGGTCCGCCCTTGCATCGTATTGTAGCGAGTATTGCCACCCTGAAACATCACCGTGACACCCTGATCCGAAATCCTGAGCGCTATCGCCCCACTCAATGCCCGCACTGTGGTCTTGGCCATCCCTGGCATCATGGCCACTACACCCGCAAGGCCGATCGGACGACCTCCGGGCAGTAGAATCCGGTACGGATTCCCCGTTACTTTTGCTCTGGATGCGGACATACCTGTTCCCGTCTGCCTGCCTGTATTGCGCCACGACGCTGGTACGGGTGGGCCTTGCAGCAGTGGATCCTGCTGCTGTTATGGACGGGCCTTTCTCTCTATGCGGCCAGCGGTCTTCCGACCTTGCTGGATACGCTACCCCCCTGTCGCAGCACCTGCCGCCGCTGGTGGCGATGGCTGCAGGAGCGCGGCGCTGACTTTGCATTTCACCTGCGCAGCGCATTTCCCGATGGGGGCCAAACGCCGGGCTGGCCCGATTTCTGGGTGTCGATCATGAGGCAGATGTCCCTTCGGCGCTGGTGCCTCCGTATGTGCGTAAATCGCGGACGCCCGAGTTCGACAGTTAATCTTGTAACTTATTGATATCGTTGGTGACGATTTTAAATCGCTCCACTACAACAGCGTCAGTTGCTGAGACGCAGCCGGTTTTTTTACCCGGAGGGCATGCAGAACCTCGCTTTGACATTCCTGGATGGAAGACACCCCGGATACGGGTGGGGCGCCATTGAGACGAACTCGGTGATGCTGAATGCGGCGGAGCTGCTCCAGGGCGCGTTCCGGCGTCAACCCGGTGTGACTCGCCCGTAAACGACTGCGCATGACCCGATGCAGAATCAGCGCCATGAAGCAGATCGCTGCGTGCGCCCGTATCCGGTCGGGCAGGCGGTGGTAGACCGGACCGATTTCCAATTCCGATTTGAGCACCTTGAAGCCCCGCTCAATGTCGGCCAGTGACTTATAGCGTGACACAATCTCCACGGGTGTCAGGTCCTGCACATTGGTCACCAGCAGCAGCTTGCCATCCATCCTTTCCGCCAGGGTGCGAGCGCTCTCGTCGATGTCGTAGCTAAACTGCTGTGCGGCCATATCCACCTGGATGATGCGCGACAAATGCGCCTCACAGACGGCATGGTAAAAGCGTGCCTTGGCACCGCTGTCGGAGAGCTTGCGGCCCCGATGCTTTTTGCCGTCATCCTGATCATCCAGTTTGCCGGCCCACTGGTCGCCTTGGGCAACCAGCGCTTCGATCCGCGCATTCCGCTTGGCCGTCTGGTCTGCCGCCGTCAGGGGATCGTGGGCAATCACCAGCCGCAGGTCGTTCCAGGTGCGCTCGCCAATGACTTCTTCGGTGGCCGTGTTGCACGACTCTTGCTGGAAACTCTCCAGCAGATCCGTGAATTCATGGTACCGCCGCCCGGGTACGGCCAGGATAAACTCCAGAGACTGCCCGTTGGCCAGCCGGATCGCCTGCAACGCCTCCAGATTGTCCAAGCTCAACAAGCCGCGATCGGCAATGAGCACTAGGCGCCGTACCGTGGGAAAGCGCTCTAATACCTTACTCAGGGTTGGCAGCAGCGTTTTGGTCTCTGCGGTGTTGCCATCGAAGACCTCATGGTAGATCGGCAAACCCTCTGCCGTCTGCACGACCCCCAGCAGGAACTGGCGAGCGATCAGGCCTTCCTTGGCCATCCCGAATTGACGGACGTCTTGGGGAACCGTGACCAGGCCTTCACTGCGGATCGTGGTGAGGTCATAGAAGACCATAGAGAGATCCTGATCGATCAGAGGGCGCAACAATCCGGCTATCACCGCATCTACGGCATGCTGCTGCTCCATCAGGGCGTCCATGCTGCGCAGAAGTTGCTGGTGGGTAATCGCTGCTACAGGCACATCCGGCAAGGCGACAGTTTCCACCCAGCGCAGTACGCCCAGCTTCGATTCTGGATCACAGAGCCGGTTGAGGACCATCACCCGGATCAGGGCTTCTACATCGGTCGTATGGCGGGTCTTGCGGAATACCCGGCGCAGAGCCCCGAACCCCAGTTCCTTCCACAGTTCCGTCAGGGTCCAGACATCGCCAAAGGCACGCGCCGTTTCAAAAGCGATGGATGGTGAAGAAATCGTTGGCGACGGGGTGGCTACTTGGCCGCTGACCTTCATCAGGCCCGAAATCACGGCGTTCAACTGACTATCGACCTGGTCCAGCCGCCCCAGTGTGGCGACGGTACGCTTTTTGACCTTTCCGGCATCATCCCGGTAGGACTCCACAAGCTGGACATAGCGGCGGCTGCCGGAGGTGGTGATCTTCACATGCATGCCGCCACTTTATCAGCGTTCATAGGCATGTCAATAAAAGAGACTAAGTGATAAAACGTGCCACCACAGACGTTTTAGAAAATAGGCGCTGAAACCCCTATGAATGCTGGACCGGCGTTACGAAATTGACGTTTTTTGCCGATGAACTGTCGAACTCGGGCGGACGGTGGCGGCCACGGTCCCCTGGCTGTATCTGCATGGGGTGTCTTCTGGCCACCTGCAGGAGGCGCTTTCTATCCTCCTGGGCGAAGAGGCCAAGGGACTTTCCCCGGCGGCATTGGGACGCCTCAAGGCGCAGTGGGCGGAAGAGCATACCGCTTGGCAACGCCGTTCGCTGGACGGTAAACGGTATGCCTACTGGTGGGTGGACGGCGTCTATACCAACCTGCGTGCGGAGGAGGATCCGCGCATCTGCCTGCTGGTGATTATTGGCGTGACTGCGGACGGAAAGAAGGAACTGGTCAGTGTCAGCGACGGCCTGCGCGAATCCAAGGCCTCCTGGCTGGAGATTCTGCGCGACTTGCAGGCGCGTGGACTGGAAACGGCCCCTTTATTGGCTATTGATGATGGCGCCATGGGCTTCTGGGCCGCATTGGATGAAGCGTATCCCGAAACCCGCCAGCAGCGCTGCTGGGTGCACAAGACCGCCAACATCCTCAACGAACCACCCAAATCCAAGCAGGGCAAGGCGAAGGCGGCACTGCAGGAAATCTGGATGGCCGAGAGCCGGAAGGCCGCGGAGAAAGCCCTGGAGGCCTTTGTGTGCAACTACCAGGCGAAGTATCCCAAGGCCGTGGCCAAGCTGGAAAAGGATCGGGCGGAATTGCTAGCCTTCTATGATTATCCGGCCGAACATTGGCGACATATCCGCACCACCAACGCCATTGAATCGACCTTTGCCACCGTGCGTCACCGGACATCGCGCACAAAAAACTGCGTGTCGCGCAACAGCTTCATTGGATTGGGCTTCAAGATGCTGCAGCATGACACTAGCGAAACGGATACCAAGGCGTTTCATTCTTGAAAATGGGCTCACATGGTAAAATTCTCCAGTTTACCGAAAAACATTCAGAAGCAGATACTGGCCAACTATGGGAGTGATTTGTTTCCAACGCCATTCTCAGCGTCACCATACGAGGACACGTTAGACCGAGCTTTGGAGGAGCGATTCCCCGGGCGCGCACAGCCTCAATATCGCCCCTTGGCGTGCCGAAAATTCCGCATTGACTTCGCCTTTCCAGACGAAAAACTCGCTATTGAGTGCGATGGATACCGCTCGCACGGATTTTCCAGAAGCGGTTTCCGCTCCGGCCTTGTGCGCCAAAACCTGATCGTCTCGGATGGCTGGAGATTTCTTCGATACACCCTGAAGGATGTGCGTGATCGTCTGGAATGTGTTTTGGATCAGATCCAGTGTGCCCTGGACGCCAACACGGGCGCCAGAGACACGTTGGATGGTCGCATAAACACATCCAACACCAGATCCTCCAATGATCCGCTAAAATAGGGTACAGCCGAACGTCAGGCAGGGAAGTCTGGCCAAAATCCCACAAATGGAACATTACCCCGCCTTGCGCAAATCCCGCAACACAAACTCATTCCAGAGCCGGGCCAGTTCCTCGCCCAGGCTTTTTACGTCCGGGTCCAGTCCATCCTCGTCGGTTTCCGCCATCATAGCCTGTATTTCCTTGGCTTTTTCCAGCTTCTTGCGCAAAGCCAGATCCTTCATGGCTGATCCACCCGGATACCGTTGGGCCAGAATTTCCAGGCTTTCCGTGTACCCAATCCTGTCTGTCAGCATCCGACGCAACTGGCGGTCCTTCGGAGTGGTCGTATAAGCCCACAACTCGGCCGGCGGCGCCATGACATATCCCAACTGCTTGAACGTTCCACCGGACTTGGTGCGCCATGTGCAAAATATCGCCGATCCCCCTTCTCCCGCACCGACACAATAACTGCTGATGATCTGGGCTTCATTCGTGGTCAGCGAGAACTTGTCCACCAGGGGATTATCCTTTGGACCATAGGGATTCGTCAGTATGTAGATGCTGGTCGCAATATCCACCAACACATCGCTGTAATCCTGCGGCATTTGCGAAGCCAGCAACAAAATTCCATTATTCTTGCGCCACTCCCGCGCATCCTTCTCCAGTTGGTTGGTCATCGCCTCCAGACCGTTGGTATTGTGCAGCTCATCATAAACGCCCATCTTCAGAGACGTGAACAGGCGCTCGGCGCGAATCTCATGGTAATGCCGGTACGCATCCGGCGCGGATTGGGCATCCAGCGGATGAAACAGAAAATCCTTGGTCAACAGAAAGCGCGCCATCAGATACATGATGCCCGCCTGTTTCAATCCGGAAGCCGAACGATCCTTGACCACATGCTCCAGATTGACCGCCGCCATTTTCGCCTTGTTCAGGTTGAAATCACTATGCCCTGCCAGCATCGGCCAGCGATCCACCGCCTGGGTAATCGCCAACGCCATCAGTTTCAGTATCGGAATGCCCAACTGCGGATGCCGGATATCTCCAAACTGACTGGTAATGACCGGATCATCGTTACAGACGCCGATCAGATCCGACAGGATCGGCATGGCATAACATTGCGCGGACATGGCCAGATCGATCTCGCCCTTCGCAAAAAGTGCATCCACCACATCCCACCATTTCGTTTTGCGGTCCGTTTCGATGTCCTGCATCGCCGCGTCGATTTCCCGGTTTTTGCCCGGTACATACAGGTGCGGCCGCCCATGCACACCATCGGAACGCAGGCGGTAGACGGATTCCACCAGGGGCAGCGCCACCTGATCCATGAAATCATCGGTGGTCTGCCCGGATTGACGCACAATCGATACCAGCAGATTCACCAGGAACGCCTTGTGCGAACCCAACGGAAAACGGTATCCCAACGGCGTATCGAACGGGTTGATGGTTCGCCCCTGGGTGTGCAGGTCAAAACCCACCGCAAGATCCGGGTCCTTCAGGAAATATCGCAGCATCTCGATGACGGCAAGACCGCCGTAACCCACGTCGATCAGCGACAGAAAGGGCAGTGAATCCTCTTGTGACAGGATCAGCGACAGAATCTGATTCGCCACCATGACCGATTTGCCGTATCCCGACAAACCAAAAATCAGGCCGATGAAGCTGTTTTGCACGCGGGAATCACCCAGCGCAAACGGCATGATCTTGCGTTGCAAAGAACGTAACCAGAAGGTTGCCCGTGCCGGATCATCCGCGGACCACGGCGACGTTGCCATGCCGAACGGCATCAGTTTCAAGGCGTCGGACAGGTTTATCGGCAAAATCGGTGTACTGCTTTTCGCCAGAAAGCCCGGTTGGGCCGCCAGATGCGAGAGCATGGGATCAACCACCATGCGCTGCAAGCGGATGCCCCAATTGGTACGCAGGCTGCTTTCCAGATTTTTCGCACGGCGCAAAGCGGTTTCCTGGGCGTTCTTTTCATCATTCCACGCCCAGGTTTCCACGACCATCTGCATGGCGCAGATGGGATCATGGTTTTGGTGATGTGCGTTTCTCAGTTCCTGAATGGACTCCTGAATTTGGCCGTTCGCCGTCTGGTTCATGAATTTCATCATGGTCGCGGTGAAATAACGCGCGTTCGCCAGAGACAACGCGCCTCCCTGCAATCTCCAGGTAATGCTGAAGGGAATATCCGTGCGCAAATCATGCAGCAATTCCGCCATCGTCGCGGATTCCGGGCGGGTGACACCCAGATTGACGATCATGGGTACGAAATAACCCGATCCGGAACGGACGACACCCCCTTTCAGATTCTCCATATCTTCGGGTATCACGGATTCCGCCACGCGCGAAGGTTGTACCAGCAGTTTTCCATCCACGACACGCGGTTGCGGTGTTCGATTTACGGAGTACGGATGCTGGTGATCGAAAATCGGGTCGATACCGACCTGATTGCGTAAAATCGTGACCGCATCGTCCACATTCAACGGGGTCAGCGAAACATTGATCATCGGATGGTAAAACATGGATTCCACGCTGGCCACGGTGGAGCGGTGCGTCATATCCATGTCATCCATCAACTTGAACGGATTCTGCCCGCTTTTCAGCAGCCACAACGGAATGTTGGCTTTTTTGACCTTTTTTGCATTATTCCTGACCGCATCTTTCACCACGCGAGGATCGATGGCGGACAAATTGGTTTCCACGCACAGGATCGCGCCCTGTGGCACATAATACTTCGCCAGACGCGAACGTTGCATGAGAAAATGCGCGAATTCCGGTTTGAATCCCAGGCGATCCACTTTCGCCGTCAGGGATTCCAGATTTTTTTGGTACTGTTGCTGCGACCGGGTCACATCCCGAAAATAACGGATACTCAACACGCGCCCCGGATGCTCGAACAATGTGCCCATCATCTGCGACAGGTGTTGGGCCAATGCCATGAGACCATCGGCATCCAGAATGGATTTTGAGCCGTCCAGCCAAAAATAGGAGGCCAGACCTCCCCCTTCCAGTACCACAGCCTCACGGATTTCTTCCACCGGACGCACGATACTGCGCAACCCGGTTTCCGATTCCTCATCCAGTTCATCTTCCACCTGCTGAGACAACACACTCCAACGATGAATGCCATGCAACTGTATGGATTGAGCCAACATGATTTTTCAGTCCCCTTTCCTGTCCTGCGGACAGCATGTCCTGCGGACGGCAGTCCTGCAGACGGCATGTCCTGCAGACCACAAACTTGCGATTGCGATGGCCCCTGCAGGGGTTTGGCACCCCGCAAGGGGATGCCCCCCGCAGGGGGGTTCCCCCCTGAAAGGGGTTGCACGGATACGTCTTCTCCGATCAGGGAATCGTTACGTTTCCGCTGGTCGATCCCGCGGTAACCGAGGCATTGCCACTGGTCATGTTTTCAAAGGTCTTTTCGCCAGACCCGATCACCCACGGGATGGCGCACAGGATCGTTCCGCCAATGAGCGGAAAGGCAATATGTCTCAGGCCGATCTGCTTCCCCTGCTGTTCCAGTTCGCCCTTTTTATGCATGTGCCAGCCACCATAGGTTGCTGCAGAGACACCCGCAGCAGTAGATCCCAAGGTAATGAGTCCGGGCGTGTAACTTAACAGGTCGTAAGCGTTTTTCATGTCCGTAACCAATCCCGTTACCGCCCACGCCGGAGAGGTACCCAGGATGGTCAAACCCACGATCTTTCCCAGACCCAACAACACCTGCTTGTTGCGATGACTCAGTTTCATGACTATCTCCTGCTGAAAAAATGAGGACCGGTTCCCCAAAACCCTTGGTGCCGCAGCCTTTTTGCCACTTTTTACCCTCCTGCCGGGTGCAGGTTTCTGCCGTCTGCATGACCTGCGGTCGGCATGACCTGCGGTCGGCACGGCCTTAAAATGGCAGTTGGGTTCCGGCGAGGTGGGCTATCGCCATGGCCGCACCTGCAATATCGATCAATCCCAGGCCTCCCAGCAGATGCCACCAGACCTTGTCGTAATGCTCATTGTTCCGGGGATTACCCGTATTCAGGCGATACATCATGCGCATGCCGCTCACGAACCAGAGGATTCCCAACAGTTGCAGGAAGTGCATGATATCCACGATTGCCGTCGATACGTCCTGTCCACCCGGGCCGGTATAGGCCAGCGGCGAGGGACTGGCCGATCCGGTGAACGTCAGCAGGCTGGAACCCATGAAATAAGCCAGTCCGCACATCACCGACCCGATGACGATGGACCACGCGATGGAACTCAACGTCAGCCTCGGGTCTTCCACATTCAGCATCCCGTACCGCCACATCCGGTAGCCGCCCATGGCCACCATGTATAGACCCATGATCGTGGACAGCAGAAAAACCAGACCGATCATCGGATTGATGATTCTGCTGGCATTTTCGATCATGGAGATCGGTGAGAGCGATGTGTTTAACAATGACATGATCTTTCCTCCTTTTTACGCTACCGTCCGCCAGTGACCGAAAGCCAGACCATGATTTCCGCAGAACAGCGGAAGCGGTTCGGGCAGCCACGCCTGAATTTCCAGCAGATCCTGGCCCAACAGAAAGTAATCCCCGTGAAACGGCATCGAGCGGAAATCCGGCCATGCGCGGCGCGCCTGTTCTCCCAGAAACCAGAGTGTCGGGCCCGACGCATCCCAGGCGGCATTTTCGGGATCATCCACCCGCACCCCCGCTGTTTCCGACCAGTTTCGCCAGAACGGGTCCGTGCTCAACAAGATGCCCTGTCCTTCCGGGTTCCTGGCTTTCCAGCCCCGATAAAACAGGGCCAGCAGTTTCGGCAGAAAAACGCCCCGAAATCCAGCCAGAATCGCCACTTCTCTCATGACACACCCTGGGGAACCCATAGACGTTCCCCCTCACCCGCAGCCTCGAAATCTTTCAGCGATACAGCGGACGGCAACTCCCCACCAGAGGACAGGGATGCGCCCCCCTGCGGGGAGCTAACCCCCTGCGGGGTGCCAACCCCTTGCGGGGTGCCAGTCCCCTGCGGAGCAGCGCCCGGCTGCGCGGGATCAACAATCCCTTCGCCGGACGCGACAGATCCTTGCGACAACCATGCGGGTGGACGAGATGGCGGGAAAACCGCTGATCCTACAGAGGGCGAACCACTGGATGACCAGGATGGCGGAGAAGACGGCGTATCCCATCCCTTGGCAGGGGACTGCGCCCCGGCAAGGGGTTGCACCCCCGCAGGGATCTGCGCACCGGCAGAAGACCGTGGGTGTTCATGGGGTCTATTATTATTATACACCCCGCCAACAGTTGCAGATTCCTGATCTTTCTGCACTTTTTCGGGACGATCCGCCGTCTGCAAGACATCGCCCGGCAGTTCACCCTGCAAATCCAGGACGCCGCTGCGCGACAGGCGGTACAGGAATTGGCGCATGGTCTGTTCCACAGGGTCCTGCGTTCCCGATGTGCGTTGAATCCACGCATTCAGCGCGCGCTCCTCTCCGACTTCCATGTGCATGTGCTCTCTCCCGGACCACTGCCAGCCATCCACCATGTATCGCTCCGCCCGTTCCGACCAGCGCACCCGAATCGCAAACGGCGCGTAATCCAGAAATCCCTGTCCCGAATCCAACATGCTCATCATCTGCAGCGGTAAAGAGCTGCGCTCGGCGGAGATGCGCTCGGCAGACTTGCAGTCGGCAGACCTGCGCTCGGCGGAGACCTCTCCACCCTTGGTGCCGTAAGGTTTTTTACCGGGAATCCCGGAAAGACGGGACCAACGTCCGGCCATCTCCTGCAAGGACGGATCACTGGCATGCAACTTGCGCTCCACCCACAGGGTCCGGTTCGATGAGGGATCGGGATCATCGATCCGGAAGCGCAACATCAGGAAGTTCATGCCGTTCCGTGCATGGATGGGAAAGGCTTTCCATGCTTTCAGCAACATGCAAAATGCCGCTTCCGGCTCGATGCAGGCCGGAACCCCTTGCAGGGCGCAAGCCCCTCGCAGGGCGCCAGCCCCTCGTCCTTCTTCCGGCTCAGGTATCGATGCGGGTGGTGCTTCCGGTTCCCGGTTTTTCCAGCGGCGTTTTTTCCATGCCAGCGGCAGAGCGTTTTCGCCTCGGGCGGCTTCCACCGGACCCAGGCGCTCGATGTGCTGGCCATAATCCAGTATCCGGCAGGTGGTTTTGCCTGGTTCATGCGGTCGCAACCCCCTTCCGGCCATCTGTAGATAGCGCACCACCGATTGCGTCCGGCGCCACAGCACCACCGCGTCGATCTCGGGAACATCCAGGCCTTCCGTGAACACGTCCACATTCACCAGATACCGAAATTCTCCCCTCCGGAACCGCTCGATCTGCTCATTCCGCTCGCTCTCGGAGTGACCGCCGTGCAATACATAGGACGCGACAGATTCCCCCTGGGGTTGGCATCCGATGACAGGGGATTGCGCCCGCGCAGGGGGTTGGCACTCTGCAAGAGCTTCCGCCACCGCCTCCGCTTCCTTGATCGTATCGCAGAAAATCAGCACATGACCGCAATCTCTGGTTTTTTCCAGAATCTCCTGTATCCGTTGGGTGAAATCCAGAGGGCGGTATCCGTCGATGCCCGCGATCGCCACTTCGCCATGCGACAACTGGATGCCGGTCGTCGGTAGTACGTATCGCACCGGCACGACCTCCGGGGCCAGGAGATAGCCCTGCGCAATCAGGTCTTCCGGATGAATCCAGCAGGACACTTGCTGAAACAGGCTTTGCGGCCCCCAAATGGGGACATGCAGGTTTCCGGCCGTGCGCCAGGGCGTAGCCGTCAATCCGATGATCGGTGGGTCTTTGTCCAGCGACCGCAGATACGCCGCATACTGCCCCTCTTCCTCCTCTGTTCCCACCCGGTGCGCCTCATCCACCAGCACCAGATCCCAATCGCGGCGATGCTCCAATCCGGAAATGGTCTGGATGCTGGCCACCGTGACACTGCCCGGAACGGCTTCATCCCACATTCCCATGCCCGCACTCACCACCAGCGTCGGAATGCCCCGGAAACGTTCCCGAGCCTGAGTCAACAATCGGGTGCGATGGGCCAACAGCAGAACCTGATGATCCGGATGATCCAGCAGCCACCGCTCAATGATCGCCCGCATCACCACCGTCTTGCCCGCACCGGTCGGAAGGACACCCACCGGACACAGGCCGTCATAGGCGTCCTTCAACAGCGCATCCACCGCCTGTTCCTGATAGGCACGCAGTTTCATGTTCATCCGGGCCCCATCCCGCTTCCCCCTGCTCTCCATTCCGGCGCAGGCCACGCCACAGGTCGCACTTCATTCCCGACAGGGGCTGCGCCCTGCAAAGGGGCTGCCGACTGCAAGGCTTCCACCTGCAGGTCAGCTCCCCGCAGGGAATTGGCTCCCCGCAGGGGATTGGCGCCCTGCAAGGGGGTAAAATCCACCTTGGATAATGGCTTTCCGATCAGTCGGGGTTCGGGTACGGGTGGAAATTCCAGCGTTTCCCAATCGGCGCGGGGCGCGGCATCCAGTCGATAGCGGTTCAGGCCATGAATCGAGGCCCGCACCGGCTGTGGCAGACCATCCACATTGGTCAGCAACGTGTCCATCAGTCCCTGGAGATAGAGGGTTTCGTGGGCGCGCGTGGAAGCTACATAGAGCAATCGCCAGACTTCCGAGGGGACCTCGGAAAAAACAGGTCGCTTCCCGGTTTTTTCGTCGATTTCAAAAGGTTTCTGCGCACCTTCGTCCAGTGCCACATGGGAAAACTCCAGGCCCTTGGAGCGGTGCATGGTGGACAGCGTGTAGTCAGCTCCGGTCTGAAAGGATGCCGAACGCAACAGGCTAATCTCCCGTTGCAAATTGCCATGCCGATTCGTCACCATGCCCACCAGAAACGCCAGCCCTTGCCCTTCCCGCGTCTCGGTGAATTTTTGCAGTTCCTGAAAATCGTCGAAAAAACGCAGATCTGGATGCGGCGTGAACTCCCGGCGATAGAGCTTGCAACAGGCATCCAGAAAATCCGCGATTTCCGCCGATTGATCACCCGCCATGTACACCTTGTCTCCCCGGTCCATGCCGCGCAGGGCGGCGGTGACCAGAGCGGCGTTACCGCGAAACAGGTAGGCTGTTGGACTCCGCCCCTTGATTGGGGTTTGCCCTCCGCAGGAGCGCTCTCCGCAGGAGGGCCCTCCCATCTCCACACGGGAATCATAGTTGCCCAGGCCTCGCAAAAAGGCCCGGAATTCCACCGGCGTCCGTTCCTTTTCATAGAGCGCCGTCAGAAAGACGTTGCCGGCGTCCGCCACGCCCTGGCCGAAACGATACGAAGACTGCAAGGGCAGAACGCGGGTTTCGGGGTAACGGCGTTTCAATTCCTGCATGGCATCCACCGCGCCCCGCCAGCCGTAGATGCTCTGATGGGTGTCGCCGATGAAGACGAGCTGGGCATGGGACTGGTTCAATACCCCTTCCATCATCGGCATCGAGGCATCCTGCGCTTCATCGAACAGGATGTGATCGGCGGGAATGACCGGACGCCCCATCGACCAGATTTTCAGATACGCATCATGCGTGACCGGCGCGTCTCCACCGGGATTCAACATCTTCTGAAAAAGATCCTCGGCCATGTCCCGCGCCGACCGGAGCGTAACGTCCAGAAACCGTTCGTTTCCGGTCCGTTCCAGTTTCATGGCGATCTGTGTTTTCAGATGTTCATCCAGATGATGCAGGGCGATCCGTTCATCCGCCGACTGACAAAAACTGGTGAGCATGTCCTGCACCAGAAAAATGCTTTGCGCCTTGGTCAGACGCACGTCTTTCATGGATCGCAGAAAATCCAGAAACCGGGGATCATGCCAATTTTTGAGGGTGCCATACAGGCGATCCACACGGCGTTCCGCATAGATGTTCCGGATGAGTCCACCGGCAGGATGCGCGCCATTCCACGCCAGACTGTGTGCCGTGTTCACCTTGACGAAACCGGGAAGCTTTTCGCGGGCTTCGTCGGCATTCTTCTTGTTGAACACCAGATATTGTACGGATTTGCCCTGTAACGGCCCTCCGTTCACGGCGAAATGCACCGTGGTCGATTTGCCGGTACCGGCCAGCGCATTGACCGCGATATACTGACACCGTTCGTGGATGGCCCAAAGGATCGCCATCTGTTCTGTGTTGGGTTGCATTGACCTTCTCCCATCCCCGGTCCCTGTTCAGAAAAAAACCCTGCCGGAACATCGACAGGGTTACTTCCCGCAGGGCTTGCTCCCTCGCAGGGGCTGCGCCCTGCAAGGGGTTTGCGCCCTGCAAGGGTTACCCCCTGTAAGGGGGTTGCGCTCGGACTCGGAATTACACCTGCCCTGCCCGGCAGATTCAGGTGCGGATCTCCGATCAGGAAGGTCCGTAGCTGCCCCAGGTGTTTTGTGCCTGGGGCTGCGCCTGTGCCTGGGGTTGAGGTTGTGGTTGTGGTTGCGCCTGGGGCTGCTGACTTACGGGCTGACCACCCTGTGGGGCGTTACCCCAGGAACCACCCTGGGGCTGCCCCCCTGCAAGGGGTTGCACCCCCGCAGGTGACGGTACGGCGGGACCCCATCCTCCCTGGGTCTGGGCCGGCCCTTGCTGCGTTGCGGCGGGAGCCACCAGTTTGTCCTTCACCTTTTCCCAATTCGCCGGGTCCTGACAGGCACCGGTAGGCAGGTAGCCCTTGACTTCCACGTACTGCGGGTTGTTTTTCTGCGGCCCCAATACCAGGCTCAGATAGCGGCCCGCCATGTTTTGCGTGTCGATGTCACGACCCAACACCGCCTGTTCCGGCACGCCACTGTTCACGGCCATGCCTGCCAGTTCCTGCAGTGAATATTTCTGATTGTCGGCATGGGCCGACTGCACGTTCAGCAGATGTTGCACTTCCCGTCCCTTCATCGGACCTTCGTTCATGATGACGAAGTGGAAGCGCGAACCGTATCCGGACTGTCCTCCCTTGAGGGGGATGCCATCCTCGACCTTCGTGACCTGCACATCATAGATTCCCGGCTCGATCTTCTCACTGATGCCGGTGGAGATCTTGTTGATGCCCTGCATGCTGACCATAACCATGATAATGACTCCTTCTTTCTGTTTCCGTGTGAATGAAATGACCTCTACCCCTTGGTGCCGCAAGGTTTTTTCCGGTTTTCTCCTTTCCTTCCCGTCTTACATCCCCGGTCCCGAAGTCCCCCGCGGGAAAGTGGGCGACGGCCAGGGCGCGGGCGATAAAGGCGATAAAGGCGATGAACCCGCGCCTACAGAGGATGGTGCCGCAACGGGTTGTGATGGCGACGGAGACGCTCCTACGGATTGCGGACGTGATGGACCAAAACCGGCGGTTGGCGCACCGACAACCCCTTGCAGGGCGCCAGCCCCCTGCGGGGGTGCAAATCCTTGCGGGGGTGCAACCCCCTGGGGAGGTAGCGGTGCGCCGAAGCCATTGATCGACGCCTGCGCGAAGCGGTGCGGATCAAAGGGACGCTGGTAGGATTCCTCAATGGCTTTTTCCACCGAATGCCATGCCAAAGGCAATTCCAGCGGCAGATCAAAACGATTCTTGGCGTCAAAAGCCGTGTTCGGGGCGGTCGATAAAACCCGCGTTCCATTGGTCATCAAACGCACGGTATTCCCTTCTTTGTCGCGGATCGGCTCGACCTTCAATTGTGCGAATCCCACTATATCGGCCCAATCCCGCAACACGCCCACCGCGCGTCTGTCCAATCGCATCACATAGGTGTTGTGCGGACCGTTGACCGGATCGGCCACCGTTTTGGATTCGGTCTGCGCGATCAGCAGGACGTTTGCCCTCAGCTCCACCCGGAACCGTTCCATCAGATTGCGGAAGTTTTCCCATTCCTGCTTGAACAGCTCATAACCTTTGCCGTAGGAAAAGTCGTTCAGCGTTTTCTTGCCGTGTTCCCGCAGAATCTTTTCCTGGATTTTGCTTTGCAGCGCGTCCATCGAGTCCACGATCAGAGACCGGAACTCTCCCTTCTGAAAATAGCCACCGACATCCAGTAGCGTCTGCACGATCTCGTCGTACGTCTTGGCGTGCGCCTTGTCATGCCAGACCGGCATCGTACCGATACCATCCTCGACGGCGAGAATGAACGGCTGGTTCATGCCCGCCCCGAAAGTCGTCTTGCCGATACCGTTCTGGCCGTACAGGACCATCCGTACCGGTTCCATTCGCCCGCCTTGTTGCAGATTCAGCGCCATGATGCCACTCCTATGATCAAAAGCCTCTGAACCCTTGGTGCCGCAAGGTTTGACGAGAGAAGATCCGCCGAAGGGGAAGACCGGGGAGAGGAAATCTCCGGCTCCGGTTGCAAGGCCGAAGTGAAACTGGCCGTGACGCAGAAGGAAGCCGACTTTGGACCTGTTTAGGCAGGTTTAACCAGGTATGACGGCTGTGGAACGTACCTGGGAGGCGTGGACAGACCTGTTAACGGATAAAAAGTATCATCCTGGATCATCCGTATCCCATTGATTCTACATTTTGAACAATTTCCACGTTTTACGAAGTATCATCCTGAGTAGCCCCACCGCCTTTGCCGACCCGGTGATGGTGGACAATAAAGTTTCATCCTGGCGCCTACGGGCATCCCTTGTGCTTGCGCTACACCCAATGACACATAGGCAGCGGAAACGGACCTTCCCGTGCAGCTTAGGGAGGAGTAGTGTGGTTTATTAGGCGTTATTTGTGCGCAGTATCGCTCGGACATTCGAACGTCGGGAATACACGGGAGGCGACCATTCAGTTCTGGATGTTGAGCATTGCTTCATCGGCCGAGCGGACGGTCTCGGCGGGAAAGCGACCTCAGTGAAAGCCCACTGACGGGCAGGTGCGGCGTTGAACGGCAGCCGGTCGAACGCGGCTGCTGAGATTAGGGACGCGCACATCCGCTCGTAAGGCGACTGGGCCGATTGCCCAAAACGCATCCTTTCCGCACGACGACCATGCGAGCAGCTGACGTGCGTCCTTGCATCGCGCGTATGCCCGTTCTCATATCGGGGCACCCGTTAGCTCAGATAGTAAGCTCTTTGCTGAGCGCCAATTCTCGGACTGAGTGTTCCGCATCTGCGCTATAACTCGCTTCTTAAAATTCCGGACACTCATCCGAAGGCGTCCCGATGCGCCGATATCCTGAAAGAGACGCTTCCCATCGCAATCTTCACGCCACTTTGCTTCCCAAATTTCTCGAAGTTGCTCTTCCCGACCTGCACAAGCCATTTCAAATTCCTGCTTCCATTTGTTTTCCGAAACAACCTCTAGCCGCTGCTTCATCGAAGTCAAACGTTGCAATAAAGTCTCCGCAATTTCTGATACTTCCTTCCCTTTAATTTCATTCGCTCGCAAGCCAACATCACCAAAGCCATAGCTTATATACTGTTCACGCGCAGCCCTCTCCTTAAGCTGGTTGAAGGCAAGAGACTTTAGGAATCCAGTTACTTCGCCCATATTGGCGAACGGCACCGTTGCGACAGATGGATCCATCAAAAGATCAGTAATTGCGTCGATATCTAGCAAATAATTTTCAAGACATCTCCGGTCCCACTGTAGGACTTTCACACTCTCTGTGCTCGTCAGACTGCTCGGGACATCGTCTCTGTCAAATATAAAGTAGCGCATAGCCGCTGATGGGGCATCCTTCTCGGCTGACTGCAGCAGCTCAATTTGTCGCTCCACTTCAATACGGCCGCCCAGATCCTTTAGTTTTAGACGACGCAATATATCTCCAAATCCAGTCTCTAAAACTAAAATGTCGTCTGGTCCTTCTACAAAAATAATTCCTTTAAATAGCAATTCTTCGCTTTCCGATGTGCCCAGTTTTCGTAACGCAGAAGAAATCACGTCTTGATCTTGTCGTCTCACCTTCGTAAGCATGCTTCCGGACATTAAACTATAAAGAGAGCATTCGTCCCGATCAAATGCGCCGGCTAAAATCTCTGGAGAATGTGAGCAGATTATAAGTTGTAGATTTTTTCGTGATGCATATTGGTCTACGATAAAAGGTAGAAGCTCTTTACATACTGCGGGGTTAAGATGGAGCTCTGGTTCGTCTAGGAGAATCAAACCACCTTCGACTAACGTACGCTCGATTAGCAGAAAAGTAAGTATCAATCCTTTCTCACCACTGCTCAGACTGTCGAGATCGAACTGACGGCCGGTCTCGTCTTCGACCGTTATTGACAGTAGTCCAATTTCATTGATGCCGACCCTCTTGATATGCCGCCCCTTAAGGATGCCTGAAAAGATACGGTGAAACTCTTCGTATAAATTCTCCCTGTCTTGATCACTCGTTACGACGGCAGAGAAGATAGTGTTTTTCAACCGGCTATATTTAAGCTGGGGCTGTGAATTGTGAGCTTCAAGCTGCTGGTTCGAATCTGCTGACCCTAGCTGTACAGGCTGCTCGCCGGAAGGAAGAGCACGATCAGCCGGAAAATAACTGAATATCGTTTGACTGGGGGCGTTGCGCGCGTCCAATGCTGACAATAAAGTCGGGCCGATTTGGCTACCAGTAGAAGCCGGACCCACACCGGGTGTTATCGTCAGTTCAATCGTTATCTGTTGGCCCGCCGCATCAATTTTGACCCATTCTTCGTTGATCTCGGTCATTGCCTTGTCCAGCTCAGTCTTTCCCTGCGGCGAGGATAAAAAGGCAATTAGAGCACCAGGAAAGGCAAAGGCTTGACCCATTCGTGCTTGAACGATGTTAGTCGCGATTTGCGGCGTCGAACTTTTCAACCATTGTGCCTCTTCGCCACTAAATTTGTAGCGGCAAGAAATTACGATGGCTGCTTTTTCGTCTTGTGCTATCGCATTCATCTTCAAACGGTTTGGAACATGCGGTGACGCTGCACCTAGCGCAAATAACGCATGATTGCTTTCATTTTGCGTTCGCGGGGATAGCATTGCTTTTACGAGCCTGATTGCTTCGAGAATCGTGCTCTTGCCGATGGCATTGGGTCCAACTATGACATTTACTTGATTATCAAAATCAATTTCAATATTTTTAAGTGCACGGAAATTAACGACCTTCAACGATTGCAAATGCATGCTTCACTCCAATTTCTTTATGGTTGTTGCTGCCGCTCAACTTATGTTGAGCGGCTTCGACCCCGCACGTTAGTCTATGGGACGGAAAGGCTTAATACAACAAAACACAAAGCTGATTGGCGCATACTCATCCGGCACGGCTACAGCGGATAGTCATACCATTGCCAGCCGGTTCCGAACGAACCAGAGTGACCTGTACAGCTGAGATGCCGGACGCTGAGGCCTGTAGGTCCGCATGAATGCTTCGACACGAGAGGAGGCATTCGGAGTTCCCTTTGGCAGCTATTCGCAACAACTCCGCCTCGCGCATCCGAGATTGGCTTCAATGGCGACAAGTAGCAGGCGACCCCGCGTGAGCGAAGGAGGGTTGGACTTTGAGTATGCCCGTTGCCGACGTGGCGACTCGAATGACAGCAACGGGTCGGATGATGTCATTTGCTTTCCGCTGCTGAATGGCCGCAATCAGTCTCAAACTGACCATTCATGCGGCGATATGGCGCACCCCTCGCGCTACACCTCTTTGCCGCGCTTCCCACAGATCGAACGCCATTTGCATACGCAGCCAGAACCCTGCCTCTATCCCCAAGGCAGCCTCTAGGCGGAGCGCCATACCTGCACTGATGCCAGCCCGGCCATTCAACACGGCCGACAACGATTGCCGTGTCACGCGGAGAGCCTTGGCGGCATCGGTGACGCTCATCCCCTCGGGCAAATATTCTCGTAGCACTTCACCCGGATGCGCCGGATTGTGCATTTCGCTCATAGCACCTCCTCAGTGGTAGTCCACATAATCCACCAGCTCCGCATGAATCCCCTCAAACCGAAAGATCATTCGCCAGTTCCCATTCACACGCACTGACCAGTATTCTTCGTAATTGCCTGTCAGTCGGTGTAATCGCCATCCCGGCGCATTCATCTGTTCCGCAGATTCCGCTGCATCCAAGGCGGTCAACAAGACCCGCAACTTGGTCGCGTGATCCGGCTGGATTCCCGCCTTACTGCCGCTGCGATAGAACGCCTCGAGTCCCTTGTGGCGGAACGATTTGATCATGGACAGACTGTAAACCATCGCGCGACGCTTGTCAC
>JAPTWR010000156.1 GCA_028065135.1 Acidithiobacillus sp.
CCGGAGCATGAACGGGAGATCGTCGTGGATGCTGAATCCGCACTTAAACTGATGGAAACACACCCCAGCCTGATCCGTCGACCCATTTTGACCAACGGTGACCAGGGCCTGCTGGGTTTTGATGTGGCGGCGTGGGCGCAGGCATTTCTTATCCGCCGCGAGGCAGGATGATCGACCATCCTGGACAGACTGGGGACGGACCTTGGTTGCCCGATGGGTTTGTCTATCGTTCTTCTGCGGCTTTACTGCGCTGGAACGCATCCAGAATCGCCGCCTCAAATGCTTTTTCCGCCTGTTCAACAACGCGCCAGTCGCCATTTATGGGAGAAGAAAGCAATAGGGCATTCATGGCCGCGATAGCCTGGTGATATTCTGCGTGAAGCCGATACAGAGGATCGTCGTCGGGAATTCCTAGGCGATGCATATCGACATGAATAGGACAGATTGTGGCATTCGCCAGCGTCGCACAGTCCACCAGGCGTGGATTGTAACAAATCGTTTTTTTCAACGCGTCATGATTAACGAGCTGTGTGGCATAGAGCCCGAGCAGACTGGCGGGCTGCTGCTGCGGGTGTAAAGGGACCGGATCGAGAAATGCCTGCAACTGTGATAGTGGCATGGGCCTGGCGATCGCATAACCCTGGAGGAAATTGGCGCCCATGATCGTTACCGCATCCAGGATGTCATCCGTTTCCACGCCCTCCACCACCAGATCCACTCCCATTCCAACGGCGAGGGCCTGGATAGATTCCACAAAGTGGAGATCCTGGGGGTGCTGTTCCAGGGTTCGGATAAAACCCTGATCCAGTTTGATCTCATCGACGGGAAGGTCTTTCAGGCGCAAGAGGGAGGAATAGGCACTACCCACGTCATCCAGGGCCAGACGCACGCCAAGCGCCCGCAATTCCAGGAGATGTTTCAAGGCGGCGGGCTGTTCCAAAAAATCGCTTCTTTCGAGAATCTCCAAGGTGATGCGTGACGGATCCGCCTTGCCTGAGGCAACCATTTCCCGCAGCCACAAGGTGCTGGATTCCGAGATGGAACTTGGATCTACATTCACGGATACCCACAAGGACCACCCTTGAGCCTCCAAGATGGGCAGGTCCGTCAAGGCCTGATCCAGAACCTTCTTGCTGAGCACAAACAAATCGGCCTCTTGTAATTGTGGCAGAAACTCAGCCGGTGACCAGACTTTTCCTTCTGCATCCCGCAAGCGAGACAGCGCCTCTACACCCGCCACCTTGCGAGTGCGGCTATCCAGGATCGGTTGATACCAGATCTCCAGAGCTCCGGTATCCAGTAGACGTTGCGCCATTGTGCGCCGTATTTTTCGAGTTTCCTCGCCGAAAAGTACCCAGGAAAACTCCCGATTGGCCTTGTGGGCCTTACTCTCATATAGCGCCTGATCGGCCAGACGCAGAAGGGCATCGGGATTGTCTCCCTCCGCAAAAGGATAAATGGCCACCCCCATGCTGAGGCCGATACTTACCATCTGCCCGTCCTCCAGGGTGATGGGGGCACTGATCGAGCGTCCGATCGTGTCGAGGATGGCTTCCAGGGGATCCAGGTGATCTAAATTCTCTACCAGCACGACAAACTCATCGCCGCCTACACGCGCGATAAAATCGGTTTTACGCAGACTCTGCGGCAAGCGTTGGGCGACGATCCGCAGCACTTGATCTCCGGCGTCATGACCATAGGTGTCGTTCACCGGCTTAAAACTGTCCAGGTCCAGCATGCATAACGCCAGAAGACTCTCGTTCCGCGTTGCGTGGGCTATGGCGCGATCCATCTCCATATCCAGGGCGCGGCGGTTAGGCAGGCCCGTCAACAGGTCAGAAAGAGATTGTCTGGATAACTCACCCATGAGGTGATGACGTTCCGTAACCTCCATGGAGGTCCACACAATAACGGGATGTTTCGGATCCGTCAGCAGTCGCTGACCAGAAACGTCCACATAAACAATCTGGCCATCTTTGCGTTTTATCGCGAGATCTTTCAGCGCCCCATAGCCCTCGGCGAGCACTTCCTGGGCGAGTGTGGCCATGCTTGCGCTGCTTTCATGATCCGGACAGCTCTTTCCCGCAAAAAGCTCCACCAGGTCCTCCACAGAAGAGGCACCATAGATTTCCAGCATGCGGGCGTTTACCCGTTCGATAAGCAGATCCGGAAAACGCACGATGCTGATGCCCGCAGCAAGGTTATTCAGCAGCGCCTCATTGAAAGCCTGGGTAGCACGCTCCCGGTGGACTGCATCCAGATGGTCCAGCCCAAAGCTGATGTCTTTGGCCATCTCTTCCATAATCCCGCGAACATCGGTCTCCACTGCCTTTGCGTCGCCTTTTGCATAGACGGTGCACACGGCCCAAAGGACTCCATTCCGACGGATCGGTAGCACAGAACTGCCGTGAAATCCAAAATGGGCGACACGCTCTCGCCAGAGAGCCTTCGCATTCTGGGAGAAATCGGCATCATAGATGGCCCTTTGCTGTCTCCAGACCATCCCGGTGATTCCTTGTCCTTCCGGAATATCCGCCCGGCTGGATATTTTTATATCGTTCAGATAACCGGTTTCTCCTGCCGCCGCCAGCACCTGAAAATCTCCTTGCGCATCAGGTCTGCCAATCCAGGCAAGGGCGCTGCTGGTATATTGCACGATGAGGTCGCAAACCTCCTGAAGTAGGGAGTCCTCATCGTCTGCGCGAGTGATGGCTTGATTTACCTCACCCAGCAGCACATTAAAATCCGTGAGTTTCCGCTGATGCTCCAGGCTCCGTTGCAAATCTGCCTCCAAGACCTTGCGCTTGGTAATATCTCGGGCAGAATCCAACAATACCCATTTTCCCTGTATCTGGATGGGCGAACCATTGATCTCCACATCGATAATGGTCCCATCCTTACAACGATGGCGAGTCTCAAAGCGCAAGGACTCCGCTGTGGAAAATTGCCGGGCGATTAACTCCTTCAGCTCACCGGCGCTTTTCTCGGCGTCCCACTGGGAAACGTGCATACCCAACATTTCCGCACGGGAGTAGCCGAGCATGGTGCAGAACTGATAGTTAACCTCGATCAGAAAGCCGTTTTCGTCAAGAACGTGAATACCATCGCTGGCATTGTTCAATAAAGCTTCGTTTTTCTCCGACGATTCCTGAAGGGATTTTTCCAGCGAGATGAGTGCCTGGTGTTGCCGCCACTGCGTCAGGGCCAGACCGAGGGTGGCGGCCAACTGGCCGAGCAATCGCTGCAGGGATGGGGTGAAATGCCGGGGCAAGTCGCTCACTATCACCAGTACGGCGGATGGCTCCGTGTCTTCGTACACGAAAACCGGATAGGCCATGACACTCCGAATACGGGACAGCGGCGCTTGCTGTTGTTGTACAACCGTCATCGCGGGAGACTGCTGAGGACGGGTGGGTCCCTGTGCGGTTTTTTCGCGGAAGGCCCGACTGGGGATCATGTCGCCATAAGGGAAGTGTGCCGCATCACGGGAGGGTGTCAGCGCTTCCATGGTCTGTCGAAGTTCCGGTGTGTCCGCGCTGGCGGCCACGACCCGCAACCACTCACTGTTCGCTTCGGGAACGACGACATAGGCGCCGATGGCTTCCGTCTGCTCCACCACGACCGCCACCAGCCGCCGATACATAACCTCGGGATCGCCCTGGCGCAGCAAATCCTGCTGGGCCAGGATCGCTGCCATCTGGTATTGGCGAAAGCGCAGTATCCGGCGGAGGAGTTGTAGTAACAGCGCCACCCCGGCCAGAACGCACAAAGCGGTCAGCAGAATGGACAGTCGCGTCCGTTCCACCCGCCAGAAGGCACGATCCAGTGCCGCCGCCGTCCATTGCACCTGCAAAGCCCAGGGATAACCGGGGACAGGAACTACTACTTGACCAACGGGCCTGGGCAGAGGCGTACCCGGTGCCGCCCAGTGGCCATCTTTCCAGATCGATATAACCTGCCCATGCGGTCGCATGAGGACGATAGATTGCAGGTATAGCGGTGTATGGATCACGCTCAGATGGGAGAGCATGAAGGAACAGCCAATGAACCCCAGCACATGGCCTTCGCTGTTCCGGATACGCTGCCGCATAGTCAGTACCCAGGCATGTGCCCGATCGGCGTAGAAAGGCTTTCCCATGAAGCGATCTGGATATCCCGGTAGGGGCGTGAAGTCATTGTCCGCAGCAATGCGCCTCGTCGACTGCTGCACGCTCGACCAGACGATTCGATTGCCGGACGGATCCCGAACATCGATGGCCATAATGGCCGGATGGGTCTGCTGAAAGGCGACAAAGGCGGAAAGAACCTTGGCACTCGGTAACAGATGGTCCGTGCCCTGGGCAAAAAAAGCATTTCTGAGGAATGCAAGGTCATAGAAACGTGCGTCGATGTTGGCGGCCACTATACCGGCGGTTTGCGTGGCGGTGACTTCCGCCCAATTATGAAAATCGGCCCGGATGGATTGCTTCAGATCAGCGGCACGCCACCAGGCAATACTCATGAACAAGAGTGCCAAAGCGATGAAAAAAGCCCTGGTTCCCCACAGAATTTCACGGTCACTGCGGGAAAACACTCCGACTTTCTTCTTGGCTTTGCCTCCCATGAAACGAGCCAACAATAAACGCCGGGCAGATGATACATGGCGCAGAGGGGGCATCTTGGCGGGATCTCCAGTCTTTTAGCAAGTATATCAGATCGGCACCGTCATCATCAGCCTTATACATTTGTCGTATTGGGGGATTACCGGCTAGAAACATTAGGCGAACGGGTTGCCGCACGCGGCGACCAAGAATGAGTTATACTGGACGATGCTTGGTGGACCTTCGCACACCGCTACACAGGAGCATGATCATGAACCGTTGGGTGGCAACCATGACCGGTATACTGCTTATCGGTAGCTTCGCTGCCGGGGCCCAGGCAAGTACGGACAGGGCATCAGCCCCTTATCCGCTCACGCATAACAGGACCATCGCCCAGATGCGCCAGCATCTCCAGCATGAAGAGATCGCGCAGCACCAGTTGGAAGAAAGGATTATCACCCTGAAGGCCCACCATGACCGGGCAGGCGTTATTCGCGCCGAGCAACAACTGAAATCCAGGACGGCCAATATTGCAGAGCTCAGAGCAGAACTGCATGATGCCATGACCAATGGTGAAGGATACCAGAGCAAGACACATTAAAGCCCGGCGATAACATCACTCCAGAAGGAAACCATCATGAGCAAAACACAGCAGAGCAATAAAGAAACCAAGAAGCAGTCGGCGATGTCACCCAAAGAGAAGAAACAGGCCAAACAGGCCAAGAAGAATTCCAGCGGTAGTGGTGTCACCATCGTTCCCCGCTGAGATCATCGGCGCCAAGTCAAAAAGTGTGGAGGAGTCCCGTAACAGAAACAGCTTGCAGTACCCAGCAGTAGAAGGGGATACGTGATGCTCTAATGTGTCGTCAGGTTATTCCGAGGAGAGCGTCATAGCTACAAAAAAGTTAGAGTTTTCGTCCTGCGTAAAAAATGCCCTGAACAACGCATCGGATACGAACTTGTTACGCTCGGAGTTGTTCAACGTTGAACAACTGAAACAACATGCGGTAACGTTGGCTGGTCAGCATGCTATCGATCCATACCCCGGGCCAGATCGCCTGCTACCACGTCTGGCCGACAACGCCGCTGTTTTGCGTGCGGCCTATGACGTGGTCACCGCAGGAACCGCGCAGGCTGAGCAGCGGACCCTGGCTGGCGAGATTTGGTTGCTCGATAATTTCTACCTCATCGAGCAACAAATCATTCTGGCACGAAGACATTTGCCTAGCGGCTATGGCAAGCAACTGCCACGCCTGCAATCCGGCAGCTTAGCGGGATTCCCCCGTATCTACGACCTCGCCTCTGAATTGATTGCGCATCAGGATGCCCGTGTCGACAGTGATAATGTCAGCGCCTATATTCAGGCCTACCAAAGCGTTACGGCATTAACGCTGGGCGAATTATGGGCCTTCCCCATCATGCTGCAATTGGCGTTGTTGGAAAACCTACGCCGCGCTGGTCTGCTCGTTGCCTGCCGGCGAGAGGAACGCAACGCCGCCATGAACTGGGCGGATCGCATGCTCGCCACCGCAGAAAAAAAGCCGAAACTGCTGATCCAGCTACTTGCTGAATTCGCGCATGCGGATATGCCCTTGACGGCACCGTTTGTAGAGGAGTTTTACGCCAGATTGCAGGCCTACGGTCCCGCTATGGCGTTCGTGCAAACCTGGGTCGAACATAAATTGCTCGAACAGGGCATAACCGCGACGCAGTTGTCCGAAGTGTCCGCCAGAAGATCCGCTGCCAACCAGATATCCATGGCAAACAGTATTGGAAGCCTACGCTTCCTCACCGCTGTGGACTGGCGGGATCATGTCGAAGCATACAGCGTTGTCGAACAAAGCCTGCGCCAAGACCCTATGGGAATATACGCCGGACAAAATTTCGCAACACGCGATCGTTATCGCCACGCTATTGAAGATATTGCGCGCAGCAGCCGGCGCGATGAGCTGGCCGTGGCGGAAGAGGCAATTGCACTTGCCCAGGCGGTAGCGCAGCAAACAGGCAGCGGCGATCGCTCTGCGCATGTCGGCTATTATCTGCTGGATCGGGGTCGGCAACACCTTGAGCGGGCGATGGGCTGTCACTTCGAATGGCGCTCAGCGGCCCGACAGATGGGCGACCATCTCCGTCTTTCCCTGTATATCAGCGCCATACTATTATTGACGGCACTGATCAGTTTAATTTTGTGCTTCCCCCTTGCCGGTCTCAGCTCTGCAGACTGGCGTTTCTGGTGGCTAGGCATTGTCGGGGTTGTGAGCATTTCAGCTTTGGCGGTTTCTCTGGTAAATCGCCTGATTACCCTCTTTATGGCGCCCGGCACCCTGCCGCAGATGGATTTTTCGCAGGGTGTTCCTGATGCGCACCGCTGCATGGTCGTTATCCCGACGCTGCTGAGTACGCCCCAAGAAATTGACGCGTTGCTGGAGGCCCAGGAAATCCGCTACCTCGGAAACCGCGATCCCAATATTTACTTCGCGTTACTGACGGATTTTCGGGATGCGGCAGAGCAGACCTGTCCGGAAGACGCTGCATTGATCGACTATGCACGTGTCGCTATTCAGACCCTCAACACCCGCTATGCCGATGATCGACCTTGCCTATTTTATTGGTTTCATCGGCCGCGGGTATGGAACCCATTTGAACGGGTGTGGATGGGCTACGAACGCAAACGCGGCAAACTGGAACAATTTAATGCGCTGCTGAGAGGGTCGGCGGAGACAGCGACATTCTCAGAGCAAGTCGGCGACCTGTCCATCCTCGGCAGCATCCGTTATGTCATCACCCTCGATACCGACACGCAATTGCCCCGTGACACGGCGCGGGCACTGATCGGTGATATGGCGCATCCGCTTAACCAGGCCGTATATGACGCCGACAAGGGCCGTATCGTCGATGGCTATGCGATCATTCAGCCCCGCGTGGCGATCGACCTGACCAGTGCCGGTCAATCACCATTCACCAAACTCATGGCCGGGGATTCCGGTATCGACCCCTATACGCGCGAGGTGTCCGATGTCTATCAGGACGTTTTCAGCGAAGGCTCCTTCATCGGCAAGGGCATTTACAATGTAGATGCCTTCCGTCAGGCGGTTGATGGCCGTTTTCCAGAAAACCTCATCCTCAGTCATGATTTACTGGAAGGCGGGTATGCCCGTGCGGCACTGGCGACCAACGTCGTCCTGATCGAAGAATTGCCGGGAAGTTACACCGCAGAGGCCTCCCGTCGACATCGCTGGATTCGGGGTGACTGGCAGATTGCCGGCTGGCTGTTGCCGTCGGTGCCTGGTGCCCCAACGGCCGACGGTATGCAGGCACCGCGTCCGGCCAATCCGCTATCGAGTTTGTCGATGTGGAAAATCTTTGACAATCTCCGTCGCAGCCTGGTGTCGTCCGCGCTATTGTTACTGCTGGCGGGGGGATGGCTCCTGGACCCGGCCTTCTCCTGGTTATGGACCACACTGGTAACCGCGATCATCCTCGTGCCGGTCCTGCTTTCGCCGCTCATCGACCTCTTCCGCAAGCCTCAAGACCTCGACTTGGCAGCACATCTCGCCCTGACCAGAGCTTCGGCAATTCGCCCACTGCTCTCCGCACTACTGACTGTCGCACTGCTGCCCTATGACGCCGTGATGAGTCTGGATGCCATTCTGCGCTCGGGCACGCGAATGCTCTTCACCCGTCGGGGATTGTTGCTTTGGCAACTGCCTTCCTACCTCCGCCGTAACGCCTGTCAGACCCCCGGCGATTTTTTCATGGAGATATGGAGTGCACCACTGCTCGCCATCTTTATCGGGATAGCCTTGGTGGTTGCCGCCAATCTGGGGCTCAGTTCGCCCTCAGCCTTACTGTTCAGCACGCCCATTTTAGTGTTATGGCTGTTTTCACCGCTTATCGCATGGCGGATCAGTCAGCCGCTGCGGACCGGTGTTACGGATTTGGATGACACACAGCGACGTTTTCTGCGGCTGTCGGCACGGCGTACCTGGCGGTTTTTTGATGACTTTGTCAGCCCTGCGGAGCACTGGTTACCCCCCGATAACTTTCAGGAGTATCCCGCGGCGGCCATTGCCTCGCGCAGCTCACCGACCAACATGGGCATGTCCTTGCTGGCGAATCTGGCGGCCTATGATTTTGGTTATATTTCCGCCGGCAAACTCCTTCAACTGACCGAAAACACCGTGGCAAGCATGGAGCAACTGGAACGCTATCACGGTCACTTCTATAACTGGTATGACACGCGCACCCTGCAAATATTAAGTCCGCAATACATCTCAGCGGTGGACAGTGGCAATCTTGGCGGCTGCCTGCTCACCCTCCAGGCGGGGTTGAACGCGCTCAAAGATCATCCGGTGCTGCCGGATAACGCCTTTGCGGGTTTGCAGGATACGCTGCATCTGTTGGCAGCATGCATCCACGACATCCCCACGGCGGACCTGACCGAAAAAGTCCATGCACTGCACGACATACTGTCTGCCACGGTGCTCAACGGGTTCCCCGCATCCCTGGTGGATGCCCGTGAGCGGCTTGCTGATATTCAACGGATCAGCAGCGATCTCGTGAACGGGCTCCCCGCCGATGCTCCGGCGGATAGCGAATGTGCTTACTGGGTGCGGGCATTTGATCAACAATGCCGCGCTTTAGCGGCGGATCTGGAAGACTTCACCCCTGAAGCGCGGCATTTAAACGATGCCCTGACACTGGCCGAATTGGCCAATGACATTGCCATGGGGACGGCAAACACCCGGGCGGCTGCCGCAGAACGGTTGCGGGTCATCGATCAATTGGTGGATCGCTGCCGCGCGTTGGCGGTGATGGATTTTGAATTTCTTTACGACCATACGCGCGACCTGCTGGCTATTGGTTACGATGTCGGGGAACGGCGCCGTGATCCCGCCTGCTACGACCTGCTGGCATCGGAAGCACGCCTGGCCAGTTTTCTGCTTATTGCACAAGGGCAGGCACCACAAAAACATTGGTTTTCGCTGGGCCGCCTGTTGACGAGCTACGGCGGCGAACTGTGCTTGATTTCATGGAGCGGCTCGATGTTTGAGTATCTCATGCCGCAATTGATCATGCCGGATTTCCCCAACACGCTGCTCAACCAGACCTGCAAAGCGGCCGTCTCCCGCCAAATAGAATATGGTCGCCAGCGCGCCATACCCTGGGGGATATCGGAATCCTGCTTCAACGTCATGGACATGCATCAAGTCTATCAATACCGGGCGTTTGGGGTTCCCGGTCTCGGTTTCAAACGCGGTCTCGGCGATGATTTGGTGATTGCACCCTATGCCAGCGCGCTGGCCCTGACCGTGCTGCCGTGGGCGGCATGTCATAACTTGCAAGCCCTTGCCGCGCAAGGGTTTCTCGGTACTTATGGATTTTACGAAGCCATCGATTACACGCCATCCCGGGTGCCACCGGGCGAGAGTCATGCCATTGTCCGCACCTTTATGGCGCATCATCAAGGCATGAGCCTCCTGGCTTTTGCCCATGTCCTTCTCAATCAGCCGATGCAGCGCCGGTTTTTATCTGATCCCGGCATTCAGGCCACTCAGTTATTGTTGCAGGAGCGTCTGCCCAGGCAAGAGGCTACCTTGCATCCCCATGCCGCTGAAGTCAACGCCGCCGCAAAGGTGTCCAGCGCCGAGACCGCCGCGATTATGCGCGCATACACCAATCCGGATACGTCCATGCCAGAAGTCCACCTTCTGTCTAATGGCCGCTACCACGTCATGATCAACCACGCCGGCAGCGGCTACAGCCATCGTGGTGGTCTCGCCGTGAATCGCTGGCGCGAGGATACCGCCGTAGATAACTGGGGAACCTTCATTTATCTGCGTGATCATCATTCCGGACACTTTTGGTCGACAAGCTATCAACCCACCCGAAGCAAAGCCGATCACTATGAGGCGATTTTCGTCCAGGCGCGGGCGGAATACCGTCGCCGCGATCAGATGATAGAGAGCTATATGGAAGTCGCCGTTGCGCCAGAAGACGATGTGGAGATCCGCCGCGTGACGCTCACCAATATCTCCCCGCGCATTCGTCAGATAGAGTTAACGAGTTATACCGAGCTTGTCCTCGCGTCGCCGAATGCCGACCTTGCTCACCGCGCATTTAGCAACCTGTTCGTTCAGACCGAAATTCTGGCAGAGCACAATGCGATTCTCTGTACCCGACGTCGCCGCTCACCGGACGAACAAACGCCTTGGATGTTCCATCTGTTTGCGGCTCCCGGGGTTGCCGCCAGTGCAGCATCTTACGAAACCGATCGCGCACAGTTCATCGGCCGTGGTCGTACCGTCGAGCATCCGCGCGTCTTCGATAGACTACAACAGACTACCTTATCGAATAGCGAGGGTCCCGTATTAGACCCCATTGTGGCCATCCGGCGTATGCTAACGCTTGGCGTAGACGAGTCCGCGACGGTGCAGATCATTTCCGGACTTGCCGATACCCGGGCGGCGGCCATCGCCCTGCTGGAGAAGTATAGCGATCGTCATCTGGTGGAACGTGCTTTTGAAATGGCCTGGTTCCAGAGCCAGGAGGTGCTCCGTCATCTGCGCGCCAGTGAAGCCGATGCCCAGGTGTACGGCCGCCTCGCCAATTCCGTGGTCTACGCCAGCGCCCTGCGCCGGGCCACGCCCAGCGTGATTGCCCGTAATCAGTTAGGGCAGTCCGGCCTGTGGCGCTTCGGGATATCGGGTGATTTGCCGATTGTGCTGCTGCGCGTCAGTCAATTAAACCGCCTTAATCTGGTAAAACAAATACTGCAAGCCCATGCCTATTGGCGACTGCAAGGACTGGCGGCCGATCTGGTGATCGTCAACGAAGATTTCACCAGTTACCGGGCCACGCTACAAGACCAGATTATGGGCTTGATTCACACAGGTCCGGAAGGACAAGTCATCGACAAACCCGGTGGCGTCTTTGTACGCCGCGCCGAAGAACTTTCCGAAGAGGATCGCGTGCTGTTCCAGACCGTCGCGCGCATTATCCTCACCGACAGCACCGACTCCCTGCTGGAGCATGTGGAACGGCGGGTATCCGGGGATCGCTTCCCTGCTCCGCTGAACCCGCGGCCACCCCCCGCCACCGAGATCATACAGCCGCTGCTTCCGCGTGAACGTATTTTTTTCAACGGATTGGGTGGATTCACGACCGATGGACGTGAATACGTCATCAGTCTGGAGCCGGGCCAAAGTACGCCCGCCCCTTGGGTCAATGTGATTGCCAGTCCGCATATCGGCACCGTCATCAGCGAGAGCGGCGGCGCCTATACCTGGGTCGAAAACGCCCATGAATTCCGTCTGACCACATGGCACAACGATCCCCTGAGTGATAGTAGCGGCGAAGCCCTGTATATCCGCGACGAAGACACGGGGGCGTTTTGGTCCCCCTCTCCACTACCCGCCTGCGGTCAGTCCGGATATGTATGCCGCCACGGATTTGGATACACCGTTTTTGAACATTACGAGTCGGGGATTTCTTCAGAAATGACCACCTACGTCGCGATGGACGCGCCGGTGAAATTCGTGGTGGTCAAACTGCGCAACCATTCCAAGCGCCCGCGGCGGCTTTCGCTGACGGCATACTGGGAACTGGTGCTCGGCGAGTGGCGCCATGCCAATATGATGCATATCGTCACCGAAAGCGATCTGCGCAACGGTGCGCTGTATGCCCACAATGACTATGGCCGCGAATGCAGGCATCGGGTCGTTTTCGTTCAGACCAGTGAACAGGAGCGTACAATCACCGGCAACCGCAGCGAGTTTATCGGCCGTAATGGTACGCTTGCCAAGCCTGCGGCACTGTATCGCAACCGATTATCAGGTAAAACAGGGGCGGGCCTTGATCCCTGCGCCGCCATACAAACGCCGATTCATCTGGCTGAAGGCACGGAGTGCGAGATCGTGTTTGTTTTTGGTACGGCAGCCAGTACCGACGAAGCGCAGCAATATATAGACCGCTTCGCCGGTAGGGAGCGTGCGCGGCAAGCTTTGGCAGGGGTACGGGAATACTGGAACCGGACCTTAGGTACGATATATGTGGAAACTCCGGATCCCGCACTGAACGTATTAGCGAACGGCTGGCTGATTTACCAGACCATCTCCAGCAGACTCTGGGGCCGCAGCGGCTATTACCAGTCGGGCGGGGCTTATGGTTTCCGCGATCAATTACAAGACAGCATGGCGCTGATTCACACCACACCATGGCTGGCCCGGGAGCAACTAATTCGTTGTGCAGAGCGCCAATTCCATCAGGGGGATGTCCAGCACTGGTGGCATCCGCCCCACGGCCAAGGGGTGCGCACCCATATTTCGGATGACTATCTCTGGTTACCCTATGCCACCTGTCGTTTTGTGACGGCCACCGGCGATAGTGGCGTGCTCGACGAAACCATTCATTTTCTCGAAGGCCGCGAGCTGAATCCCGAGGAAGAGTCTTACTACGATCAGCCCCAGCAATCTGCCGAATCCGCCAGCCTCTATGATCATTGTGTGCGGGCGCTCAAAAACGGCTTGCGATTTGGTGCCCATGGCTTACCGCTGATGGGCTGTGGCGACTGGAATGACGGGATGAATCTGGTCGGTCACGAGGGTCGGGGTGAGAGTGTCTGGCTGGCCTGGTTCCTGATTCAGAATCTGCGGCAGTTTGCCGGGCTCGCGCGCAGCCGGGGTGACAGCGCTATCGTTGACCTTTGTGTGCAACAGGCTGCCGTATTACAGGAGAACGTAGAAAAAAATGCCTGGGACGGTGCCTGGTATCGGCGGGCTTATTTTGATGACGGTACGCCCCTTGGTTCTGCTGCGAATGACGAATGCCAAATAGATTCCATCAGCCAGAGTTGGGCCGTCCTTTCCGGTGCGGGTGATCCCTTGCGGGCCCAACAGGCCATGGCGGCGGTGGACAAACATCTGGTGAGTCGCGATGCACAGCTTATCCGGCTGCTTAACCCACCCTTCGACCGGTCAGCACTCGAACCCGGCTATATCAAAGGCTATGTGCCCGGTGTGCGCGAAAACGGCGGACAATATACCCATGCCGCAGTCTGGACCACCATGGCTTTTGCCCAGATGGGTGACAAAGTGCGGGCCTGGGAATTATTCAACATGCTCATCCCGGTCCATCACGGAAGTAGCGCAGAGTCTATCGCCCGCTATAAGGTAGAACCCTACGTTATGTGCGCCGATATTTATGGCGCCGCACCACACGTCGGGCGTGGTGGCTGGACCTGGTACACCGGCGCAGCGGGCTGGATGTATCGATTAACGATCGAAACCTTGCTGGGCCTATCGCTTGAGGTCGATCACCTGCGCATCACGCCCCGCGTCCCGGCGGACTGGAAATCCTACAAGGTCCACTACCGCTACCGCGACACGCTGTATCATATCACCGTCCATGCTGATAGCACCGCATCAGCGCGGGTAGTGCGTATTACCCTGGATGACACTGAATTGCCGCAAGACAGGATTCCGCTCATGGATGACCGCCGCGAGCACGATGTCAACGTCTACCTCGACTAAATAAATGTTTGGGAAACTTACCGTCATCAGCTTTAGGAGGAACGGTGTACCATGATTGCATTTCTCTGGACTTGCTGTTCGTAATCTAACAAGCCGGGCTTTGCGGGTTATTGCCCGGAATACAGCGTTAGCCACTTTTGTTCTCGCGGGGTCGCAAGCCTGCATAGAAATGGTCTTCATCACCATTTTCCGCAGACCAGACTTCGCCCGACGGGGCTACGATATCTCCGTGAATGGTGACGGTACCTTTCATATATCCAAACATACTATTCAGCGTTTCATCGGTGATAGGCACCGTTTTGACAGGCGGTTTACCGCGCTTACTGATCACCCCTCCCCCTCATCCCCATCCTCGCCCGCATGCCGCTCGCCCTTCAGGGCAATACTCAGATTCTTCAGCTTGCGATAGAGATGCGTGCGCTCCAGCCCCACCACTTCCGCCGTCCGCGCGATATTCCAGTCATTACGGGCCAAATGATATTCGAGGAAGGCGCGCTCAAAACGTTCCCGAGCGCGCTTCAGGGTACCGCCAAAATCTTCCCCGTCGAAATTACTGTTGACGAGGACGAGGCGATTATCCAGTCCCAACGCGCCCTCCACCTCTTCCGCACTGACCTCCGGCCCTTCCGCCAGAATCAGCAAGCGCTCCACCAGATTCTGCAATTCGCGGACGTTGCCCGGCCAGGGATAATGGTGCAGCACATCCAGGGTTTCCGGAGCAAAGTGACGCGCCGCCAAGCCATCGCGGGCGCCATAAAAGCGTACAAACTCTTCTATCAGCGCCGGGATATCCGCACTCCGCGCGGACAGCGGCGGCACCTTCAGGGGCAGGGCACTGAGCCGGTAGTAGAGATCGCTGCGAAACTGCCCGCTCTGCACTGCCAGTGCCAAATCCTGTGCGCTGCCGGCGATCACCCGTACATCCACGGGCACGGGCGTCGTCCCACCCACCCGGATGATGCGCCGCTCCTGCAAGGCCGAGAACAACCGCGCCTGGGTTTCCAGGTCCATATCGGCAATTTCGTCGATGAAGAGCGTGCCGCCATGGGCCACTTCCAGACGCCCGCGGGTCAGTTTGCCATGATCTTCATTGCCGAAGAGCTCGATGGCGACATTGGGGCGAGCGATGGCGGCGGCCCGCAGATCCACGAAAGGCCCCTGTGCCCGTCGGCTTTGCCGGTGCAGATAACGCGCGGCCACTTCCTTACCGCTACCCGGCTCGCCCAGCAGCAACGCCCAGGAATCCACCGCTGCCACCCGCTGCAACTGCTCGCGAAATTGGCGGATCGCCGGACTCTCGCCGCTCGGCCGCTCTACCCAGCCGGCCTGCGCGCGCAAGTCGCGGTTCTCGCGCTGCAAGCGACTGGATTCCAGGGCATGGGTGACGGTAAGCAGGGTCTTGTCCAGCGACAGCGGCTTTTCGATAAAGTCATAGGCGCCCAGCTTGGTCGCCTGCACCGCCGTTTCGATGGTGGCGTGCCCGGACATCATCACCACCGGCTGCTCCAGACCCGCTTCGGCCCAGCGCCGCAAGAGGCTGACGCCGTCCTCACCCGGCATCCAGATATCGAGAAGGACGAGGTCCACCATCTGATCGCGCAGCAGCACTTCGGCGGCTTCCGCACTCCCCGCGGTTTGCACGTTGTAGCCTTCATCCTCCAGAATTTCTGCCAGTGTCGCGCAGATATCGGGTTCGTCATCCACCACCAGAATATTCAATCGTGCCTCTTCCATGTCACCTCCTGAATACTTGTTTCAACCCAACGGAAAATCAATAACGATACGTGCCCCGCCCTGCAACCCCTGATTATCCGCAACAATCTGTCCGCCATGCTCCTCAACGATACGCCGGACGATGGCGAGACCCAGCCCCGAACCCTTCACCTTGCTGGTGACATAGGGCTCAAAAACCCGCGCCAGCAACTGGGCCGGGAAACCGGGGCCGTCGTCCAACACACTCAACTCTAGCATCTTTGCCGGGTCGGAGTCGGTCAGGCGGGTGCGAATCAGGATATGTTTACCTTCCGGAGTTTCTGAATCCCCCTGCAGGGCATCCATGGCGTTGCGCAGGAGATTATTGAGAATCTGGCGCAGCCGATGCACATCCGCCCGCAGGAGGGGCAGGCCCGCACCCAACTCGGCCCGAATCTCCACGCCATTCTCTTGCCCGCGATACAGATCGAGCACATCCAGAATCAGCGTGTTCAGGTCGAGAAGGCGCAACTCCAGTTGCGGCTGCCGGGCGTACTCCGAGAAGGCGTCCACCATCACCTTGAGGGCATCCACCTGATGGATAATAGTGCGGGTGGCACGATCCAGGGTCTCGCCTTCATCGCCAAGACGTTCCAGATATTTGCGCCGCAACCGCTCGGCGGAGAGTTGAATGGGGGTGAGCGGGTTCTTGATCTCGTGGGCCAGGCGCCGCGCCACCTCGCTCCAGGCGGCGCTACGCTGGGCGGCGACCAGCGTACTGATATCATCAAAAACCAGTACGAAACCCCGACTACCGGCATCATCCGCAAAGTGTGCGCCATGCACGATAATGGTCTGTGGCCCGTCGGAGCGCTCGATCTGCAACTCTTTTTGCATTCCGTTACGAGGGTGTTCCACCCAGTCCGCCACCAGCGTCCACAGGGGCTCCAGCGCGGTGCCATCATGCAATATATCCAGGGCGCTGCCCCTGGGCAAATCTTCCTGGAGAATATGGGTCGCCGCGGCGTTGACCTCAGCCAAATGGTTTTCGCCATCAAAGGTCAGGATGCCGCTGGAAATCTGTCCGAGCACGGTCTCCAGATACAGCCGCCGCTGCTCCGCCTGCTCCTGCGCCGCCGCCGCCTGCTGCTTGGCCCGCGCCAGTTGCCGGGTCATATTGTTGAACGAATGTATCAGGACACCCAACTCGTCGTGACTCGCCACCGTCTGCAAGGGAATAAACTCACCGCGCGCCACCGCCTGGGTGCCCGCCGCCAGTCGTGCGATAGGTGCCGTCAGTCGGCGCGCCAGGTGCAAGCCTATCCATACCGCCGACAATACGGCCAGCAGCAAGGCCACCGCCAGGCTGAGCTGAAAGGCCGTCTTCATCGGTTCGCGCATCAGCATCAACTGGTGGTAGCGGGTATAAGCCACCTGCACCGCATCTGCCGCCTGCGTCAACTGCTCGGGGATAGGCTGCTCCACATAAAGAATATGACCGCCCTGTCCCAGATGCGGACTCAGTACCGGGATCAGCACCTTCACCAGCAAAGCGCCGTTGGCCTCCGGCTCAATAGAGGCGGTCGGGTGGTTCTCTTCCATGGCGAGGATTTCCCGGCGCGGCAGGCGCGGTGCCAGACTCAGGTTATCGCTGCTGGTGGCGATAATCCGGTTATCGCCGGAAAAGAGCGTGACGCTGCCCAGATGATACTGATCGCGTAAGGCGATCACGGTGATTACGGCGTTGCTGTCAGACTCCCCCACCAGGGCCTGAGCGATGCTCTCCGCCGCCAGCAGGGTGGAATTGCGATAACGGTCCACACCTGCCTTCGCCACGTTCAGGGCCTGATCCAAGGCATTCTGCACCGCGCTGCTGAACCACGAGTCCACGCCCCGATTCAGATATTGCCAGGAAAAACCGAAGACGATGGCCGCCGGCAGAAAACTGAGCAGGGTAATAATCACCACCAGGCGGGTGGCCAACTGACTGCCCACTTCGCCGCGCCGTAGACGCAAGAGCAGCGCCACCACCGAAACCAGCACCAGAATGACCAGAAAGAGGACGATTCCTGCGGAAATCACCAGCATCGGCACAAAATAGTGGCTCAGCGGCCCTCCGGCGCTGGTGAAAAAGTTGACCCCCAGAAAGGCGACGATAGCCAGCAGGAGCAGGGCAGCGCCCCAGCGCGGTCCCACCCGCTGCCGCTCCGGGGTGGCGCCGGCGCTCAAGGCGCGCAGCCAGCTTCTTAGTGCGAAAGGGGCGCGCTGACGATCCATGGGGACTCCCGTTTCCAGTGACCCAGCAGAGCACGCAAACGCAACGGCAGGGGTAAGGCCCGAACGTCAATATATACCCGCACCGCCAACGCGTCGTCCTGGCTCATGCGGCCTTCTCCAGCAAGGCATAGTAAAAACCATCCATTGCGTCCTGACCGGGCAGACGTTGCCCCGTCAGCGGGTGCGCGGAACGGTGCGCATCAGAATGACGCTGGAGAAAGGCGATGATCTGTTCCTCGTTTTCCTCGGGCAGCACCGAGCAGGTGGCATAGAGCAGCCGACCGCCGGGGCGCAGACAAGGCCACAGACCCTCCAGCAGACGCGCCTGTTGCGCCACGGCCTCGGCCACCTCTTCCGGCTGGCGGCGCAGACGGATGTCAGGGTGGCGACGGATGACCCCGGTGCCGGTACAGGGCGCATCCAGGAGGATGGCGTCATAGAACTCGCCATTCCACCATGTGGCGCTTTCTGCGGCATCGGCCGCCTGCAAATGCACTGTACCGCCTTGTCTTTCCAGGGCCTCGCGCACCCGTTTCAGGCGTTCTGCGGAGCGGTCCAGGGCATCCAGACGCGTCGCCCCCAGTGCCCACAGGTGGGCTGTTTTGCCGCCAGGGGCCGCACAGGCGTCGAGAATCCGTTCCCCCTCCTGGGGCGCGAGAATGTGGGCGGCCATTTGTGCCGCTCCGTCCTGCACCGCCACCCAACCGGCATCCCAGCCCGGCAGGGTCGTTACCGGCACACTGGCGGGCAAACACAATGCCGCCTCACTCCACGCCACACCTTTCGCTCCAAGACCTTGTTCTGCCAGCAATTGCCGATAGTTGCCGGGATCCACCCGTTGCGTATTCACGCGCAGCCAGAGGGGCGGCGCCGTGTTATTGGCCGCGGCAATGGCGGGCCAGTCTTGGGGATAGGCAGCGCGTAAACGCGCCGCCAGCCAGGCCGGATGCCCGAAATCGCGATCGACCAGTGCCACATCCAAAGCCTCCCGCTCACGCAGATAACGACGCAGAACGGCGTTTATCAGGCCGCGCGCCCAGGGCTTTTTCAGTGCCTCCGTCATCGCAACCCAATCATTGACTACGGCGAAGGCGGGCCGTTGCCCATGGCGCAACTCAAACAGAGCCAAACTGAGCAGGAAGCGTAAGTCGCTATCTTCCTCGCGCCAGTCTTTGCGCAACAGTTTTGCGGCCAGGGCCTGCACGGGCAGGTACTCGCGCAGCGTGCCCAGAACCAGCCATTGCACGGTCGCGCGATCGGCGCCTGTCAACGGTACCGGCAGCAGGGCGGCATCCACCGTCTGCCCACTATCCACGCCCTGCAACACGCCGATGGCCGTCTTGCGCACCGCCACACCCGATGTGCTTCTCCCCCCTTCAGTTTCTGGCCGCGTTTCCTTCATCCCAGTACTTCACCGATTTGCGGACGATAACCGCGGACGAAATCACTGCCACTGAGCGCACCCTTGCCTGCGGGTTGCACCGCCAGCAACTGCAATTGATCCTCGCCACAGGCCACCACTATCCCGTCTTTTCCCACGGCGCTGATGGTACCGGGCGCCTGATCATCCCGGACAGCCAGTACCTGCGTCTGCCAGACCCGCAAGCCTTTGTCGCGAAAAAGGGTATGGGCGACCGGGCTGGGATTGAAAGCCCGCACCAGACGCTCCAGCGTCGCCGCGGGGAGTCGCCAGTCGATGCGTGCCTCTTCCTTCTTCAGCTTGCGGGCATAGGTCGCGAGCGCGGGGTCCTGGGGCACGGGTTTGAGCCGATTCGCCCAGAGCCCGTCCAGAGCCCGGCGCAAGGCGACGCTGCCCAACCGCGCCAAACGGTCATGGAGGCTGGCCGCCGTGTCATCGGGCGCAATGGGCACGCGCTCCGCCCACAGCACCGGACCGGAGTCGAGCCCGGCTTCCATCTGCATGATGGCGACACCGCTTTCTTTGTCGCCCGCCGCGATGGCCCGGGCGATGGGCGCCGCGCCACGCCAGGCGGGCAGGAGACTGGCATGGACATTGATGGCGCCGCGCGTCGGCAGATCAAGAACCACCTGCGGCAAAATCTGTCCATAGGCCACGACGATCAGCAAATCCGGCGCCAGGCTCCGGAGCAGATCCAGAGCCTCGCCCGTTTTACACGATTCCGGCTGAAAAACGGGAATGCCTGCGGCCACAGCCTCCTGCTTCACCGGGCTGGCCTGCAACGCCCGCCCCCGGCCTGCCGGACGATCCGGCTGGGTAAATACGCCGACGACTTCTTCCGGCCCTTGCAGCAATTCGGCCAGAATGAGGCGCGCGAACTCCGGTGTCCCGGCAAAAACAATGCGCTGTTTTCTAGTCACCGAGCCGCACCCTTTTGTTCGCCTTACGGCGAATCAGGTTTTGCTTGAGGCGGGACAGATGATCGACAAAAAGGGTACCGTTGAGATGGTCAATCTCATGCTGCAGGCAAACCGCCAACAACCCATCGGCCTCCAATTCAATGGTCCTGCCCTGCACCGTGGTCGCGCGCACCGTCACTTTTTCGGCGCGCCGCACCGTCTCCACCACACCGGGTACCGACAGACAGCCTTCCTTCATCTCTTCTTCACCCATGCTCGCGATAATTTCCGGATTCACCAAGGTCAGCAGATCATTGCGATTTTCTGAAACATCCACGACAATCAGCCGGTGACCAGCGGCCACCTGCGGCGCGGCCAGACCGATACCGGGTGCATCGTACATGGTTTCCGCCATATCGTCGGCCAGTTGCTGTATCTGTTTGTCCACCCGGACTATGGGCTGGGCCATGCCCTTGAGGCGGACATCGGGGAACTCCAGTATTTTCAAGAGGGGCATTTCGTCACCAATTATTACCATCCGGCAAAAATCGTATCTTGAACTAATACTATTCCTTGCGGAAGTCCGGAGGAGATCATTCATGCGGAAGTACATCTGGCGCAACACCCTATTTTGTCTTGGCCTCAGCGCCATGGCCCCGGTGATGGGGCAAACTGCGCCGTCTGGCATACAACTACGTAGCGAACAAAGTTACACCGTCAAATCCGGAGACACCCTCTGGGGAATCGCCGCACATTTCTTGCGGCATCCCTGGCAATGGCCGCAGATCTGGCATAAGAATCCCTACATCCATAATCCCAATCTCATTTATCCCGGTGATCGCATCGTGCTCACCCATGGGGCCAACGGCCAGCCCGAACTTCGTGTAGAAAGATCTTATGGTTCTCATGCAGCAGGTTCTTCGGTCGTCGAACTTCATCCACAAATGACGGTAGAACCCTTGTCCACCGTGGCTACCGGCGAAGTGATGCCCTTCCTCGGCACGCCGGGGTTTATCGCCAGCAAAAAAGCTTACGATGCATTACCTTATCTGGCGGCCAGTGCCAGCAGCGGCCAGATCGTCTACACCGTGGGCGACAAGCTGTATGCTTCCGGTCTGAAACGGGTCCCGGTGGGCACCCGCTATGGTATCGTCGCTCTTGGGCCGGAACTGCGCCGTCCCGGCGTCGAGAAGCCGCTCGGTTATGCGCTCTACGACCTGGGCAGCATCATCGTACGCAGTGACAGTTCCCATGCCGCCGTCGAGATCGCCGATGCCCGCAGGGAAATCTCGCTGGGCGATCGCCTGATCCCCGAAGCGGGCGCCAAAGTACCGCGTTATTTCCCCAGCGCCCCCGCCCACCCGGTAAGCGCTCGGATCATCGCCAAAATGAGCGACTACCCCGAACTCCTGGTGGGTCAGGCCGTTATCGTGGATCAAGGCCGGGAAGCCGGATTGAGCGATGGTAATCTGCTGCGGATTGAAAGGACCAGGGGAGACACGAAAAATGCCGTGACTGGCAAATCCTTCGCTCTGCCGCCTCAGAAAGTGGGCGAAGTGATGGTGTTTCGGGTATTCCCCACGGTCTCCTACGCCGTGATTACCATGGCAACGCATGGCATCTTGGTGGGTGACAAGCTGGTTAGCCCGCGCCCGGTAACCGCCAGCGACAGCTCCGCAGGAAACGGGTGACAGACCGGGCCTGGCTCGCCCTCAGCCGTATCCCCGGCCTCGGCCCGCTTCGCCAGCGTGCCCTGCTCGAACGTTTTGGTGCGGTGGAGCGCTGCTTTCAAACCGGGGCTGGGGCCTTGCAGGACCTCGGCCTGCAAACGGGACAAATCGCCGCCTTGCAGAAGGCACCCGAGGACATTCTCACGCCTGCAGACCAGCGCTGGCTGGAAAGTCCCGACACCGACCTCTGCCGCTGGGCCGACGCCGATTACCCGCCCTTGTTGCGCCATATCCCTGACCCGCCCCTGCTGCTCTATTTACGCGGACAGCGCGCCCGTCTGAACCAGGCCATGCTGGCTATCGTCGGCAGTCGCAGTGCCACGGCCACCGGTATCGCCACCGCCGAAGCTTTTGCCAAGAACCTGGGTGAAGCGGGACTCATCATCTGTAGCGGCCTGGCCCTCGGCATTGATGCCGCCGCCCATCGTGGTGCCCTTCACAGCGGCACCGTCGCCGTACTTGGTACCGGTGCCGACCTTATCTACCCGCGTAGTCATCTGCAACTCGCCCGTCAGATTACCGAACAGGGCCTCATCATCAGCGAACAGCCGCCCGATACCGGTCCGCGCAGTGGTCTATTCCCCCGCCGCAACCGCATCATCAGCGGCCTCAGTCTTGGCGTATTGGTGGTCGAAGCGGCTGACGGCAGCGGTTCACTGATTACCGCACGACTGGCACTGGAGCAGGGTCGTGAAGTCTTTGCCATCCCCGGCTCCATCCATTCGCCGTTGTCGCGCGGCCCGCACCGCCTCATCCGCGACGGCGCCAAACTGGTCGAAAGCGCCGAAGACGTCCTCAGCGAACTCGGCCCGCTGTACGCCGTGCTGCGCGGCAGTCAGGCCGCAGCAGACTGGCGGCCGGAAGATTCAACACAAGCTAAAGTTTGGGCCGCCATGGATTTCGACCCTCTCGCCCCGGAACAGATCGCCAGCCGCTGCGGATTGACGCTGACCGAGCTTTCGGCCATCCTCTTGGACATGGAATTACAAGGTTACCTCGCGGCCTGTCCCGGCGGTCGTTTCTGTCGCCTCCCACCGGCTTCCTAAGGCCACGGTATGGAAGACGTCATAGACATCATTAGTTATTTGCTCGACCATCTCGACGACGAAGACGACGAGATGGTCGAAGAGCGTTTGCGCGCCGTCGGTTTCCCGGACGACGATATTCAGCGCGCCCTCGACTGGATGGAAGGCTTCGCGGTAGAAGCGCAAGAGGACACCAGCCCCCGTTCACTGCGCGCCTACCATCCCTACGAACAGCAAAATCTTTCTGTGGCTGCCCGCGGGCAACTCCATGACTGGGAGCGGCTTGGTGTCATCAACGGCGCCATGCGTGAGCGCATTATCGATCGCCTGCTCGCCCTTGGTCTGGACGATACCGATCTGGAAACACTCGACTGGGTGACCTTTATGGTGATGGCCAATGATCCCGGTCCGGAGGCCTTCTGGGTCGATGCCTTACTGGGCGCCGACGGCGCACGGATTCTTCACTGACCCATGGCATATCAGCTCGTTATCGTTGAATCGCCGGCTAAAGCCAAAACCATCCAGAAGTATTTGGGGGATGACTTTCAAGTGCTCGCTTCCTACGGCCATGTGCGCGATTTGCAGCCCAAAGAAGGTGCTGTAGATACCGAACATGATTTCGCCATGCGCTACGCTGCCATCGAGCGCAACGAGCGACATGTGGACGCCATCGCCAAGGCCCTGCGTGGCGCCGACAAGCTCTGGCTCGCTACCGATCCGGATCGCGAAGGCGAGGCCATCTCCTGGCATCTGGTGGAGCTGCTGCGCGAGCGTCACCTGCTCGGCAACAAGCCCGCGCAACGTGTCGTCTTCCACGAAATCACCAAAAAAGCCGTGCAGGAAGCTATCGCCACCCCCCGCGAAATCGCCATGGATCTGGTCAACGCCCAGCAAGCGCGCCGCGCCCTCGATTATCTGGTGGGCTTCAATCTGTCGCCGCTGCTCTGGCGCAAGGTGCGTCCGGGCCTCTCGGCGGGCCGGGTACAAAGTGCTGCGCTGCGCCTGATCTGTGAGCGCGAAAATGAAATAGAAGCCTTTGTCAGCCGCGAATACTGGACCATCGCCAGTCGTCTGCAGCAGGCCGGCAGCGAATTCACCGGCCGCCTGACCCACTGGCAGACGAAAAAGCTCGAACAGTTCGACGTCACCAATAGTGATCAGGCCGAGGCCATCCGCAGCGGCATGGAAGATGATCTCAGCCGCCAGGCGCTACGGGTCCGGGAAGTGGAGCGCAAGAGCCGGCAACGCCAGCCTGCCGCGCCCTTCACCACGTCCACCTTGCAGCAGGAAGCCTCGCGCAAGCTCGGCTTCAACGCCAGCCGGACCATGCGCGTCGCCCAGCAACTCTACGAAGGCATCAATATCGGCAACGAGACTGTGGGCCTCATCAGCTACATGCGTACCGACGCCGTCAACCTCGCCGAAGAGGCCATCGCTTCCATCCGTGACTTTATCGGCAGCCACTACGGCAGCGAATTCGTCCCCGAGACCCCGCGCCGCTACAAGACCAAGACCAAAAACGCCCAGGAAGCGCACGAAGCCATCCGTCCCACGGACATCGCCCGCAGCCCGGAGGCCTTGCAGGGCGTGCTCGAACGCGATCTCTGGCGCCTTTATGATCTGATCTGGAAGCGCAGCGTCGCCTGCCAAATGGCGCCTGCGCGTATGGACCTGGTCGCCGTCGATATGGACGCCGGCACCCATTGGACCCTGCGTGCCAACGGCTCCACCGTCACCTTTCCCGGCTTCATGGCCGTCTATCAGGAAGGCAAAGATGACGGTGACGAGGACGAAGGCAACCGTATTCTGCCGCCCCTTGATACCGGCGATGAACCGCAGGTGCTTGGCATTGATTCCGAGCAGCACTTTACCGACCCTCCCCCCCGTTATAGCGATGCCACCCTGGTTAAAACCCTGGAAGCCTATGGCATCGGCCGTCCATCCACCTATGCCAGCATTATTCAGACCCTGCAGAACCGCGAATATGTCGCCGTCGAGCAGCGCCGCTTCCGCCCCACCGATCTCGGACGGGTGGTCGGTCGTTTTCTGACCAATCATTTCGAGCGCTATGTGGATTACGGCTTCACCGCCAGCATGGAAGACGAACTGGACGCCATTTCCCGGGGTGAGAAGCAGTGGCAGCCGGTGCTCAGCGCGTTCTGGGGACCCTTTCGCGCACTCCTTGACGAAAAAGCCAACGTCAGCCGCACCGAAGCCACCAGTGAAGCACTGGATGAGGCCTGTCCACAATGTGGCAAACCCTTATTCCTGCGCCTCGGTCGTCATGGCCGTTTTGTGGCCTGTTCGGGGTACCCCGAATGTAATTATACCCGCCCGGTGGACGGTCCTCGCGAACCCGCCGAACCCGTAGGTCGCGACTGCCCGGACTGCGGTAAGCCGCTGGTCTATAAAACCGGGCGTTATGGCCGGTTTATCTCGTGCAGTGGCTATCCCGAATGTAAGCACATTGAGCCGCTAACCCAGCCTAAATCCTCAGGAGTCATTTGCCCCCAGTGCGGTGAAGGCGAACTGGTGGAAAAACGCAGCCGTTACGGCAAAATCTTCTACTCCTGCAACACTTACCCCAAATGCAGCTATGCGGTCTGGGGACCCCCGATAGCACGCGCCTGTCCCCGCTGCGCCTGGCCGATAATGATCGAAAAAAGCGGCAAGCGCCTTGGTGAACAACTCGCCTGTCCCCAAAGCGAATGTGCTTTTCACTTCCCGGTGAACGCCAGCGACGCGGAAATTGCCGCCATGCTGCCCGACTACACTCCGCCGCCGCCCCGCGAAAAGCGCGCGCCGCCGGCCAAGAAGGCGGCTCCTGCCCGTAAAGCGACGGCGAAAAGCACCAGGAAAACGGCCGTGAAAACGGCGGCTGCTGCCAACAAGCCGGCAAAGGCGGAAACAACGTCCGCGGTGGTAAAAAAACCAGGCAAAGCCAAGACCCCGGCGGCAAAGAAAACCACGTCGTCCAAAAGTACGGCCTCATCAGCCAGCGAATCGGCCACGCCCGCGCCACGGAAGCGCGCTGTAAAGAACGTCGCCAACTCATGACCTACGTTGTTACCGAAAATTGCATCCAGTGTAAATATACCGACTGTGCCGAAGTCTGTCCGGTCGAGTGCTTTCATGAAGGACCGAATTTTCTCGTCATTGATCCTGACGAGTGTATCGACTGCGCCGCCTGCGTACCCGAGTGTCCTGCCGACGCCATTTTCGCCGACGATGAACTCCCTGCTGATCAACGCGACTTCACTGCCATTAATGCGGAACTCAGCATAGACTGGCCGGTCATCCTCCGCAAAAAGGCAGCATTACCCGATGCCGAAACCTGGAATGGTAAGGGCGACAAGCGCCCTTTGCTGCGGCGCTCATGACGCGCGCACTTCGATGTTTCACGTGAAACATGGCTAATCCCCGTTCCCCCGGCACGGAAACCAGCGCGCCTTTACGCGTGTCCGGAGGCGTTTTCACCCTCTCCATCCTCCATCTGGAAAGCAATAATCCCCAACAACTGGCGCAACGTATCGCCGAAGAGCATCAACGCCACCCCGCCGCTGCCGATTTCCATCGCCATGCGCCGGTGGTCCTGGATCTGAGCGCCATACCCGAAGAAGCGCCTTTGGCTCTCAACGAAATCTTGAATGTATTGCGCGCCGCCGACTGGTTCCCTGTCGGTTTACGCAATGCCGCTCCCCGTCATCAGGCATTGGCGCAGGATCTGAACCTGCCTGTTTTGCGGGGCCAGGATCGTAATGCCGCCCCGCAGCCAGAAACACCCGCGCCCGCACAATCCGTCTCAACAAGTCCGGGTGGCCTGACCATAGATCACCCGATCCGCGGCGGCCAACGCAGCTATGCCCGTGGCGGCGACCTTGTCTGTTTGGCCGCCGTCAACGCCGGCGCCGAAGTCATCGCCGACGGCAACATCCACGTGTACGGCCCCTTACGTGGCCGCGCTCTGGCCGGCGTCAACGGCCAAGACAGTGCGCGGATTTTTTGCATGAGCCTGGAAGCAGAGTTGATCTCTGTTGCAGGTCTATATCGCATCCTCGAATCGGATCACCCCCTCTGGGGCAAGGCGGCGCAGATTTACAGCCGCGACGAGCAATTGCATATTACTGCTTTAACCTTATAAATCTTGGAGAAAAGAACCGTGGCCAAAATCATTGTCATCACTTCAGGAAAGGGTGGGGTCGGCAAAACCACCACCAGTGCCGCCTTTGCCAGCGGCCTCGCTCTGCGCGGCTATCGCACCGTCGTTATCGACTTCGACGTGGGGCTGCGCAACCTCGACCTGATCATGGGCTGTGAGCGACGGGTTGTGTACGATCTCATCAATGTCATCCAGGGCGAGGCCAAACTGCAGCAGGCGCTCATCAAGGATAAGCGCTGTGAGAATCTTTACGTGCTACCCACCTCCCAAACCCGCGACAAAGACGCCCTGACCACCGCCGGGGTAACGGCGGTTATGGATGAACTGCGCACGGAATTCGATTACATCGTCTGCGATTCACCGGCAGGGATCGAGTCGGGGGCACTCATGGCGCTCTACCATGCCGACGAAGCCATTGTGGTCACCAATCCAGAGGTCTCCTCCGTGCGGGATTCCGACCGCATTCTCGGCATTCTCGCAGCCCGCTCACGGCGCGCGGAGCAGGGCGAAGAACCGGTGAAGGAACATCTATTGCTGACCCGTTACTCCCCAAAACGGGTGGAAGGTGGGGAAATGCTTTCTCTGCAAGACGTGAAGGAGCTGCTACGTACCCCCCTGCTGGGCGTGATCCCCGAATCCGAGGTCATCCTCCAGGCCTCCAATCAGGGCATACCCGCCATTCACATGGAAAACAGCGATGTGGCCGAGGCCTATAAGGATGTCGTCGCCCGCTTCCTCGGCGAAGAGCGTCCCTTGCGCTTTATTCATCCGGTCAAGGTGGGGTTCTTCAAACGACTCTTTGGAGGCTGATATGTCATTTCTCGATTACTTCCTCGGCTCCCGCAAGAAAACTGCCCATGTAGCAAAGGATCGTCTGAAGCTGATTCTCGCCCACGAGCGCGATGCCGACGGCCCCGACTTCCTGCCCGCGTTGCAGGAGGAACTCCTGGCGGTGATCGCCAAATATATTCCCGTAGACAAGGAAAATATCAAGGTGAGCATGGAGCGACGCGGAGATTATGAGGTGCTGGAATTGAACATCCTGTTCCCCGATCAGCACTGAGCACTGTAGCCACTCAAAACCTATAAGCAAGAGGTCGGTGGCCCGAAACCGACGTGGTAACCCCGTAAGTCAATGCGATGACTTGCTGACGATAAGCCAGAACCAATAGGGCACGATGAGAACAAAAAGCGTCCTTGGTGAAAATTATGAGGATGATGCCTTGTATATAAACCCAAGCACGAATAGAATAATAGCATTATGCCCACCATTGATCGCATAGACACAACGCGGTAGTGACCTACCTCAACGATCATCGTCCCGCTCATGTGCATGTGGTACAAGGGAATTGTAGGGCAGTATTGATATTGCATTGCCCGGACGGGCCACCGGAGCTACGGAAGAATATCGGCTTTTCCAGAACGGAGATGCGTCACATTTTGGAAGAAGGCACATCCCACCGGCATTGATTCAAGGCATGGAGCATGCCACCCCCGCAGACATGGCAGAGATCGTCATTGAAGGGCATGGCATGGAGTTACACTTCCCGCGACTGGACGCTGATCTATACGTCCCTGCATTGGCGCGGGGAGTTTTCGGCACATCCGCGTGGATGTGCAGCCTTGGACGGAAAGGGGGTATATCAAAAAGTCCCGCCAAGGCAGAGGCAGCCAGAAAAAACGGACGGCTTGGCAGGCGTCCGCCATCAGCGGAAAAGAAGGTCGTACCGTAATAACGGGATGAACCTCTCCTTCCCCTCAGCCTTGGTCCAATGCCACACTCCAGAAATGGCGCTGCGTATCGGCAAGTACCTGGGCAACGGGCCTGGGATGTGGCTACGCATGCAGCAGGCCTATGATTGAGGCAACCCGCATGGCAGGAGAGCCCTATCCCTAAAATCCACGGGCCTTGCGCGACAAAGGAGATCCTCAACCGGGGGTTGGTTGGCCGTCTGGGGTTGTGATCGGCAAGCTGGCGCGTGCGCTGGCTGGTCGTTACGCAGTAACGAGCCGTCCACAAGGCGGTGAAGGCTTGGGGGAAGGCGTTGCTCTTTTCCGGCGCGGCATCCATAATCTTCGCATGCAGCAAAGGGGGTTACGGTATGGCGGAAGACAATCTCGTATTAGAGCAACTCAGGAAGATTCGGGCAGAGCTGGATGCCGCCCGCGAACGCGATCACGAAATTATGGCGCGTTTAAGCGGCATAGAGACCGGACTTACACGCATCGCCAGAGATGAAGCAGGCAATTACGCGGAAATCATTCAGGACAGGCACGCCATTGACCGCATCCGGGAGCGATTGGACCGGATTGAGCGGCGCTTGGAACTGGCTGACTGATCACCACGGCGGCAATCCGTCCTGCCCAAAGCTTCCAGAAATCGCCAGCAAGGCCGCATATTTGACCTCTATTTGTGCATGCATGACGGCGGACTTCTAAATATGAGCGATTTATCTAATAATCTCGCGGTAAAATATCGCAATCAACACACAGGAAAGCGAGACTTAAAGGAAAACATCAAGGTGAGCATGTAGCGGCGGGGGGATTCTGAAGTGCTGGAATTGAACATCCTGTTCCCCGATCAGCACTGAGCACGCGCCACTCAATTCGGACTGATGGGATCATCAGTCAGTACGTGATCGTTACCGTAATGGTGTCGCTATAGCGGCCGGGGCTTGGATTTTGCAGGGCGGGAATCCGGCCGTAGACGGTGGCCCTGCCAGTGCAGGGTATGCCCAAGATGCTAATTAAACAACTGCCAGCCTTGTCCAACGACACATGAGTCTGAACGGGGTAGCGTGTTTCCACGCTGAGATGAGTCTGAAAGCGGACTGGAGTCTGGGATCATCCGGAGATGATCGTGACTCTACATACCGACAAGCTCAGCACCCTGGAGCAACTGCGTGCCTTCGCCGACGGCACCCAGGCCAGATCCTTCCAGGCGTCCAGCCGCCAGGAAGCCTATGACTGTATCGCCGACACCCTGCGCCGCTTCCACTACGAGCAGCGCCGCAAGGCCGACAAGGGGCTTATCACCCGCTTCCTCTGCCAAGTGACCGGTCTATCCCGTCAGCAAGTGGTCCGGCATATCCGCCAGTTCCGCGAGACCCGGCAGGTCCAGGACCGGCGCGGGGCGCCCGCCAAGCCGTTTGCGCGGCGCTACACGGACGAGGACTGGATGCACAAGCCCACCAGTTCAGCGATAATGAAGCCGCCCGTCGCCTAAACGCGGCACGGGATAAACTGTTCCGTACCATTAACAAAGCCCTGACCCCGGTCGCTTGAGTAGACTCACTCAGCCCGCCTGCTTAGACTCATTTGTCGATTGGAAAGGGCTATTCCGCGACGCAATCGGATTGGATCAACAATATGAATCCGTTGTCATATTCCCCCACTCACGACATGATCCAGCCACTGGCTCGAGATTCTTTCCAGCAGGCGATTTTGACTTTGTCGGGCGGTGAGGTTATCGAGGTCCACCCAGGCCAGGGGCTGATCCTGCTGCGCGCAGGAGAATACCGCCTTGGTGCGCTGCCCCGTCTCCGGATCGATCTGCCATTGCAGACACTGGGCGCAAACCCCTTTGAGCATGCACTGCATGGGGCTGCCCACCGTCGCGGTAGCCTCCAGATCCGCCCGGAAATAAGGCTGTAACTCCGCCTTCAGCGCCTTTTGAAAACCCTTGAGCAGGCCGGTGGAACCCATGACCATCAGGCGATCCACGCTGTTCAGCGCTATCCCCGCACCGCCCTGCGTGGATTGTCCGGGCAATGCCCCGGCCCCGTAGGCGCACAGCAGAGCCACCATGTCGCTGGCTTCCACACTGAGATCCTGCGGCCGATGGGGAGCGATCAAGGGGCCGCTGCCCGTACACCAGATGATCTGATCCGCCGCCGCTTCCAGCTCCGCCTGGTTATCCAGTTCACTGGCTTTCGCCA
>JAPTWR010000138.1 GCA_028065135.1 Acidithiobacillus sp.
CTCCAACACTTCCAGAGTCAGTTTACAGAATCCCATCTCACGTGCTTGGCTCTCAATAAAGGCAAAGAGTTTATGGGCAACTCCCTGTCTGCGAAAGCCCGGTTTGACGTAAACGTCGTGAATATTCGCCAGTGGCGCGCTGTTAAAAGTAGAAAAGCCTTCTATACAAACAGCAATGCCAATCATTTCTTGCTTATTTGCGGCAAAATAAATACGAATCCACGGGCGACGCATGAGGTTCTCTACCAGCCTTTCATAAACCTCCTGGCGGAGGGGCTTCCTTTGGCCCATGTTATCTCTTGCATACAGATCGAGGAGCTCGCGAATGGCTAGACAATGATCTGCATTTTGGTAATCCGCTTGGTAGACTTCAATCATGGATGATTCCTTGTGTTGGATGCTTCCACCATCTTGGCTAAACCCTGCAGTGCTGCTGCTTTTGGATTAGCTACCTTATGAGCATTCTGGTGTCCAGATAGACCATCAATAACCTTCATCACGGATTGCACAAATCATTTCGGTACTGGAATGCCGCATTTTAGGCAATTGCGCCCGAAAATCAGCCAGGGATGGCAAGGGAACGATTGGCTGCTGCACAGGAACAACTCGGGCCACCGGTTTGCCGCGCCGAGTGATCACCAATTCCTCACCCGCCTCCACCCGATCCAGGACGTGGCTCAAGTGTGCTTTGGCTTCGTCTAGTGCCATAGATACAAAGGATTCCTCCCTCGGTCATGTAGATCGGTAATCCCGATATCCCCAGGCCATTCCCTGTTTTCCGCACTTGTGAACATCAGCACCCCTCCGCAGGAGCGGGTTCATCCCCTGATCCATGGCAACGACCAGCGCCGGTCGGTACTGATGAACCGGGCGATTCGTGTAGGGGAAGGCACTTTGACCACATCCCAGACATTACAGGTGTTCATAGGCGCGACAATCCGCAGCGCTGCCCCATTCGGAAAACAGCATAAATGGCCTGTGTATGCGAATGTGCGGTCACACATCCATTGGCCCGTGCGCTGTGGGGTGCCGGATGGGCTGCACCGCGAGGCGCAGGCCCATCGTCTTGAGAATCGCCGACAGGCTGCGAATCTCCGGGTTGCCCTTGGCGGACAGCGTGCGGTAGATGTGCGTACCATTGAGCTGCGCCTTCTCGGCCACCTGCGACACACCGCCAAACGCCTTCGTCATCTGGCGAAGCGCGATCAGTAGTTCGCCCTGATCGCCGTCCTCAAGGATGCTGTTCAGCAGTTCCACCGCATAGCCAGGGTCTTTGCGGAAGACTTCAGCCATCGCGTCGTCATGCGCTCGATCTTTCATCGCTATTGCTCCTGCTTCACGTTGCTGCGCTGCCAGTCCTTCTCAACAAATTACGAATACCCTAAAAATACAGCATCACTCCCAAATTACCATCATGATTCTCGAAGGTCGTGCAGAAGTTGGTGATGCCGGATAGGGGGGGCTGTCTGCCGGACTACTCCCAGTTTTTGTCCGTGTCGCTGTCAGGCGCAAATACCTGCCGCTGCCAGGCGGTCACGGACAGCGGCAGTAACCTGCTCGCGATCTGCCATGGACAGGCTGCCTATACGTTCTGCCGCAGACTGTTCGATGGTGGCGATTTTCGCTGTGCGGACCATGGATACCGCCGGTAATCCAGCGGCATGTAGATCGGTAATCCTGATATCCCCAGGCCATTCCCTGTTTTCCGCACTTGTGATCATCAGCACCCACAGCAGGAGAGGGTTCACCCCCTGATCCATGGCGACGACCAGCGCCGGTCGGTACTGATGAACCGGGCGATTAGTGTAGGGGAAAGGTACTTTGACCACATCCCAGACATTACAGTTGTTCATAGGCGCGACAATCCGCAGCGCTGCCCCATTCGGAAAACAGCACAAAAGGATCTTCCCCCTGTTCGTGTAGCGCTTTGGTCAGGATGACGTGGTTCTCTACTATGCGGTAGGTAATCTCGTCCCCTTCGTGCAGATGCAAGGCGATACGCACAGGTTGCGGAATGGTGGTTTGCGCTTTGCTGGTTAACTTACTGGTAATCATGACTATCATCCCGTCTCGCATTGATGTGCACAGTGTAAGGATATTCCTTTCATTCGACAAGCAAAGCCCGTGGAAGGCTCTCGATTGCATCACTCATAGTCTCCTTGGTCCACCTCCAGGAGGACTATTTTGCACATCCGAAAAATCAGAGCGCCGCGTTCACATCGGCATGCGCTTCATGCCCACAATGCAGGCAGTGGAACGCCGCCTGACTGGGGCGGTAATCGCTACCAGACCGCGTGAAGATCCCGCTGTTTGGACCCAGGTGGCGGCCGCATCAATGAGTACCAAAAATCGGAACGCCCGCAGTTGTGGCTGCCTTCGCCAGATTGGCATCCAGTGTTGCCAGCGGCAGGCCCGTGCGCAGCGATAGCTCCAAATAAGCGGCATCATAGGCTGACAGTTTATAGCGCCGGGCGAGGTTCAAGGTATCTCCCAGGGCGTGTGCCGAGGTTGCCTGATCGGTCACGATGTTGAGTCGCCCAAGGAGGGTGATGAATCGTTGTACGTCCGCTTCGGTCACAACGCCCTTGGACTCCACCTTGGTGGCAACGTTGGCTGCCTCCAGCGCGAACAGGGACGGCACAACGGCTTGTGATTCCCTAAGCGCCTTCAGGGTCGCACTGGCATAATCCACACCTGCCGGATTGGTTGCGGGCACCAGCCAGAGCAACGCAACAGAAGCATCCAAAACAAAATTCATGCCCGACCTTCGTTAATAAGCGCCTTGAGATCGACACCGTCCACAGGCTGACGAGCCTGCATGAAGGACAACATTTCATCGACGGCTGCCATGGCATCCGAGTGCTTGTTGCCTTCAGCGGGTACAAGATCGGCCACGGCCTCGCCCCGCAAGGTGATGGTGTAGCGATTGCCCGCTTGGATACCGCGCAGCAACTCCGGCAGCTTCGTCTTGGCTTCGTATGACCCAACTTCGATATTCATGAACGGCTCCTTTTGACCCACATAGACCAGTATATAGACCGGTCCATATAGGTCAAGTTTCAGCCAGTAGATTGGTGAAACGGCAAGAAGTCGAAATGCCGATAGAAGCCCTCGGCCCGCTGATTCAAAATTCAGGATTTCTCCCTAGTAGGTTTCAGACGGCTGCGCTGCAAATCTGCTTCCAACACCATCCGCACATAGCGGGCGTAAGGGATGCCCTTGGCCTTGGCCTTGGCGCGTACTGCGTCCATCAGGGCGGCAGGCAGGCGCACGTTCAGTGCGGCTTCTTTCCTCGCCACCTCAAAGTGCATCGGCTTAAACTGCTTGAAGTCAAGGCCGGAAAGGTCTTGCTCCAAGAACAATTCGGCTTCTGCATCGGTCTTGAACTCAGGGACTCGTTTCATAGTTGCTCGCCTCCTTCGCGTGCATATGGTCATAAGCGATTCATGAACGCGGTGAATTGCTCAAAGTGCTGCTCCCAGGTAGGGGGCGAAAAATGCCGCAGGCGCTCCAGTTGCCCCTATTCAAGTCCCGGATCAGGGCATAGAGCGACTTCTGCCGATTTTCCGATGTTGCCTGGACTCTATGATACAGGGGCCTCGCCTGGGGAAGCCACTACGCGAATAGTTTCGCAATCTGCCCCATGGGCAGGAACAGACGCAACGGGGTTTGCTGGAACGGCAGGAAGTCGAAATGCCGATAGAAGCCCTCGGCCTGCTGATCCTTGGCCTCCACAATCACCGCCATGGCCGCGATCTGTTGCGCAGTTTCCAGGCTGCGGCGTAAGGCATCTACGAGCAGGAACTCGCCCACGCCCTGGCCACCGACCGAGCGGTCCACCGCCAACCTGCCGAGCAACGTGACCGGCAGTTGCCCGTAGCGCGGCAGTCGTTTCATTAGGTCCGGCGGTAGTTCAGCCACCGGGATAATGGATGACGATAGGGTGTAGAAGCCGAGCACCGCAGGACTGCCAGGCTGCGTGAATACGAAAGGCGCGGCGACGCGCTTCGCGGCGTCTTGCCGCGCCTGCTCGCGCAGATAACGATTCAGCTCCTCGTTGCCGCAATCGAAGGACTTGCGGTCGCGCGCCTTTTCAAGCGGAGCAACATGTTCAGGGACTAAAGAGAGCGCCAATCACGGCCCCGTTTTTTGACGGTAGCGCCGGACGGCCTTATCGATGCGCGCGCCCGGCTCGGACGGCGCCAGCAAGGCGCTCACAAAGGCGACCTGTTCCTCTCGGGACAGGCGGATGACTTCGTGCTCCTGCACGATCCTGGCCGCCGCTTCCTGGGTGCTATCGATGACGAGTTCGCTCAAGGTGCGCCCTGTCAGCGAGGCGGCCCGCTGGAAAAAGTCTTTCTGGTCGCTGGAGACGCGCGCTTCCAGGCGCGCATTGCGCGGCTTGTCGTGCTTTTCAGGCGTGTTCAGCATGGCGGCCCCGTTAGGATGGATTTATGGCAACAGTCTCACTGTACGCCATTTGTCCGTACTCATCAAGATATGGCGCGTGCGCCGTTGCACAACACCTTGGCAATCATTGACCCATTCCAGTATCCTCGGAAAAATCATGGAACGTTTTCTGAGTATTCCCTGAAGCGCTGATCATGACCCTGGTACGGGCGATGCCCGCGTGGATATAGCCAAGGAGCGCCCACTTACCGCCTACGGCGCCGGGCGCGAACATTCTCCCGGCGGGGACCTGCAAGGTCCCCCTGTCCGCGCCTTCGGCTTGCCGGGTCGACCCGCCTTTGGGGACTTCGCCCCCCCCTGTCCGCGCCTTCGGCTTTCCCCTGTGGTTTTCCAAAAAGCGGGTAGATTTGGCCCAGGGCGCGTTTTTGTGGCCTGGTGATAAAAAAACCAGAATAGAATTTGCGTCGATTCTGGGGCAAATGTGCCGCCTTTACGGTGGAGTTCCGCACCGTGCTTCTGGTCGGCCATTCTGCGGATGATTTTTTTGAACCGGGCTTGTTGTCGTTACCAATAACAGTGTAACCTGTTGTTACGCTGACAACTCTGGAGGAGATCCATAATGGAAAGACCTAAACAGATTTCACGCCGCAGTTGGATAAAAATAACTACTGCGACCATTGTGGCGGTCACCACATACCCCTTTGCCGGGGCAATGGCCCACGCGGCGACGCGCAAGAAGATCGCAAAAGCAGTCGTCCATTACCAGGACCACCCAAGTGGGCACAAGATGTGCGGGATGTGCATACATTTCATCCCGACTGGCGGGGTCGCCGGACACGGAATGATGGGTGGTAAGGGGTCGGAGATGATGGGAAATATGCACAACATGGGACCGGAGATGATGAAGGACGGGACCTGCCAGCTTGTGGAGGGACGAATTAACCCGAAGGGTTACTGCATTTTGTACTCACCCGTACCGTCTGTCGATTCGTAAGCCTTCACCGTCCAGCATTCAAAGTCCTGACCTTCTACCCGGTAGACGATCCGCCCATCGTCGCCCGAAACGCTGCGGCGCAGGGCATCACTCGCCCGCCTTCCCCTTCGGTGTCCTGGTGGCCTTCTCGGGGTTCTTGACGAGAATATGGTGAATCCCGCTATGTTGGGACTGGTCGCATAGATGGAAGGGCGATGGTCGTTGTTTACACCAACAGGAGCGCAAACGTCGTCCGGATCATCTCATTGCGAAAGGCTAATAGCCGGGACACTCGATCTTATGAAAACGCAACAAATGAATAAGCCTGCAGTTATTACGCGGACCGTAGGAGTTGATAATCAGGAAACTTCCCAGACTGACTGGAATCGTTTGGACGCGTTGGGTGATGATGACATCGATTATAGTGATGCGCCCGAGCTGGGTGCCGACTTCTGGAAAGAAGCAAAAGTTCTAGATCATGGTGCTAAAAAACCTATAACCATAAGAGTCGATCAAGATGTTATTACTTGGTTCAAGTCCCGCGGTGGGCGCTACCAAGTCTTGATGAACCAGGTTCTGCGCCAGTACATGGAGAGTCTGGAGAAGCATGGACAGAGTAAGTAGATAATGGTCGCGTTGTGGGCTACGCCAAGGCCCAAAGGGTGCCATTGCCCAAATTCGAGATGTTCTTCGGTCTTCACAGAAATAATAGCCTGCGATTATCGATAACTTTTCCGCCCCTGTGGATTAGAAGGAGCGCCCACTTACCGCCTACGGCGCCGGGCGCGAACATTCTCCCGGCGGGGACCTGCAAGGTCCCCCTATCCGCGCCTTCGGCTTGCCGGGTCGACCCGCCTTTGGGGACTTCGCGCCCCCCAACGACTACGCGCAGCGCACCGCCCGCTATGCCCACAGCACCGCCAGCGACCGGCAAGCCACCGACCTTGGCAAGTACCGGCAGCAGTGGGAGAAGCTGGAAGGGCGGGATCTTCCCCGCCAGCAGGAGCAGACCAAGGCGCAGACGATCAAACGCGACCATTCGCCAGGGATGAGTCGCTAGCTATTGTGCTTCGTTTGAGCTACAATTAAGGCTCATTCTGATAGGAGGCTAGATCATGGCTGCAACTGCATTTGTCCGGGCGCGGATTGATGAAACGCTGAAAAATGAAGCGGCCGCTGTGTTGGCCGACATGGGCCTGACCGTTTCCGACGTGGTGCGCATCGCGCTGACCAAGATCGCCAAGGAAAAGGCTTTGCCGTTCGAGATGCGCGTACCCAATGCGTTGACGGCGAAAACGCTGGCGAATAGCGAGCGTGGCGAGGATGTTCACCACGCCAAGGATGCTGACGACCTGTTCAACCAGTTAGGCATCTGATGCGACAGCCCGACTATTCCGGTCAGTGGATGAGGAAATATCAACGTAATGTCTCATAATAGCCCCTCACCGGCACCCGTAGAATCCAGCAGAATCAGGCCATCTGCCCAGCGGAGATCAGTGCCCACGAGACAGAATGCGCTATTCTGTCCGATGCTTATGCCGCGCCGTAGGCATACTCAATGGT
>JAPTWR010000186.1 GCA_028065135.1 Acidithiobacillus sp.
GTATCCACGACCAGGAGAAAAAAGGCACAGCGCTGCGGTTTTGGGGCCTTGTTAACGATCGCCGGCAGGGCATGACTGCGTCCCTGGGCATGGGCCAGACAACGATCGACTAAGGGACAGGCCACGCAGCGCGGCTGGCGTGGGGTGCAGATCATGGCACCGAGGTCCTGAATGGCCTGATTGTAACCATGGGCATCCTCAGGAGTAAGGGCGCTGGCCAGTGTCCAGAGCCACTGCTGCGTCGCAGCGGCCTTCGGATCAGCATCTATGGCATGGCTACGGATGAGCACGCGCCGGGCATTGGCGTCGAGGATGGCCTGTCTGTGTCCGAAAGCACTGGCGAGCACCGCAGCGGCCGTACTGCGGCCCACTCCCGGCAGGGTGACGGCTGCTTCGAGGGTGTTGGGAAAGTGACCACCGAAGCGTGTAACCACCTCCTGCGCCGCGCGCTGGGCGTTGCGGGCACGGGCATAATAACCGAGCCCACTCCACAGGGCGAGCACTTGGTCCTGCGCCGCCGCCGCCAATGCCTGCCAGCTCGGCAACGCCTGCAAAAAGCGGGCGTAATAGGGTCTGGCGCTCTCCACCTGCGTTTGCTGCAACATGATTTCTGCAAGCCAGAGATGATAGGGATCGCGGCTCTGGCGCCACGGCAGGTCGTGGCGCCCATGGCAGGCGTACCAGTCCAGCAGGGCTTCCGCAATGGGGATCATGGCTGCGCTTTGGAACTTGTGCTGCGAATAATCAGATCGCGGGCGCGCATTTTGCCCCAAAGGAGCTTGGCGACGTGGATTTCACCAGTGACTGGCCACTGCTGCGGCAGGGCGGGAAGCCGCGCCGCATTGCCCGCTTGGGGAGCCGGCAGATATCGCCCGAGATTGAGCCGCGCCACGCTCAGATTGACATCAATAGCCAGCGGTCTCCAGGTCCCCGATATTTTGCCCATCCAGGCACTGTGATCCAACTCGCCCTGGGTGACGATCCACTGAAAATGGGGATTGTCCAACTGGACTGTACCCGTCGACGTCAATCGTTGCAAAGCATCAGGGTCGGTCAACTTCGGCAAGGGCAGCCCCCAGCGGGTGGCCAGCTGGGGCAAACGCCGAATGGTAACCTGATAGGCCAAGTGACCCCGCAACACCTTCCAGTTAAGGTCTACTGCTCGGACCTGGAGTGCCAGTTCATCCCCCACGATCAGCGCGCCGTCCTGCACTGCAAGCTGGCTTTGCGCCATGTTCAGACGTAACGCCTGCAGGCGCAAATGTGCCTGACCGTGCCCGCGCGCTTGCCAACGGATGCGCAGCGTCGGCACGACCATGTCCTTTACTGTGCTTTGGAGTGTTGGAATAGCCACCTGCAGGAGCATCGGATCAATGGTCGTACCCACTTGCAAAGAAATATTCCGCGCGACCACCGCCGGCGCCATCTCGGCCGCAAAATGCCAGCGCCCGACTTTTCCCCGCCAGTGCCAGCCACCCGCCAACCGGCTGGGCCCCGTCGCCAACACCTGCCCATTCACGGCCGTTAGGGACAGGGTATGTCCGGCCACACCCGACCAGCGCAGCGTGCCATCGCGAATTATCATCTTACCTGGCAGGGAAAGCGCAGCACCACCTGCGTTAGCGGCGCCTTTCCATGGCCCGTTAAGCACGGGTGCGTCCAGCACAATTTGCCGGGGTTGCATCTGGCCGTGCAGGAGGGAGTGCCAGCCTAGTGCCACCATGAGCCGACTTGCGCTGAACTGCGGATGGGCCGCCGAACCGACGCGCAGACCCACCAACGTGATCCGCAGTTGCTGTTTTCCCCAACGCCATTCCGGGTCGGCGGCGAAATGCACCGGCTGCTGCAAGCGGGCAGCAAAAATCCCCTCTAAAACGTAGCGGGGACCACCTCCGAACCAGAACAGCACGGCACCCAAAACGACAAAGATCAACACGACAATAACAGACGTCGTGATCCTGCGCAGAATCAGCCTAGCTATGCCCACCCCCCGGCAACACCGGCATTTCGCCGGAAAGCGCGCGCGCAGCCAACGCCTCGGCATCCACGATGGTGGTCTGCCGGATCGCTTCCTTGACCTCGGGAATGGCACCGGAATACATGCTGAATTCACGCAACCCCAATCCCAGCAGCAAGGCCGTGAAGGCCGGATTCGCGGCCATCTCGCCGCACATGGCCACGGGAATGTCCCGTGCATGGCCGGCGGCGATGGTGTGTTGGATCATCGCCAATACCCCGGCATGCAAGGGATCAAAAAGATCATTGACGTCATCATCACCGCGATCCACCGCCAGCGCGTACTGAATCAGATCGTTAGTGCCGATGGAGAAAAAATCGGCCTGCCCGGCAAAGTAGTGCGCTGCCATGGCCACGGCAGGCACTTCCACCATAATTCCCAGAGGCATATCCGGGTCACAGTTATGCCCTTCGGCGCGCAATTCTGCCTGCAACTCGCTGACCAGCGCCCGGGTTTGCAACAATTGCCCCATACTGCTGAGCATGGGTAGCATCAGTCGTACCGGCCCCAGTGCCGAGGCCCGAAGAATGGCGCGCAGATGCGGCCGGAACCACTCCGGACGCCGCAGACAAAGACGCAGCCCACGCAAGCCAAGGGCCGGATTGAGCGCCGCATGGAGCCCCGCATCGTCGTCACGCAGGCCCTTGTCGGCGCCGATGTCGAGAGAACGGATGGTCACCGGTGCCCCATCCATCTGCTCTACCACTCGGGCAAAGGCGTGGAACTGCTCTTCCTCAGCCGGGATATCCGGGCGATTCATGAAGAGAAATTCGCTGCGATAAAGGCCCACCCCATCCGCGTTCATGCGCCGCACCATATCGGTATCGTCTGGCAATTCAATATTAGCGCGCAGATGAATAAGCACCCCGTCTGCGGTTATCGCGGGCAGGTCACGCTGCTCTTCCAGAAGTCGCCTACGCCTCTGCCGCTGCTCCTGCAAAGCCTTATATTGCTGCAATATCAGGGCATCCGGCGCAACCAGCAGAATTCCCTGATCCCCATCGACAATCACCACATCGCCGCTGCGCAGCAGGCGCGTCGCCGAGTGCGTGCCCACCACGGCAGGCAGACCAAGACTTCTGGCAAGAATAGCGGAGTGGGAGTTTGCGGCACCAAAGTCAGTTACCCAAGCGAGCACCTTGTCTTTTTTCATCAACACCGTATCGGCTGGCGTCAGGTCCTCGGCGATGATGATCTGACCCTCGGCGCTCTGCAGGACAGGGGTCTTTACACCAATCAGGTGACGCAAAACCCGGTCTATCACCTGAATAATATCTTCCCGCTTGGCGCGCAAATACGCGTCTTCCATGCGGTCAAAAATCTCCAGCAGCCGCTCCCGCTCCAAATGAATAGCCCAGGCGGCATTGCGATGTTCATCACGAATAGACCGCAGGGGCCGCTCGCGCAGCGCTGGATCATCGAGCATCAACAAGTGCGCATCAATAAAAAGACGGGTATCTTGCGGGGCATCACTCGGGATTGCGTCGCGCACCGAGAACAACTCATCCCGGGCGCTGCTCAAGGCTGCACGCAGGCGCAACACTTCCGGTTCTACATCTTCAGGCAACAGTATATGTTCTGGGATATCGAGAGTGGTCGACTCCAGTACCAACGCCGTACCGATGGCGATGCCACCAGAGGCGCCGATCCCCGCCAGTTCAAAGCTCATGATTCTTCACCAAAACGATCCGCCGCGAGGGCGAGCAAGGCATCGGCACAAGCCTGCTCCTCCTCGCCATCCGTTTCCAGGGTCAGAACGGTCCCCTGCGCCGCAGCGAGGGTCATTAGCCCCATGATGCTCTTACCATTGACCCGCTGACCGTTACGCACCAACCAGACCGTACAGGGATAGCGCACCGAAAGGCTGACAAATTTAGCCGAAGGCCGCGCATGCAAGCCGAGCTGATTGATAATGGGATAATCTACGCGCAGGGTCACCGCCACTTGCCTCCTTTCTCGTGACCAAAAATCACTCAGGCATCCTCAGCAGGACAGCGTGCGGGCGCTGTTCGAGAATATCGGCGATCCCCTGGACGCCGCCTTCCAGAGCACCTTGGCGCGCCGCCGCCAGACCGTCACTGCGCCGCGATAAGGCACGCAGGAGCATCGCCAGATTAAGACCACTCACCGCCGCTACACGACCTTCCGGAAGAGTGGCCGGAATGAGATTGGCGGGGGTGGCGCCGTAGAGATCATTCAGAATCAACATAGCATCACCATCATTTATTTTCTCTAACAAACCCCACAAACGCCGCCGCCCCTCCTCGGGCGGTTGATCAGGCAGGATTTCCAGAATCTCCAGCGCCGGCGGCATGGTCCCGAAAATATGCTGGAGTGCTGCCGCGAAGGCCTCACCCAGTCCCGCGTGTGTCAGGAGCACGATGGTAATCATCGCAGCGTCTCGGTAATGCCCAGCTCCCGATGCTGGATCAGAATCCGCTGCCCTTCTCCGGCAAGTATTTGCGCCAATGCCTCCACCATATATACGCTGCGATGTTGCCCGCCGGTACAGCCCAGAGAAACCGTCACATAGTTACGGTGCTCTTGTGCAAAAGGCGCCAGCCATGCCTGCAGGAAACTGCGCAAAGAATGGAAGGCGCGGACCACCTCTGGGGCCTTCTCCAGGAAATCGCGCACCGGTATGTCACGACCCGTCAGGGCACGGAGTTCGGGATGATAATGGGGATTGGGCAGGGCACGCAGATCAAAAACGAAGTCGGAGTCCAAAGGGAGTCCTTTTTTAAAGGCAAAAGACTGCAACAGCAAGACCAGGCCACTGTAATGATGCGACGCCAGACTCCATGCCTGCACCCGTAGACGCAACTGGTGGGTATTGATTTGCGAAGTGTCGAGGCGCTTGTCAGCCACATCGGCAAGCGGTTGGACCATCTCGCGTTCACGCCGCAACACCGTGAGCAGCGGTTCGCCCAATGCTTCTGCGAGATCATCGGTGAGGGGATGACGGCGGCGAGTTTCGCTGAAACGACGCAGCAAGGTACCCTCATCCGCTTCCAGAAAAAGGATGCGCGGACGCAAAGAGTAACGCTCGCGCAAATCGGTCAGCGCCTGTGGCAGAGCGGCGAGAAATTCGCGGTTGCGCACGTCGATACTCACGGCGGCGAGCATGAAGCCGGCATCCCGCCGCGCCAACTGCGCCCCGAACTCCACCAACAAGGTGGCAGGCAGATTATCGACGCAGTAATAACCCTGGTCTTCCAGGGCCTGCAGGACCGTAGATTTTCCTGAGCCGGATAGACCACTGACGATAATAAAGTCCTGCTCCGCCATCATTCTTCCCCGACACTCAACCGTACCTGCGCCTCAAAATCCGCGAGCATATCGCCACCGGACTCCTTTACATACTGACTGCGTGCCGCCGCCTCGACCAGTACCGCCAAGTTGCGCGCCGCAGACGCGGGCAAGCACAACCGGGGCAATGAGATTCCGAGAATATCCAGATGATCCACCTTGCCCTGTAAACGATCGATATCCGCGATTTCCATATCGCGCATATCCTGGATTTCGACGACCAGTCGGATACGTTTGGAATGTACAATGGCGGCGGCGCCGAAGAACTCCCGGATATTAACAATCCCCAGACCCCGCACTTCCAGAAAATTACGCAGCGGGGCCGGACAATGCCCCGTCAGGATATTCGGGGCTTCACGGATACAGAGCACGCTATCGTCAGCCACCAGTCGATGACCACGACTGACCAGTTCCAAGGCCAACTCGCTCTTGCCAATCCCTACCTCGCCCTGCAAAAGCAATCCCACCCCGAGCACATCGACCAGTACACCATGCACCTGCTGGCGGGGCGCCAGTTCCTGGTCCAGGTGGCGCTGCATCCGCGCCAGAACCACCTGCGCGCCAATCGGCGTCGTCATCACGGCAATCTGCCTAGCTTTCAACGCTTCATAGAGGTGATCATCCAGTGCCTGGTCTTCACAAATAACGAGCAGACGCAGCTTATGGGGCAAAAACTGTTCCATCGCCTCTGGATGGGCACCCAGGTAAGCGAGCTCACAAGTCCCGGCAATCTGTACCACATGCGGCCGGATAAAATTAAAAAATCCGACCAGTGCCGCCCCACCCACATCATCCTCCGCCCAAGGATCACCGCGGAGGTAATGGTCTTCTCCAGGCTGATGCAGACATTGCCAGCGCAATTCGCTGTGCAGCTCCGCCCAGAGTCGACGCAGGCTAATTTGTCGTTCCATAACTCCGCCTTGCCCGACACTCACGGCTGTACCCAGCCTGCTTTGTGGTACAACTTACGTCGGCCCCGCCAACAAACGAAAAAAGTCCTGGGGATCAGGAGTTTTCATCAAGGCCTCGCGCACTTCGTCCACGGCGAGTTTCGCGGCCAATGCGGAGAGCGTCTCCAGATGCGCGGTCGCGGCCGCTTTAGGCACCACTACCGCCAGAAAGATGGATACATCCAGCCCGTCCGGCGCCGCAAATGGAATACCCTGCGCGGTGCGCAATGCGGCAATGGCTATCTGATTCACACCCTCCACCCGGGCATGGGGCAACGCCACCCCATGCCCGATGCCCGTAGATCCTTGCATTTCGCGCTGTTGCAAGGCAACAGCAATCCCCTTAGCAGACAAGCCCGTAGATCCTGCCAGGATTTCCGCTAAGGTCCGCAGCACATCACCAGCATCAGCCACAGGCGGATTTATACGAATATTGGCCGGGGAAAGAGGCAGAGTTACCATGGTTATTCAGTCGACATCCACAATGGCCGCCAAACCAGCGGGGTGATCATTACGACGATCCTGCAGTTTTTCCTTGTAACTGTGCACCTGCGCCTCCAATTTGTCGGCCACCAGGTCTACAGCTGCGTACATATCGGCATCATGCGCCTCGGCATAGAAGACGTGTCCAGGGACATTGACAGTAATATCTGCAACGTTACTCAGCTTTTCGTGGGGAAGGTGCTTCAGCACCACCTGAGCATTAATAACGTGGTCGAAGTACCGATCGAGGCGTCCAATCTTTCCGTCGACATAGTTTTTAATGGCATCCGTCAAATCCAGATGTTGCCCGGTAATAGTAATTTGCATGGCGCTCTCCTACCAAGTGAGGTGATCGTTTTGAATCCTGCCCCGCTACGGGGTCCCCTTTCAGTGTAGCGCCAACGGCGTCGGCAAAAAACCCTGGCGGCGATATCACCCTCACAAACGCCGCCGCTGGCTCGCGGTAGGAATATTAGCCGCCTCGCGGTACTTGGCCACAGTCCTCCGCGCAATCTGAATACCCTGATCGGCCAGCACCTTGGCGATTTCCGCGTCACTCAGCGGATGCCGTGCGCTTTCGGCCTGCGTCATCTTGATCAGTAACGCCCGAATAGCGGTGGCCGACGCGGAACCGCCACTGTCGGTACTCACATGACTGGAGAAAAAGTATTTAAACTCATACAGACCACGGGGTGTAATCATATATTTCTGATTGGTGACCCGCGATACCGTCGATTCGTGCATTTCCACTGTCTCGGCAATATGCCGCAGGACCATGGGCCGCATGGATTCCGGCCCGTTGGTAAAAAAGTCCTTCTGCCTTTCGACAATAGCTCGCGCCACTTTCAATATGGTTTCCTGGCGGCTTTGCAGGCTTTTGATGAACCAGCGCGCCTCGTTGAGCTGATCCTGAATGTATTTATGCGCCGCATCTTTCCCACCCGCCATGCCCGCATAACGGCCATTGATACGTAATTTAGGCATCGCCTCGGGATTCAGATCGACGCGCAGACGCTTACCCACCCAGCGCACGATCACATCGGGGATGACGTACTCGGTACTCTCAACACCCACCTCTTCACCCGGTTTAGGATTCAGTGTGGAAATCAGCGCCATCGCCCCACGCAACGTCTCCTCATCCACCCCCAACGCGGCACACAAACGTGGATAATCGTGGCGCCCGAGGGCCTGCAAGTGATCCTTCACAATGCGTTGCGCCAACAATATAGACGCATCCTCCCCGACCATCTGCTTCAGTTGCAGCAGGAGGCACTCACTGAGATCACGGGCTCCCACGCCCGGCGGGTCGAAGTCCTGCACGCGCAGCAATACCGCCAACAGTGCATCGTCCTCCACATTCATATTGACAGCGAGATCTTCCAGGCTTTCCGCCAGATAACCGCGCTCATCAATCGCGTCGATGATCAACTCCGCCATATTGCGCTCGTCAGCACTGAAGTGCGTCATATCAGCCTGCCAGCGGAGATAGTCCTGCAAACTCTGACTGTGACTGCTGCGCGATTCAAAATCCGGCATATCTTCGTCAGAGCCACCGCCAGAACCTGACGTCCCCATGTCGAAAACGTCGTCCCACTGGCTGTCTAAAGGCAATTCATCCGGCAGCGTATCCTCCGTGGTCAGATCCAGCTGCCGGTCTTCGGAAGACATCTCAACCGTCTCCGGGAGCGGCCCGCTGCCACCTTCTTCCTCCCCAGCATCCTCATCAAGTAGCGGGTTGCTCTCCAGCATGTTTTGAACTTCCTGCTGCAGATCAACCGTAGACAGTTGCAGCAGGCGGATCGCCTGTTGCAACTGCGGGGTCATGGCCAGATGCTGGCCGAGCTTGAGTTCTAAACCTTGTTTCATAATTTCCAAAAATCAGATTTGAAACTGATCCCCCAGGTAAACCTGCCGTACCATAGGATCATCCACGATTTCCTGCGGACTACCCGCTGTCAGCACTTTGCCATCATGCAGTATATAGGCGCGTTCGCAAATGCCTAAGGTCTCGCGCACGTTATGGTCGGTAATCAGAATTCCGATGCCGCGCTCCCGCAACTCCTGGATAAGCCGTTGAATTTCGAGAACAGAAATAGGATCAATACCGGCGAAGGGTTCATCCAGCAAAATAAAACGCGGACTCATGGCCAGCGCCCGCGCAATTTCCACCCGCCGCCGTTCGCCACCCGAAAGGCTATGTCCTTTGGTGTCACGCAATTGATGAAGGTGCAGTTCACTCAGCAGTTGCTCCAAGCGCTCCTGCCGCTCCATCTTACTCAACGGCAGAGTTTCCAGCACGGCAAGGATATTGTCAGCGGCACTCATCTGGCGAAAAACCGAAGGCTCCTGGGGAAGGTAGCCCAGCCCCATGCGGGCCCGCTCATGCATGGGCAGTGCAGTGATGTCCCGCTGCTGCAAAAAAATATGACCCCGCTCAGGACGCACCAACCCGACCATCATGTAAAAAGTGGTGGTTTTCCCCGCCCCGTTAGGACCGAGCAATCCCACCACCTCACCGGCCGTCACCTGCACCGAAACATCACGCACCACGGCTCGCCGCCGATATGATTTGAAAAGGGATTGCGCCTGCAACAGTTCGCTCATGGCTTCCCACCGCTCGTGGAGCGGCCCGCTGCGGCGGGATAGAAGACCGACTGCACCCGCTGGCCGGGGTTTCCGGTGACAGCCGTTTGCTGGTTCCGCAGGAAATAGGTGACCTGCTGACCATTGATCTCATTCTTTCCCTGCCAGAGATGGGCATTACCAATGAGCACAATTTCGCCGCTGGCCGGTTTATAGACCAGGGTGTCGCCATACCCGTGGCGCTGCGCGCTGGACATGGTGATGGTAACCGGGCTCCCCACCGCCGTGGCCTGCCGCACCTTGCCGCCGGCCGCGTCGATAGTGAGCTTGTCGGCATGGATAACCACATCACCCTGAATCATGACCACGTTCCCGGTATAAACGGCCTGTTGCTGCGGTTTATTCTTGCCGTACAGGGTATCCGCGCTGATCTGAATGGGGCCCTTGGCCAGCCCCTGCTCCGCAACCGGTGCCGCCAGGGCGGTGATAGATACCGCAACGAGCAAAAAGGGCCAGAATCGCCGGAAAGAAAATCGCTTAAGGAACATACATGCCACGCACATCATGCAAAACATTTATCTCTTGGGTTTTTACCGAGGCCCAGAGACCTACCCCGGTCATCCAGTCTTGCCCTCGCTCCAGCCGTACCGGTTCTGGAGACGTAATAATGCCGGTTTGCGGATCATAGTGCACCTCTGTGGTAAGTACGCGGGTATTCGGTTGCAAGGTACCGATAACATTGCCTGACAAGATAATCCGATGGCCATGACGCTCTACCACGCCCTGATTAGCACGCAGATGGAGTTGCTGTCCCGGCTTGAAACGCTCGACGGCGACTTGACTGAGCATGGTCCGATCGAGACGCGGTTCGTGATAAGCCGTCCGGGCAGTAGCCAGCAAATCCAGTTTACCGGCCGCCGTATACTGACGCATGACCACGTCTTCGGCCGCCTGATCTCCCTTATGGATTTGACCATGCCAGTCGATGTACGGCAAAGACAATGGATGCCGTGGCCACGACCACCACACGAGTGCCGCAAGCAGCAGCAGGAGCAGGGACAGACCCAAGCCGGGGGCGCGGAAACGCGGCATCAGTTTTCGCGACATAACCTGATTTCGGATTGATTGATGATCAAGGCAGGACTCCGGCAGCTCTGGCAATGATTGCTGACCAATGCCCCTGCGCTCGCAGAATCAACTCGCAGAGCTCCCGTACCGCACCATAGCCACCCTGCTGCGCGCTCCGCCAGTGCACTCGACAACCGACCTCCGGGTGGGCATCAGCCGGGGCCGTGGCCAGACCAACGCGGGTAAGAATGGGCAGATCAAGAAGATCATCTCCCATATAAGCCACCACCGCGTCATCCAGGCCAAGGGCGATTTTGAGTTCCGTGTAGGCTAGATTCTTGTCCGAGCAGCCCTGAAAAATCCGCTTGATGCCCAGGTCATGAGCACGATGGGCGACCGCCGGGGAATAGCGCGCGGTAATAACGGCAACCTCTATACCCCGTTCCTGCACAAGCTTGATACCGTAACCATCACGCACGTGAAAGGCTTTACTCTCCCTGCCATCATCGTCAAAAAACAAGCGGCCATCGGTCAATACGCCGTCCACGTCCAGGATCAACAAGCGAATCTGGGCGGCACGCTTCATTAAATCCGTGTCGGGCGATATCAATTCATTCATACGATGCCTGCGCGCAGCAAATCATGCATATTCAACGCGCCAATCAGCCGCGCCTCACCATCGGTAACCAGAAGCGCACCGATGCGATTATTTTCCATCAGGGCAAGGGCTTCAGCAGCAAGGGCCTCAGCGATAATGGTGGCCGGTTTGGCATGAGCCAGTTCAGCCATGGGCTGTTCCCAGATATCCTGGCGCCGCGCGAAGGCACGACGCAAATCACCATCGGTAAAAATCCCCAGTACCCGATCTTCCGCATCCACCACCGCCGTCATCCCCAACCCCTTGCTGCTGATTTCCAATACCGCTTCGCATAATGGCGTATCCGCTCGCACCTTAGGCAGGCTGGTGCCCCGGTGCATCACATCCTGCACCCGCAGCAGCAGGCGTTTGCCGAGGCTGCCGCCCGGATGGGACAGGGCAAAATCATCTGCCGAAAAACCGCGCGCCTGCAAAAGCGCCATAGCCAAGGCGTCTCCCATGGCCAGGGTTGCTGTCGTCGATGCCGTGGGCGCCAGGTTGAGGGGACAGGCTTCCCGTGCCACAGCGCAGTTGAGATGCACAGCAGCGCTGTGCGCCAGGGTGGACTGCGGGTTGCCGGTCATGGCGATCAAAGGCACTGCCAGGCGTTTGACCACGGGCAAGATAGCCAGAAGTTCGGCGGTCTCCCCGGAGTTGGAAAGAGCAAGCAGACAATCCTGGCGGGTAAGCATACCCAGGTCACCGTGGCTGCCTTCGGCGGGGTGCAGGAAAAGAGCAGGGCTGCCCGTGCTGGCCAGAGTCGCTGCGATTTTTTTGGCGATAATCCCGGACTTACCCATGCCAGTGACGACAATACGGCCGCGGCAACTCAGCAGGAGCTCGCAAGCTCCCACAAAGTCCGCGTCGAGACGCGCTTCCAGCGCCGCCACCGCCGCCGCCTCCAGGCGCAACACATCCCGGCCGGTAGCCAGCAGACTTTCTGGCGTTACAGTCGAGGTAGTCACCGGCAGCCGTCAATTCGCATGGGCGGGATCCTGTCTCTGGATGGCTTCATAAACCGCACGGCAGTGGGGGTGCGCAAGCATAACCTTATCCACATCCGCAAATGAAGCGTTCTGCAGCAATTTCCAGCATTTCAGGTTTTCGGCAGCCAGCGCATCAGGATGCCGGGCGTACCAGCCCACACTGTCATGGGGGGCTGCGGCATCGCCCACCTGCCCGCGTGCCCACCATAAGAGCAAGGCAAAGAGCGCAAGCGCACCAATAATAACCAAAGCGTAAACAATCTTCATAAATGTGCTGGTTAACCTGAATAGGGTTGGATCACACTTCTTCCTGATACTGCTGGTTCAGCAACTGCACAAGCAGCCCTTCACGGGTCACAATGTCGGCCATTAACGCAGCACTTATGGCCCGCCACACAGTTCGGAAGGCGGCAAGATCTGCCCCATCGTTAAACTGCTCTGCAATTTCACTGAGTTTTTCCAGAGACTCGCGCGTCTGCAGACTGGTACTCAGGGCATTCTTGATTTGTTCCCGAGGGTGCGGAATCCAGCTTCGGTCACTCCCATAGGAGCGCAGGCGCTCCCCGAATTCGAGCGCCCGTTTCCGCAGCTTGCCTGCCAAACCGATCTGGCCGCTGCGCAAATCCCCCCAGACCGCCAGGTCCATAAGCAGACCCCACTCTCGGCGCCAGCGGTCGCGCAAGTCGGCATCCAGACCCACTGCCGCATGCACTGCTGCCGGGTTAAAGTCCATGAGAAGTCGCCGCACAATCACGCCGGGCCGCCGACAACCGCTCTGGCGTGCCTACATCTATCCATTTTCCTTGGTACAAATTGCCCTCCACCAGACCCGCCGCAATCCATTGCCGCAACCAGGGAGCCAGAGGAGCCGACTGCTCAGGAAAGTCCCGAAACAACTCCGGATCAAGACGCGCGATGCCTGCGTAAGTATGACGTTCTTCGCCCGCCAACGCCACCATGCCGGCAGACAGGGCAAAATCTCCCTGCGGGTGCTGCACCGGGTTGGGCACCAGCACCAGATGCGCACGCGCCGGGGAAGGCTGACAGATCTGCGCCCAGGGAAAGTCCGTGCAAATATCACCATTCACCAGCAAAAAAGGACTGTTCCCCAATAAGGGCAGGGCGCGAACAAGGGCGCCACCCGTCTCCAGACGACCTGCGCGCTCGTCACTGTAATGGATGCGTAGCCCCTGCCAATCTGGACCCAGGGCCCGCATGATCGCGTCACCCAGATGCCCGATATTGATAACCACATCACGAATACCCGCCGCAGCCAGCGACTCCAGGTGGCGCGCGATAAGGGATTTTCCAGCAACCTCCAATAGAGGCTTCGGGACATGATCGGTAAGAGGTCGGAGTCGCTCGCCCCGCCCCGCAGCCAGGATCATCGCCCGGGTAACGGCGGTTGCCATAGGGCAAAAAGCTCCTGATAAGGCTGCAACAGTGGATCGGCATCCAGGGCATCTACGACATAAGCCCAGAACCGGGGTAGAAAATCGAGATAACCCGATTTCCCGTCGCGGTAAGCCAGGCGACAAAAAATACCGAGAATCTTCAGGTTACGCTGTAACCCCATGCGCCCGACACGGCGCAGAAAATCCGTCGGTGGCGACAGGGCGACACCACGCCGATGCGCCGCCAAAAAATCCAGTGCCCAGGCATCCCGTTGCGCCCGTCCCCAATCCCAGTAGCGATCCCACAACAGAGAAGCCAGGTCATAGGTCCATGGTCCGAGCACGGCGTCCTGAAAGTCAATCATCGTCAACAAACCCGTGTCCCGCCGAACGATGAGGTTACGCGCATGAAAATCCCGGTGGACCCAGACCTGCGGCTGCGCTGCGGCATTATTCAACAATACGGCAAAAAAGGTTTGCAGAGCAACGCTCTGCTGCGGGCTCAACACCAAACCAAGATGTCTGCCCAGATACCAGTCCGTAAACAGGATCAGCTCATCCTGCAGACGGGTCGGTGAGAAAAATGGCAAAGGGGGCAACGCTGCCTGCCGCTGCCCGGCTTGCTGCAGGTTGAGGATCAAGGTCATTGCCTGCTGCATCCACCGATCCACATTCGAGCCCGCGTCCAGTACCCGCTTCAGATCGTCGTGCCCTAAATCCTCCAGCAGCACAAAGCCTGAGGCCATTTGGGCGGCCAGCACCCGAGGCACCGGCAAGGCCGCTCGGGCAAAGCGGTGCCGCACCCGCAAAAAGGACAGAATATCCTCCGGTGGAGGAGCCTCCATGAAGATGAGGTCCGGCGGCAGGCGCCAGTAACGTCGCCCGCTGGCATCACCGGGAATGGCGCGCGCCGACGCTGCCGTAACGCCCTGCTGTGCGAGCCAGTGCACGGCGGCGGGTGACAGAGAAGACTCCACCGCCGCACTGCGAAAATTCGATGTAAGCAAAGATTGCGGCATAAAAGCATTTTGTGCGATTTTACGCTCCTATGAAAAGCCCTCTGCACAATATCGGAAAATCCCGATCCCGGCCAACCCGCCCGGGAAGCGGTAGCCATGTCCTGCTTTCTGGCATTCGCCTGGCCCTGCTGGGCGCCCTGCTGACACCCGGAATAGCTGTCGCCGCCGCAAAGGGGCCGATCACCCTCTATGCCGATCAGGTCCATGGCCTGGGCAGCGGTCACTGGACAGCCAGCGGCCATGTCGAAGTACTTTACGGTGACCGCAGGGTTTATGCCGACACCGTGCACTACGATCAAGCCCTTGATGAAATCATCGCCAACGGTCACGTGCGCATGGTCAGCCCCGGCCTGGTCACCGCGGCACCCAAGGCCACCATCCATTTGCGGGCCAACGAAGGGGTAATCGTTCATCCCCGCTACCTGCTGGAAGCGCAACAAGGGCACGGCCACGCCGAAAACGGCAAAGAACTGGGTAAGGGGCGGTATCAGCTCAACGAAGCCTGCTACACCACCTGTCATGGCGAAAAGCCGGCCTGGCAGCTCTGGAGCGGGCGCATCGATCTCAACCAGAATGACAACTATATCTCTACCACCAATACCACGGTAGACGTCTTTGGATTGCCCATATTCTGGATGCCCTACTTCAGTTTTCCGCTGAAACGACACTCCGGGTTTCTTGCCCCCGGTGTGGGCAGCTCTACCATCAACGGCTTTTACCTCGGCATTCCCTACTATTTCGATATCGCCCACAACATGGACGACACCCTCACTGTCAACTACTTCAGCAAGCGCGGCGTCATGTTACAGAATGAATTTCGCTATCTGGAACCCAATTACAGTGGCAAACTCTATATGGATCTGCTCCCCTCTGATCAATTGACCCACAAAAATATCTGGGCCATCTCCTGGCAGCATACGCAAAATCTGGGCGACGGATTCAGTTTCAACGCCGATTACAACCACGTCAGTTACAAAAATTTCCTTTCGGATTTTGGCGGCACAGCGAATTTCGGCAGCAGTTTTGTGGGCGGCATTGGCAACGCGCCCTACATCACTTCCTCCGGCGGCCTGTATTACAACAGTACGCACATTAACGCCGGCGCCACCTTGCAAGCCTATCAGATGCTGGTGCCTTACAGTGTTGCGCCCTATTCCCAACTTCCCCGCCTCTTTGCCGATGCCTACTGGCGAGTGGGGCGCAACGGTTATTTCGACTGGCACAGCAGCTTTAACTATTTCTCGGCCTCGGCAGGTCCCGTCGGTCAGCGTCTCGACCTCACTCCCACCCTCGGCTGGCGTTTTAGCCGCGGCTGGGGCTTTTTAGAACCGCAGGCCCGGCTTTACTACAGTCACTATCAGATCCAGCGTAATCTCCCCTACGCGCGCGCCACTAATCGCACCTTGCCGGCACTCAGTCTCAAGGGCGGTCTCAATTTCGTCCGCTATGGCAGCGACGGCAGCACAACCCTGCTGCAACCCCTGTTCAAGTACACCTACATTCCCCTGCAGGCCCAGAACGGCATCCCCATTTTCGATGCCAGTCAACCCTATCAGAACTTTCCGATGATTTTTGAGAATAACAGCCTCTATACCGGCAGCGATCGCATCAACGCCGCCAATCAGGTCGCGCTGGGGCTGCGCGGCACCTGGCTCACGCCCAGCGGGCGCCAGCTCTGGCAAGCGGCTGTCGGTCAGATCCGCTACTTCAACCGACGCCAGATCAACCTCGCCGGCGATATTGTCCCGCAAAACCAGCAGTCCAATTATTTTTTCGAGGGACAGTATGCGCCCCTTCCGGACATCAACCTCCTCGCCAGTTCACAGGTCAACGCCCAGCAGCGCAACCTGCAGCGGCTCAACCTGCGCGCCCAGTGGCTACCCGGCCCGCAGCGCGTCATCAACCTGGACTACCGCTATACCCGAGGCTTCGTGCATCAAGCCGGTCTTTCCGGTGCCTGGCCGATCTACAAGCGCTGGCAGGCGCTCGGCAGTTATCAGTATGACATCACCGATCATAAGCCGCTGGAGGAGCTCGCAGGGATCGGCTATGATGGCGGCTGCTGGGCAGCCCATATGATGGTTTATCATCAGATCCTTCTTGGCGGGCAGTCCAATAACGCTATTTATCTGGAGATCGTGTTGCGTGGCCTGACCAGCCTCGGCAATGCCTCAAACGCTTTGCTCAGCCAGTATGTGCCGGGCGCCAGCATGGAGTTTTGATGTCGCTCAAACGCCGTCCTATTTTTCTCGCCCTGAGCATCGTTCTGGGAGCCGCTCCGGTGTTAGCCTGGGCAAGCACGCCTTTTCTCAACCGCGACACCCTGCTGCCGACCGCACCGGTGGTGGCACCACCCGGTACGACAACGCACACTTATTCGGAAAACTCTGCCAAAGCACCGACGGTGGCGCCATTACCCGAAAACACCCAGAATCTCGACAAAGTCGTTGCGGTGGTGAACGACAACATCATCACCTCCATGCAACTGGAGCATCGAGTAATCGCCGTACGTGCCCGTCTGCAGACGCAAGACCCCAACGCCATGCCCCCCGAAAACACCCTGCGCCGCCAGGTGCTACAGCAGATGATCCTCCAGGACATCGAACTGCAAATTGCGCACCGGGCCGGAATCAAGGTTGACAAAGGGACGCTGGACCAGGCCATCAGCAATCTCGCTCAAGCCAACCACCTCACCAAGGACCAGCTACGCCAAGCGCTGACCGATCAAGGACAGTCGTGGGAAAGCTTTACCAACGACCTCAGGGATCGCATTCTTGTGGATCGCCTCATGCAGCAGGAAGTGGAGAACCGGGTCCACATTGGTCCCGACGAGGTGAAAACCTTCGCGCAACAGCTCAAAGAAATGGGCGGTGTGAGTTTCGACTTGCAGCAAATATTCATCCCGCTGCCTGGCAACCCGACACCGGACGCCGTCAGCGCGGCCCGGAATGAAGCCGGGCAAGTGCGTGATCGCGTGGTGGCCGGCGAGAGCTTTTCGCGCCTCGCCGCCCAGGTCAGCAGCAGCCATGACGCCTTGCAGGGCGGACGCATCGGCTGGATCAAGGCGGGCGAACTCCCGCCCTCGGTAACCCAGACCCTCCTCCAGTTGAAGGCGGGCGAAATCAGCCCCGTTATTCCGGGGCCTACCGGGTTTCATATTTTCAAGTTGCTCGATGTCAAGCATGAACAGCCGACGGTCACCGAGGTCAAAACGGCCATGATCGTCCTGCGGGCCGGCAACAGTCTACAGTTGCAGGAAGCTGAGGCACGCGCTCAGGATATCCAGCAGGCGTTGCAAAGCGGCACCCGCTTCTCCGAACTGGCGCGTCATTACAGCCAGGACACCAGCACCGCCGGCGGCGGTGGAGAAATGGGCTGGGTCGCTCCCGGACAATTGCCAGACAGTCTGGAACGCACACTGATCACTTTGCAACCTGGTGGGGTGAGCAGTCCCATCCGCGAGGGGGATGCCATATACATTTTGCACTCTCAAGCACAACGCCAGCAGCCGGTTGAGGAGAAACAGATTATGGCCGCAGCGCGCATGCAGCTCTACAACCGTATCGTCCACGAGCGCATGGACGAGTGGCAACGCCGCATCCGCGACAGTGCCTACGTCGAGATCCTCGAGCCCGGCCTGCGCAGCAGCGATGCCTGAGCCTTTCGGCAGGTTACAGCAGGCCGTGACCGATCCCCGCCTGGGTCTTGCACGCGCCCGCTTCGCACCGACCTGGACCTTGTTTTACAAAGAGACCTTGCGCTTCGGCAAAGTGTGGCTACAGACCATTGCCGCCCCGCTGATCACCACCATCCTCTACCTGGTGGTTTTTGGGCACGCCTTAGGCGGACATATATCGGTCTATCCGGGGGTCAGCTATACGGCTTTCATCGTGCCCGGCCTGATGATGATGTCGATCCTGCAAAATGCCTTTGCCAATAGTTCCTCCAGCCTGATTCAAGCCAAGGTGACGGGGAACATCGTCTTTCTGCTGCTCAGTCCGCTCAGCCCTACCGAAATATACATTGCCATGGTTGCCGCCTCCGTGTTGCGTGGCGCACTGGTGGGGGTTGCAATCCTTGCACTGGCACTGTTGTATCTGCGAATACCGCTGCTGCATCCCTTGTGGATTGTGGCGTTTACCATTCTGGGGGCGGGCGGCATGGGTTCACTGGGCCTGATTGCCGGGCTTTGGGCAGAAAAATTCGATCAAATTGCCGGTTTCCAAAACTTCATCATCATGCCGCTGACTTTTCTTGCGGGTGTCTTTTACTCCATGCAGTCCCTGCCTGGCATGTGGCAGCACCTCTCGTTGTTCAACCCGTTTTTCTATATCATCGACGGGTTTCGCTATGGCTTTTTCGCGGATTCTGATGTCGGCGTGTGGACATGTCTGGGCGTCAGCATCGCCTTCGCGGGCGTAACGGGTCTTTTCGCCTGGCACCTGCTGGATCGCGGCTACAAGTTGCGCCAGTAGGCACCACTTGAGTATCGCTCTCTGGGCCAGCACGGCATGACACAAGTTTGGGCATAAGTGGCCACATCACACAGCGGCATTTTTACGTTACACTACATCCTATGAACGCCAATACGATCAAATCACTCATCCAGCAACGGCTTCCCGACGCTTTCATAGAAGTCCTGGGAGACGACGGCGCCCATTTCGAGGCACTGGTCATTTCCCCGGCCTTTATCGGGCTTTCCCTCATCAAGCAGCATCAACTGGTTTATGATGCGCTGGGCGAACGCATGCGCGAGGAGATTCACGCCCTCTCGCTACGCACCCTGACGCCCGAACAGGCACCGTCAGTCCATCACCCCGCGGCACATTAATCGGCGCACTCCCCCCTAAATTAACGAGGATAACCATGGCAACGATTCAGGAACTCATTCAGGAGCAGGTTCAGAAGCATCCCGTCGTGCTCTACATGAAGGGCAACCCGCGGGCGCCGCAATGCGGTTTTTCGGCCCGCGCCGTGCAACTGTTGCAGCAAGCAGGCGTCAAGGAGCTCTTTACAGTGGACGTCCTGGCCGACCCGCAGATTCGCGACGGTATCAAGCAGTATTCCAATTGGCCCACCATTCCCCAGCTCTACATTCAGGGCGAGTTTGTCGGCGGGTCAGACATCATGTCCGATCTCTATCAGCAGGGCGAACTGAAGAAACTGGTCGACAGCGCGCAAGTGGCCGGCGCGAGCTGATTCGTATCCATGGACAAACTGCTGTTGCGTGGTAATGGCCCCTTACATGGTGAGTTGCGGATTTCCGGGGCCAAGAACGCGGCGTTGCCCTGCCTCGCCGCTACCCTGCTGGCACGTGAGCCGGTGCAACTACGCAACATTCCGCACCTGCGCGACATCACCACCACCCTGGAGTTGTTGAGCACGCTCGGTGCCAGGGTGCTGGTAGACGGCCAGCTCGGGATTGAAGTCGATCCGCGCCCGGTACATTCGGTCGTCGCCCCTTATGAACTGGTGAAGACCATGCGCGCCTCGATTCTGGTACTCGGCCCGTTGCTGGCCCGCCATGGCTCGGCGGAAGTAAGTCTGCCTGGCGGCTGTGCCATTGGCAGTCGTCCGGTGAGCGTCCATCTCAGCGGCCTACAGGCCTTGGGCGCGGAAATCACCGTAGAGGACGGTTTCGTTAAAGCACAGGCATCCCGTTTACGCGGCACCCGCATTGTCATGGAGATCGTCTCCGTCACCGGTACGGAAAACCTGCTCATGGCGGCCACCCTCGCCACGGGACGCACCATTCTCGAAAACGCCGCCCGCGAGCCGGAAATTGTCGATCTTGCCCGCTGCCTGTCGGCCATGGGTGCGCGGATCTCCGGAGCGGGGACGTCGGTCATCGAGATTGAGGGCGTAGCTGAACTGCATGGCGCCGAGCACAGTGTTGTACCGGACCGCATCGAGACGGGTACCTATCTGGTGGCGGCGACCATGGCCGGCGGCGATATTTGTCTGAAACGCACCGATGCGGGCTTGCTGGAAAGCATCATCCTCAAACTACGGGAAGCGGGGGCGGAGGTGTCCGCCGAGGCGGACACGATCCGCATCCGCATGAAGTGCAGACCGCGGGCGGTGGATGTGCGCACGGCGCCCTATCCGGCCTTTCCCACGGATATGCAGGCGCAACTTATGGCGATGAACTGCATCGCCGAGGGAAGCGGCGTCATCACCGAAACCATCTTCGAAAATCGCTTTATGCACGTCTCCGAATTGCGGAGACTGGGCGCCGACATCAACGCCGACGGCAAGACCGCCGTGGTACGCGGGGTACCCCGCCTGCGCGGTGCGCCGGTGATGGCGACCGACCTCCGGGCATCCGCCTCACTGGTCCTGGCCGGGCTGGTGGCAGAGGGCGAAACCCTCATTGACCGGATATACCATCTGGATCGCGGTTATGAGGTCATCGAAGAGAAACTCAGCGCCTTGGGGGCGGATATCCGCCGGATCAGCAACAGGAGCGTCGCATGAGTACCGGTATCACCATTGCGCTGTCCAAGGGACGAATTCTGCAAGAAGCCATCCCCCTCTTTGCGGGAGCAGGTATCCATCTGGCGGAAGATCCTGAGGAATCCCGCAAGCTGATCATCCCCAGCACAGATCCTGCGGTGCGCTTTCTGGTGATCCGCGCCAGTGATGTGCCAACCTACGTGACCTGGGGCGCTGCTGATGTGGGTATCGCTGGCAAGGATGTGCTGCTGGAGCAGGAGGGCCTGGACCTTTATGAGCCTCTCGACCTGCGCATCGGCATCTGCCATATGGCAGTGGCCGAACCTGCCAGCTTGGCAGCCCACGATACCCCGCAAAACTGGGAACGGGTACGCATCGCGACCAAATATCCGCACATCACCCGCAATTATTTCCATGCTCGTGGTGTGCAGACGGAGATCATCAAGCTTTACGGCAGCATGGAACTGGCACCTCTGGTCGGTCTCGCCGATCGCATTGTCGATCTGGTATCCAGCGGCCGGACGCTCAAAGAAAATGGACTGGTGGAGGTGGAGGAAATCATGCCTATTTCCAGCCGTCTGGTGGTCAACCGCGCGGCCATGAAACTCAAGCGCCACGCCATCGAAACCCTCATCAGCCAATTGGAGGCGCAAGTCGCGTCATGAATCGTCTGGACACCCGCAACCCCGATTTCGCCCAGCAGTTTCACGCCCTGCATGACTGGGACGCCAACCTGGATCCGCAGATTGAAGAGCGGGTGCGGGAGATTGTCGCGGCGGTCCGCGACCGGGGCGATGCGGCGCTGCGTGAGTATACCGAGCGCTTCGACGGCCTGCATACGGATTCGTCCGCCGATCTGGAAATCCCCCGCAACCACTGGGAGCAAGCTCTTCATGGCCTGGAGCCTGGTCAGCGCGCTGCCCTGGAAAAGGCGGCGCAACGTATCCGCAGCTACCACGAGCACCAGCGCAGCACAAGCTGGACCTTTACCGAGACCGACGGCACGGTGCTGGGCCAGCGCATTCTACCCCTATCCCGGGTGGGGATTTACGTGCCCGGTGGGAAGGCCGCTTATCCCAGCTCGGTGCTGATGAATGCCATCCCCGCGCACGTGGCGGGCGTGCAGGAGATCATCATGACCGTCCCCACTCCCCAGGGGCAGGTGAATCCCTGGGTGCTGGCGGCGGCGGCTATTGCCGGGGTGGATCGGGTATTCTGTGTCGGCGGCGCGCAAGCGGTAGCGGCGCTGGCCTATGGTACAGAGAGTGTCCCGGCGGTAGATAAAATTGTCGGTCCCGGTAATATTTATGTGGCCACCGCCAAGCGTATGGTCTTCGGTCGGGTCGGCATTGATATGATTGCCGGGCCCAGCGAAATCCTCGTCATCAGCGATGGCTCGGCACCCGCCGAGTGGCTGGCCTGGGACCTGCTTTCCCAGGCGGAACATGATGAACTGGCCCAGAGCATCCTCATCAGTTGGGACGATGAACATATCGAGTCGGTGCTCACTGCCGTAGATACCGCGCTTGCGGTACTGGACCGCGCGCCTATCGCCCGCAAGAGCTGGGCAGACCGCGGCGCGGTGATCCGCGTGCGCGATCGCGGCGAGGCCTGCACCATTGCCGACCGTATCGCGCCGGAGCATCTGGAACTGGCCGTAGCGGATCCGGAAGACTGGCTGGCGGACATCCACAACGCTGGCGCCATTTTCATGGGCATCCACAGTTGTGAGGCCCTCGGCGACTATGTCGCCGGCCCCAATCATGTATTACCCACGGGCGGCAGCGCGCGTTTCTCATCGGCACTGGGTGTCTACGATTTCATCAAGCGCAGCAGCCTCATCCATGTCAGCCCCGCCGGAGCCGCGCAACTGGGGCGGATCGCCGAAGGACTCGCCCAGGGCGAAGGCCTGACCGCGCATGCCCGCTCAGCAGCCTGCCGCATTCCCAAAGCTGGATCATGAACGACAAGTCGACAACCACCCTGATGCAGAGCTTGCTGCGTCCGGAGTTGCTGGCCAGCAAAGCCTATGCGGTGACGCCCAGTGATGGGCTCATCAAGCTCGACGCCATGGAGAATCCCTTCCATCTACCCGCCGCGCTGCGCCAGCAATGGCTGGAAAGCCTCGCCGATGCGCCCCTCAACCGCTACCCGGACGCGCACCCGGATGCCCTCATCGCCGCCCTAAAAGCCCATATCGGTGTACCCGAAGGTGCAGAACTCATGCTCGGCAATGGCTCCGACGAGTTGATCCAGATTCTGGTGACCGCCGTGGCCGGTAGCCAGCGCCCCATCATGGCGGTGGACCCCAGCTTCGTCATGTACCGCATCCTGGCGCAACAACTCGGGCTCGCCTTTACGGGCATTCCTCTGGACGCGGACTTTCAGCTGGATCTCCCCGCCATGCTGACCGCTATCGCCGCGCAGCAGCCTGGCATCATTTTCCTCGACTGGCCCAACAACCCCAGCGGCAGTCTCTTCCCCGAGGCCGATCTGGAAGCCATTGTCGCTGCCGCACCCGGCCTGGTGGTGGTGGATGAGGCCTACCACGCTTTCAGTCGGACGACCTTTGCCGATCGCCTGGGACGCACGCCCAACCTCCTCCTGCTACGCACCTTGTCCAAGGAGGGCCTGGCGGGGTTGCGGCTGGGGATGCTGGCAGGGCCGGCGGCCTGGATTCAGGAGTTGGACAAGTTGCGTCTGCCCTACAACATCAATGTGCTCACCCAGCGTAGCGTCGCTTTCTATTTATGCCATACCAAGGTGCTGGACGCGCAGGCCGAAATCCTGCGTAGCGAGCGGGAAAGGCTCCTTAAGACCATCTCTTCCTACGGCCTGCCGATCTGGCCCAGCGCCGCCAATTTCCTGCTCTTTCATGCCCCCGGGCGGGCTGCAGCGCTATTTTCAGGGCTGCGCGAAGGCGGGGTGCTCATCAAAGCCTTTACAGGTCACCCCCGTCTCAGCGAATATCTACGGGTTAGTGTTGGCACCCCCGCCGAAAATGATCGCTTTCTGGCCGTACTGGAGTCTTTACTGTGAATCCGCGTCAAGCCGAGGTCGAAAGAAACACCCTCGAAACCCAGATCCGTGTTGCCATGAACCTCGATGGATCCGGGCAGGCGGATCTGCACACGGGGTTGCCTTTTCTCGATCACATGCTCCATCAGATCGTCCGTCATGGCCTTTTCGACATGCGCATTCAGGCCCAAGGCGATCTGGATATCGACGCCCACCACACGGTAGAGGATGTCGGTATCGCCCTCGGTCAGGCCTTTGCCCGCGCCGTGGGGGACAAGGCCGGCATCCAGCGCTATGGCCATGCCTACGTGCCGCTGGACGAGGCGCTGTCACGGGTGGTGGTAGACCTTTCCGGTCGTCCCGGACTGATCTTTGCGGTCGAGTTCCCGCGCGCCCAGGTGGGTGACTTCGATGTGGACCTCTTCCATGAATTCTTTCAGGGCTTCGTCAACCATGCTCAGGTGACCCTGCATCTGGACGCCTTACGCGGCAACAACACCCACCACATCGCCGAGACCCTGTTCAAGGCCTTTGGTCGCGCCCTGCGCATGGCCGTCACCCCCGATCCGCGCATGGCAGGCGCCGTGCCTAGTACCAAAGGTACCCTGACCCTATGAGCGCCGCCACAACCCGCGTCGGCATTATCGATTACGGCATGGGCAACCTCTATTCCGTGGCCAAGGCCGTGGAGTATCTGGGTGGCAAAGCGATTGTCAGCGATCAGGCCAGCGAATTGGCCGCCACCGACCGCATCATTTTTCCGGGAGTCGGTGCTTTCGGTGACTGCATGGCCGCGTTGGAGGCCCGTGAACTCAGTGACTTCGTCCGCGTTGCGGCGCAGACTCGGCCCTTCCTCGGCATCTGCCTCGGGATGCAGATGCTCATGGACTGCAGCATGGAACATGGAGAACACGCCGGCCTTGGTCTGCTGCCAGGGCGTGTCATTCCCTTTCCGGAAGAAGCCCTGCAGGCGGCGGATGGCCGCCGCCTGAAAATTCCGCACATGGGCTGGAATGAGCTGCATCAGCTGGTGGAACATCCTCTTTTTGCTGGTGTTCCACAAAATGCCTATTTTTATTTCGTGCACTCCTTCTACGTGGAGCCCTCCACCCCAGAGATACTCGCGGCCTTTAGCGATTATGCCTTCCCCTTCTGTGCGGCGATGGCGGCGGACAATCTATTTGCCCTGCAGTGCCATCCCGAAAAAAGTGGCACGACAGGCCTGCGCCTGCTGGGAAACTTCCTCGGCTGGGATGGTGACCGTGGAGAAAGCTGTGCGATTTGACCATGTTTTTTGGAATAACTTTGTGTGGAGGAAGTTGTCATGCTGTTGATTCCGGCCATCGACCTCAAGGGCGGGAACTGTGTGCGTTTACGGCAGGGCCGGATGGAAGACAACACGATTTTTTCAGATAATCCGATCGCCACTGCGCAGCGCTGGGTGGAAGCCGGCGCCAAACGTCTGCATATCGTCGATCTCGACGGTGCAGTGCAGGGAGCGCCGGTCAATGCACAGGCGATCGCCACTATCTGCAACCACTTCCCCGACCTTGAAATTCAGGTCGGCGGCGGTATCCGCAGCGAAGAGCAAATCGAAGCCTACATTCAAGCGGGTGTTCGCTACGTGATCATCGGTACTCAGGCGGTCAAGGCCCCCGGCTTCGTCGCTAACGCCGCAGTAAGCTTTCCCGGCCATATTATGGTGGGCATTGATGCCCGTGACGGCAAAGTGGCTACCGAAGGCTGGTCCAAGCTGTCCCGCCACGATCCCATTGATCTCGCTCAACACTTCGCTGCCGATGGTATTGAGGCCATCATCTACACCGATATCAGCCGCGACGGCATGCTCAACGGCCCGAACATTCCCGCAACGGTAGCGCTCGCGCAGGCCGTGCCCGTGCCGGTCATCGCTTCCGGCGGCATCGCCAATCTGGAGCAGGTGTTGGCGCTCAAGGCCCACGAAGGAGACGGCATCACCGGCGCCATTACCGGCCGCGCCATCTACGAGGGAACCCTGGACTTTACCCGGGCCCGGGCCCGGGCAGAGGCCTAAGCAGATGCTCGCCAAGCGCATTATACCCTGTCTGGATATCGACCACGGTCGTGTGGTGAAGGGCGTCCAGTTCGTTGCCCTGCGCGATGCCGGCGATCCGGTGGAAGTGGCCAAACGCTACAACGACGAGGGCGCTGATGAGATTACCTTTCTCGATATTTCTGCCAGTTATGAAGAGCGTCGTACCCTTGCCGATGTGGTGTCTGCCGTGGCTGCCCAGGTCTTCATTCCCCTGACGGTCGGCGGTGGCGTGCGCTGCGTCGAAGATATCCGCACCCTACTTCTCGCCGGTGCCGACAAGGTCAGTATCAACAGCGCCGCCGTCAATGAACCGGAACTGGTGCGCGCTGCCGCCCGACGTTTCGGTAACTCCTGTATCGTCGTCGCCATCGATGCCAAGCGCGTGGATGATCATTGGGAGGTTTTTACCCACGGCGGGCGGCGCGGCACCGGCCTGGATGCGGTGGCCTGGGCGCGGCAAATGGCCGAATACGGCGCCGGCGAAATCCTGCTAACCAGCATGGATCGCGATGGTACGGGGGTCGGCTTCGATCTCGCCCTCACCCGTGCCGTCAGTGATGCCGTGCCGGTCCCGGTCATTGCCTCGGGTGGTGTCGGAGAAATCCAGCACTTCGCCGAAGGCATCCAGCAAGGGCATGCGGATGCGGTATTGGCGGCCAGTGTCTTTCACTTCGGCCAGTTTCGCATCTCCGAGGTCAAGGCACAGATGGCAGAGGCGGGTATCCCGGTACGCGCCATCCGCTGACGAGCGCGGCTTGGCGCACCGGTCAGCCCGTAACCGCGTATATTTTGGATAGTAAGGGCATCAACGAGAGGTTCTGACCAGCATGGGTGATACGGAAGCGAAGCATTCGGCCATACTCGCCGCCGTGCACTGGAATGCCGATGGCTTGGTACCCGCCATCGCTCAGGATGCACGCAGCGGCCAGGTACTCATGCTGGCCTGGATGAACGCCGAGGCCTTGCTGACGACGCTTCGTGTGGGCATGGGCACCTACTGGTCGCGCTCCCGGCAGGCGCTCTGGCGTAAAGGCGAGACCTCCGGCCATGTCCAGCATCTGGTCGATCTGCGCCTCGACTGTGATGGTGACACCATTCTTATGCGTGTCATTCAGGAAGGTCCTGCCTGCCACACGGGAGAGAAAACCTGCTTCTTTCTCGGCCAACCCGGCACCGATGGCTGGCAGCATCAGGCCCCGCCGCCCGGCAGCATCCTGGATAGTTTACAGGCCACGCTGCATGGTCGGCGAATGGCTGATCCCGGCCAATCCTACGTGGCACAACTGCTCCATGGGGGCCGGGATCGGGTCTTGAAAAAGGTGGGAGAAGAGGCCGCCGAGTTTATCATCGCCTGCAAGAATCCTGAGCCGGAACCGATTATTGCGGAGGCGGCGGACCTCCTCTTTCACCTGATGGTGGCCTTAGAGGAACATGAATTGCATATAGATGATGTCCTCGGAGAACTGGCGCGCCGCGAGGGCGTTTCCGGCCTGGAAGAGAAAGCGGCACGGCGCCCCCAAACTTGACGCAAGCGATTTATTTTCCTATGGTCCAACGGTTGGTGTAGTGCGTAAACCCCTCTGCGGGGGAAGGAGAACAGTGATGGGCGCTTTTAGTATCTGGCATCTGGTCATCATTTTGTTGATAGTGGTCGCGCTGTTTGGCACCGCAAAACTGCGCCACGTGGGTTCGGACCTGGGTTCCGCCATCAAGGGCTTCCGCTCTGCCGTCAAGGAGGAGGAGGAAAAAAAGGAAATCGTCGGCCACACCATTGACGCCGATGTCCAGCCCAGTAAAGAACACGAAACCATTAACCGCTGACCGCTTATGTTCGACTTCAGCTTCGGCGAACTCGCACTACTCGGGATCATTGCGCTGCTCGTGGTCGGACCGGAAAAAATGCCCGATCTTGCGCGCACTGCGGGGAAGTGGTACGGCGCCATGCGGCGTACCATGACGGGCCTGCGCTCTGAGGTCGAACAGCAGTTCTTACTGGATGACCTCCGCCAAGAAGCGGACCGGCTGCGCGATTACGCCAATGAAGCGCTTTTGCCTACGGACACTACCGCTACAGCCATTCCGACAGCAAGCGATGAAACACCAGAGATCATAGCAGAGCAAAAACAGGGTGAACTAGATATACTGCCGGCGCCCGTGCAGCATGCAGAGCTGCCCGGGTCAGAAAACCGCCTGCATTGATTGTGTAGCCCGCTCAAACTCACTAGCACATCTATACCGCCTAAGGACGTTTTTTAAGCATGGACAAGTTGGCGGAGAATACCTTTATCGGTCACCTGCTGGAATTGCGCCGCCGTGTATTATTTGCAGTGATTGCCGTTTTTGTCGGTTTCATGGCCTCTTACCCCTTCTCCAAAGCAATTTATACCATTCTCGCCGCGCCACTGATTGAGGTGTTACCCAAGGGCAGTCACTTAATTTACACTAGTTTACCTGAAGTATTTTTAACCTATGTGCAACTTTCCTTACTATCCGGCTTTGTGCTGGCCCTCCCCATTATTCTCTATCAATTTTGGGCCTTCATAGCCCCCGGCCTTTATGAACACGAGCGCAAGGCCTTTTTCCCACTCATTTTTGCCTCTGTTTTCCTGTTTATCGGTGGGATGCTCTTTGCCTATTTTATCGTATTCCCGAATGCCTTCCGATTTTTTGTGAGCTTCTCCGGCAATGATATTACCGCCATGCCCAAAGTCGATAGTTACCTATCGCTCATCGTCAAATTCTCGCTCGCCTTTGGTCTCGCCTTCCAGATTCCCATCCTGATCGTCGTACTGGTACGTATCGGGGTACTACAAGTGGCCACATTGCGCCGCAGTCGCCGCTACGCATTCCTGATCTGCGCCATCGCATCGGCAGTACTCAGCCCTCCCGATGTTTTATCCATGGTCATGCTGCTCATTCCCATGTACATGCTCTTTGAAGTCGGACTGTTCTTCGCGGCACGGCTGCCCGTATCCCGGCCGGGCGTAGAGGCAGCCGCTGATGATACAACAGTAGAGCCGTCGCACCATGTTGCCGCCGAGATGGATACCGCCGAGGAAAGCTTTCGGGATAAGGATGAAAATGGCCCGAAGAGCTGATAAAATGGTAAAATGGGCACCCCCCATAGGGGCGGAGTTTACCGATTTCGTGGAACGCCATTGGACCGCCTTCCAGTTAACCCGTACCAGGAACCAATCCTCATGACCACCTCGCTCACCGGTGTCTACGGTTTTGTCGGACATCACATATCAGGCACCCAGAGAGGCACATTCTGCAAAAGTGGTTTCTGGTCTGCCATAGACCGGTAATACCGGGGCACACCTACTGATAAAAGCCGCTTCTGGACAAAAAAGGCCGGACCACCGGCGATGAGCCGACCGCGGCGAATACCGACATCCCGGATCCAAATATATTGCAGGCACTACGCCGGTCGGAGAAAATCATATAGAGCCATCTGGTGAGCTTGCAAATATGAAGAGGGCGACGCACATGAGCGGTAACCATTATGCATAGCACCACCGAATATCAGCAGGCCGAGGCGAAGTTAAAGCTACTCCGCGCCTTGTTCGACAATTCCAGCGACGCCATCGAGGTGCTCGATCCTGTCACCCTCCGTTTTTTAGACATAAACGCGACGGGATGCCGCGCCCTTGGCTACACCCGTGAAGAACTCCTGTCCATGAGCATTTACGACATAGACACGGCTTACAGCGCGGCCCCCCAGAAAGTGCTTGCGCAGTTACGGGAATCGGGACACGCGCTGTTCGAAACCATACACCGCCGCAAGGATGGCTCAACGTTTCCTGTGGAGGTCAACACGGTATCCGTCGAACTCGACAGACCCTACCTGCTCGCCATCACGCGTGACATCACCGAACGCAAGGCGCTGGAAGCTGCCCAGCAGGACGTCGCCAGACGCCTGCAACGGATCACCGATTTCAGTGTGCTTCTTTCCAGCGCCAATGAAGCCATTGCCCAGATGGAGAACGAAGCGGATCTGCTGCGCACCCTCTGCGAACTGGCCGCCCAGCACGCTCATCTACGGCTGGCGTGGATTGGTCAACCCGACGACGAAGGCTGGTTTCAAACGCTTGCCGCCGCCGGGGCGGCGCTGGGCTATCTGTCGGGGATACATATATCCACGTCCGCAGAGCTTCCAGAGGGACAAGGCCCCGCAGGTCAGTCCTGGCGCGATCAAAAACCGGTTTACATTTTTTCAATCTCCCAAAACTCCCACATGCTTCCATGGGCGCAGCGTGCTGAAACCTTCGGAATGAAGGCAGGCGCCGCTCTACCTATTTTCCGTGGCGGCAAGCGCTGGGCCGTCTTGGTGGTGTACCACGGCGAAGAGAATATTTTCGATGCCGATCTCCAGAAGATATTGACGGATTTGGCCCAAGACATCGGTTATGGCCTGGACCGTCTGGATATTCTGCGAAAGGAGCGGGAAGTCAATGCCTTCAACGAGGCGCTGCTGAACACGCAGTCATCCGGTATCGGGGTCGTGCGTTTTCCAGAAAGGGTCCTCGAGCGGGTCAACGCGCGGATGCTGAAAATGCTCGGGGCATCTTCTCCGGGGGAGTTGATCGGACAACAGGCGCGGGCGATCTATCCCGACGCGACAACCTACGCCCGGGTAAGCGCAGTTGAGCAGACAGCCCTAAGCGAAGGTAACGGAACGCTCCGGGATGTACCGCATCGCCGTCGAGATGGAGAGATCGTCTGGATGGATATTTCCATTCAACGCCTGGACGGTACGGATGGCGCGCAGCGCACGCTCGGTACCTATGTGGACGTGACGGAACGGCATCGATTGATGGATGAACTCGCACGGCAATCGCTCTCCGATACGCTCACCGGACTACCTAATCGCCGCGCTCTGGATGCAGAGATGGGTAAGGCAATAGCGCGATCCGACCGTCAGGAGCGGCTCCTGGCGGTGGGGTTTCTCGATCTGGA
>JAPTWR010000014.1 GCA_028065135.1 Acidithiobacillus sp.
TGCCGGAATCCTCGCTGATGGCAATCTGGACGCTGCCCAGCGCCCTACTGCCGCACGAAATCAAAGCACAAATCAAGGAACGGGATGCCGCACTCGACACCAAACCGGGTCCTTGGCAGATCCCCAATCTGGCCCTTCCGGCGCTTCCCGCGATACATCATGCCATGCTGGATGGACTGACGAGCAACCTGCGCAAGAGTGGTCTAGCCCTGGACGTGCTGCCGGTTGAGGAGGCGGTGCGCGCCTGGCGGCGCAACATGGACCCGGACAATACCGATGATACGGTCTGGGATCAGAAAAATCGCCCACTACTCAATGACCGCACCCTGTATGGCGTCCCGACCATCAAGGAACAGATCATGCCCTACCGGGCGACGACGCGCAGCGGGGACGTAGTGGAGTGTAACGGCCTTTTCACCAAAGTTCTGACGATGTCGTTCGGGCCCGCCCAGAAAGTGCGATTCGCGGATTTCGTGGAGATGATGTCCCGGCACCTCGATCTGCCGTGGTCCTATACCGTCACCATGGCGCCGTCCACAGGCAATTTTTATCAGGGATTGATGACCGGTGCGGTCGCAGCCATCCTGTCGATGACCAACAAGGAAAACAACCTGATTACCGACGCCTCCAGTTTGGTGGAGGATCGCGCTCGCAAAGGCGATTATCTGTTGGATATGCGGGTCAACTTCTCCACCTGGGGCAGATCCGAACAGGAGTGTTTGCGAAACGCGCGCCGCCTGGAACAGTCCATACGGTCATGGGGTTCCATCACCGTGGATGGCGTGGCCGGAGACCCTATTCCTTATTGGCTCTCCATGATTCCAGGCCTGCGCACGGAAACGGCGGGGCGATTGCATACGCCGAATATGTCCGATGCGCTGCCGTTTCTGCCGATTGCCACCCCGGCGTCCCCGTGGGAGAGTGGCGCGTTGCTGCTCCGGTCCCCGGATGGCAAGCCCATGCCGGTGCGTATCGGCTCCTCCATCCAGAATGATTTCGTGATTGCCCTGGCCGCATCGCCGGGCTCCGGCAAGTCGGTACTGGTGGGCATGCTGCTCATGGCGCACTTGCTGGAAGGCGGCCACGACGAACTGTCACCAGCCGCCATCATCGACATTGGCTATTCTTCGCAGGGCAATGGCAAAAACCTCATCGACAGCTTGCCCGAGAAATATCGCCACCAGGTCAACTGCATGGTGCTGCGTCAGACGCGGGAACACGCGGTCAATCCCTTCGATATGGCCCTGGGCTACCGCTCGCCGCTCCCACAGCATCGCGCGCGGCTTCTGGAACTGCTGGTCATGCTTTGTACCCCGGTAGGCCTCACTGAGCCGCCAGAGGACCTTTACGAGACCATGGGGTACCTGCTGGACCTCGCCTATTTGCGGTACTCCGATATGAGCCATGACGGAGCGCCCAAACGGTGGTCGCAGGGGCAAAACCCCAATCCCGAGATCCAGGACTTTGTCACGAAGGGCATTGCCAGCGGGCGCTACAGCGATGGTCGTCCCGCCTGGTGGACCATCGTCGATGACCTTTTTGATGCGGGGCGTCCTGATCTCGCGTCATCGGCCCAGCGTTACGCCATGCCGGTGGTGGGCGATTTGATCCAGTTCACCCGTGATCCGGAGGTGGCGGACCGGTTGGGGAAAATCGGTAAGGTGTCGGAAGCCTCAGAAGGCTTGCTGGACAAGATGGCGCGGTACCTGGAGTCCGCAGTGCAGGAGTATCCGATCCTGTCCAATGTGACGGTGCAGAACATGGGTGCGGCCCGCGTCAACATCCTCGACCTGGCTGAGGTAACGGCGGGTTCCGGCCCTGACGCGGCCAAGCGAACCTCCGTGATGTATCTCGCGGCGCGCTTCGCGGCCACTGGCCACTGGTATGTCAACCACGAGGAAGACCCGCAGCGTGCTCCGGAGCGGTATCAGGCCTACCACCTGGAACACATGAAGAAGATGTACGACCAGCCGAAGCTCGTGGTGTATGACGAGTTTCACCGCACGGAGGGGGTAGAACCAGTACGGCGTGTGGTGGACCGGGATGGCCGCGAAGGTCGCAAATACAACATCCGCATGGTGCTCTCCAGCCAGCGACTGGCCGACTACGACCGGAAGTTTCTGGAGGAGAACTGCTCGACGAAATTCATCATGTCGGCACCGGACAATCCTGCTGACCTGATTGACCGCTTCCAGTTGTCTGAGGCGGAGGTGGAGATGTTGCCGCGGTTGCGAGGGCCTTCGTCCAAGGGGTCCAACATCCTCTGTCTGTGGACGACCAAAGCGGGCAAGTACCGCATGATGCTGTCCGATCCGGTGCCGCTGGAGTGGTTGTGGGCGTTCTCGACCACGTCCGAAGATCGCACGCTCCTGAGCGAGCTGCAGAAGTACGTACCGCCGTCCACCGCCCGCAAGCTCGCGGCCTCCCGGTTCGGTATCTCTGCAAAAGAAGTCATTGAGCGCAGACGTTCGGAAGGAACCGCAGAGGGGGTCATCGAGAAGACCATAGCCAAAGAGCTCATTGACGCCTGGAACAGTGAGTGGGCGAAGGATACCGCCAAAAATTACTTTACCGAGAAGGAGACTGCGTAAAATGAATGTGACCCATCGTATAAGTGCGGCAATAGAGAGCACGACAACGCTGCGCGTGATGATCCCTGCGTGCGTTATCGGCCTTCCGGTAGGCTATCTGGGCTTTGGGTCGATGGGGATGTTTGTGGTAGTGTCGGTACTTGGCGTGGTGACGCTGGCAGGTGTGCTGTGGACGGCGTTTGCACCGAGTGATCCGAGCGATCCGCAAAGGTTGCTGTCGTCAACACGGCTGGCCGACTACGACCGGGAGTTTTTGGATGGGGACTGTTCCACGAAACACATCCTGTCGGCACAGGATAATACCGCCGGTTTTGGGAGCAGCGAGACCGCCCAGGATTACGAGAAAGCGAGGTTATTGGGTAGGTTCCTGCACCCATCGGCCATGCGCATGTCTGATAACTCCATAGCGGCAGCCGTGCCGCGTTCCATGCAATCGTTTCTCCTCCTGGAGCCGGGAGAATGGCGAGATCTCTTTTCCAGTCGTCACCATCCCCACCTTTTCCAGCGCGAACGGGCGCGTTTCATCCTCTCCCGTGTCCGTATCATTGCCGCCCTACTGGCTATTCTCGCCCCATTCCGACTCGCTGTAGATGATCTGCTGCTCTCCCATCATCTTTTCATCTTTCTTGATAGCGGACGGATCGTCGTGGCGGTGGCATTTGTCGTACTAGCTTTTTTTTGCAGGTGCAGTCCAACACCGCGGCACGCCCGGTTGGCTATGGTCATGCTCTTTTTGATTCCCGCACTCTTCTTTCTCTTTGCACACGTGTTACTCGCCCATGACCGGCTTAATGGCGTGGCGGAGTACTTCGACAAGTATACTTACCTAACCTTTATACTCATGGCAAGTATAGGGGTATTTCCTATGGTCCTACTGGAAACCCTGGCTTTCACCCTTTCGCTTCTTGCGGTTTTTGCACTTCCCTTATGGTTGCGGGAGGATTCTCGAATTCTACCGGAACTCATTGATCTGGCGCTGGTAGCCAGTGTTGCCGCCCTGGCCTCCATGAGCCAACTTCAAAGCATGAAAAGACTCTTCGTGCAATCTTCTACGGACCCCCTGACCGGGTTGTTTAACCGACGCGCTGGCGAAGATCTATTAGCCCTGCTGTTTGCTCAGGCAGAACGTCACCCTCACTCGCTCTCTATCGCCATGCTGGACGTGGATAACTTCAAGGGCGTCAATGACAACTGGGGACACGAGACAGGGGATCGGGTACTTCAGGAAATTGCACAACTGCTGCAATCCGGGGTACGGATGGGGGATGCCGTGATACGGTGGGGCGGTGAAGAGTTCGTGGTAGTGATGCCCTATGCGAATTCCGGACAGGCCCAGGCGCGCCTGCAGGTCATCCTTGACGGGCACACCGTGCAGAAGCCGGACGGGCAACCCATAAGGATGAGCGGGGGCATTGCCGAATTACAAGCCGAAAGTGGCAAAAACTGGAGCGACCTAGTCAAGCTGGCCGACAACCGTATGTACCAGGTCAAAAGCAACGGGAAGGGCCGAATCATCACGGAATAGCGATCTGCATGCGCCAAGGCGCTGAGTATCATCAAGAGCGTGGTCAGAGAGCGGCTACCACTCCCTGGAAGATGATTTGCATTCTCCGCACGGCAGATCCACCACGACATGACACAGCTAATACGTCGGCGTCATCCCGGTTTTCCTTCTGAACAGGGGCATCAATGTTGTTCGAGTGGGTACAACCCTTTGAAGGCCCTCCATCTGAGGTCAACTACGGAGTGGATTTGCGACTGCTTGCAGAGATACTCAACACCGTCGAGGGTACAGTCATACACAAATTGCCTGGAGAAGCGGATTAGGCCGGTGTGGGGCGAATACACAAATGGGGGCAGAATGATCTACGATTCGGCTAGTGGGTCATACACAGGAAATTACGAATCCCCCTTTTCGTCTTCATCAATTGCCGCACCAGATGAAGGCCCTTTACTGGAACCGCATGGAAAATGCTGGAGAATGCCATGGTCCCCGACTTGCCGGATGCCGTAATCATCAAGCTTCGCTTGTACGCCTCTGGAGAACTGAGCGTATCGCGCGCGGCCTAGGAGATACAGTCTTTAGGGTTGCCAGGATTTCAAGACACGGCGGCAGTCGATGAAATTCGTTGGGGTATTGAGACAGGCATCGGCGGGCCATGGCCAAGCGAAGAGGAAGCCATCGCACAGGTGCGTAAAGCCGCAGAACGCCAAAGAACTACGCGGAAAGGTTAGACACAGCCATGAGGGTGAGTGGTGAGTTCCGGCGATCACCAAGCTGCAAGGGACTTTTGATGAATTTCGTGCAAAATTGTTATGCGTGTGGGTGCAGAGGGGATCGGCAAAAATGGAACGAGCAATATCATCTTTCGATAATGTATCGAGTCATGGCGATCATGCAACTTACGCCCAATATATCCTGGCGAGTGATGACGCTTTGCGAGATTGCGTCCTACTGATTAGGGACCGTACCCCATTACGCCAATGGCCGACAAGGTTACGTTTGGCTATGAACCTAGCGCTGCGGCAGTCCTGCGATGATACCGATATGCGCCAAACCGAGTCAGCGCATGTAGAGCTAACGATCTGTTGCGTTTTTTACTGCGATGGAAGGTTATAACCCAAGATGAAATAGAATCTATTTTGTCAGACACCCTCCTGACCACCTCTGATGAGGGTATGGTTATGGCGCAATATGACATGGATAGACTGCTGGCTGACTTGCTTTCGTCAGTCGTTAAATGGCGATAAAGATGAGCGATGACCACCGTGATATCGTCAATTGGGCGGACACTTCCAGGATTGTTGTTGAACTCATTGAGCGCCATGATGATTTGAAGGGCCGCCGTGGCGGTCAAATCGTGCTTGTTGGCGGGAGTGCAATGCTTGCGCATAGCATGCGTATTTCTTCCGGCGACATAGATATATATTCCCCGGATCTCGATCCGGATATCGTTATGGATATAGAGGACGAATACAAGAAAAAACTAGGGGATGACTTTCGGATAGACGCCACACCCGTGGAAAATTTGTGGGGCAATCTCATGATCAGGGATATTGCTGCCAAGTCTCCAAGACATGAATGACTTGGTTGGTATTTCCCAGAAAACAGACGCTTTGAAATTGTCTGCTCGATTTAATGAGATGGTGAAGTGGCATGGGATACCGGATTCGGTTATTGGTTACGCAGACCGTTTTGTTGAGTCGGCGAAAAAACTTTATGGAGCCGACCCCGTAGAAGTAATCACAATGATAGAATCATCGTTGCCGAAACGCGTCACATCCATGCTCATGGAAAGCTGGGGTGATCAGGAAATCACCGTGCAGGATAAGGATGTGGGCCAGCATACAGGTGCCTTGTGCAATGCGCGGGAGGCCGTACTGGCCACCAACCAGGCAATTACCAAATTGCAAAGTCATATTGAGTTCGTGCGGAAGGACAAGACGTTCCCGGTTGATGTTCCCCAAAATCCCGCAGATCGGGATACACGCACGCAGAGGGTGCTGGAGGTGCTGGACGAGTGGGTGCAGAAAATGGGTGTGCAAAACTGGAAAAGACCTGCGCGGTCATTACCGACCTGCCGGAAGCCGAGCGGTTGCCGACCCTGCTATCCTTACGCAAGCGCATGTCGGATGTTCATGGCAATCTTGGCACGCTGCCCTCTCCGCAGGGGAGTGGTACGATTGCGGACAAGGCCGTTCAATACATAAAGAGCATCGCCGCTGCGACCAACGCCACCTACGATGCCTTGCCGAAAGTATCTCCGCCTAGAGCGGCCACCTCAGTAATTGTTAAAAAACCGGGCCAATAGGCCAAGGCAATGCCCCCCGAGCGGGGCAGAATGTCGGCGCTATCCCGGGCGTTCCTGGCGGGGAAACTGGGCCACGATTCGTCGTGGCCTTTTCCGTTATAGGCAGCCCATTTCTCCAGAACGAAGATAAACGCTTTTCAGAGGCATAAACAAAGGGTGTACCACAAATATTGAGGGCACCCATGAGCATGAGCAACAATCCACGGCATTACTTCGGCGACCCAACACACATCCAGCGGGATGTATTTACAGAGCTCTCGGCGCTCACCGATAACGTGAGTGCGATCCGCGTGCTAAAAACCCTTGAAACCGAGGGGCGGGATGCCACGGATGCTGAAAAGGCGGTCCTGAGTCGCTATGCCGGCTGGGGTGGGTTGTCGAATCTCTTTGCTCTGGAACTGCCAGAAGGCCGCTTCATCAATGCCAATCCGGTAGGGGCTAATGCCTCGGGTCCGGTCCGTAATGCGTATGTCCG
>JAPTWR010000168.1:0-1497 GCA_028065135.1 Acidithiobacillus sp.
CCCGTTGTGTAGAACTCTTTCAGAATCCCAATGTGCGCCTGCGCCTGTGGAATGCGCGGATGTTCTGGCAGGTTGGCAACCAGATGAATGTCGCCCCGACCGCGCTCACCGATCCCAAGGTAGACACCTGTGAACTGGAAGTCATGCTCAGCGCCGCCGCGTTGACGGATTCCCAGTGCGCCGCTGAACTGGACAAGCGCGAGCCTGGCCGCGCCGCCTTCATCCAGCGCCAGATTCGGGAAGGTATGCGCCCCCTCCTGCGCTCGGTCCATCAGGCTTAAGGCGGCGCCCCACTTCGCAGCTAATGAGGAGCAGAACCTGAATATGCTGCTCCCAAAGCGCGGCATCAAGCCAAAAGTGCGTTAATCTGCCGGGCACAGATAAAATCATTAGCTGTCAGCCCATCTATGGCATGGGTGCTATAGCGCACCACACAACGTCCATAACCGATTTCCATATCAGGATGATGATCTTCCCGGTTGGCAATCCAGGCCACAGCATTTACAAAGGCCATGGTTTCGTAAAAGTTTTTGAAATGGCAATCTCGGCGTAGCGTATGGCCATCAAGCCGCCAGCCGGGTAAATCCTGTAATCCCGCTTGAACGGCCTCCGCCGACAACCCTGCCATCCCGCCTTCACAGGGCTGGCAACCCCCTCTACGCAAATCGCTCTCCATTTTTTCCTCCTCTTTTTGGCAAAATCGGTGCAAAGCGCTATCCTTCCATCCGGTAAGTCATTCATCAGGGAACCGCCCCCATGTCCAAAAAGCCCGCCGCCCCGCTACAAACGCCCAATGGCAGCCAGCATATCCTGCTGCATTCCTGCTGTGCGCCCTGTGCCGGACCTATCATGGATGATATCCGCGCGGCAAACATCGGGTTTACCGTACTCTTCTACAATCCCAACATCCATCCCCAGGCCGAGTATGAACTGCGTAAGGCAGAAAATATCCGCTACGCTGAGCAACTTGGGGTGCCCTTTATTGACCTCGACTACGATAAGGACAACTGGTTTTCCCGGGTGAGCGGGCTGGAGTGGGAGCCGGAGCGTGGTAAACGCTGCACCGCCTGCTTCGATATGCGCTTTGAGCGCTCCGCCCTGTACGCTGTTGAACATGGCTTCAGTATTTTCTCCAGCACCCTCGGGATTTCCCGTTGGAAGGACATGCAACAGATTAACGGTTGTGGACACCGGGCCGCCGCGCGCCATGCGGGCTTGAAATACTGGGACCATAATTGGCGCAAGGACGGCGGCAGCGCGCGGATGATCGACATTGCCAAACGTGAACAGTTTTATCAGCAGGAATACTGCGGCTGTGTGTACTCCCTGCGCGACAACAATCAGTACCGGATCAGTCAGGGCCGCGACAAAATCATCCGCGGGGTGAAGTTCTACGGTCGCGACGAACGGATTCATGAGCCAGATGCAGAGGTCGTGGGGACTGCTGGCTTCAAAAGCTCATAGCAGTCGCGCAGTCTCTACAACGCGCTGCGCCAA
>JAPTWR010000168.1:1597-24831 GCA_028065135.1 Acidithiobacillus sp.
CGCCAATTGCGTTAGGTGCTTGCCGCATGGCCGCCATTTTTACTCACCGCCGCCAGATAGGACCAGGAAAAACCGGGGCCTGGATCCCATTTACGACCGGGGGCAATGTCCGAGTGTCCCACCATACGTTCAGGATTCATACCCGGGAATAGGCCCTGCAAGTCTTTCGCCAATGTCGCCAGACGCTGATACTGGATCGGCATGAATGTAGTACTTTCACTGCCCTCCAACTCGACGCCGACACTATAATCGTTACAGGCTGGGCGGCCCTGCCACGCAGACGCCCCGGCATGCCAGGCGCGCTGAAATACACCGACGTGCTGCCACAAGGTACCATCCCGTTCGATAAAAAAGTGTGCGGAGACATGCAAGTCGCGCAAAGCGCCATAGTACGGATAGCTACCGAAGTCCAAAGTCCCCATGAAAAAACGCTGCACGTCACCGCTACCAAAGCTCTCAGGCGGGAGGCTGATGGCATGCACCACCAGCAGGTCCACCACCGTGCTCACCGGACGTTCGTCGTGGTAGGGCGACGGCGCGCGCTGCGCCTGACGGTGCCAACCCGTATCGTCCCAGGCCGTCATGGCATTTCTTCCGGTGGCTGGTCAGTCATCGCTGCCAGCCACCGGTCTAACGCATGCGCCCGCGCTTCCACCTGAATGGGGCGCTGATAATGGCCATCCCGGAAAAGAAAAAGCGCGGGCAGATGATAGACATTCAACTCCTGAGTGATCCCCATATCGATCCCTGCGTCGACCTCCCAGACTTGCAAACCACTGCGGGCAGCCTCGTAATCCGCTAGCAACTTGCGCCAGATCCGGCAGGAATGGCAACCTGCGGAGGTAAAAAAAAGGATGATTAGTCCTTGGGTCGTCGCCATGCGCTGCCAAAAACCCAACTCCGATACCGTTTCCATGAACTTCTCCTCAGAAGTGGAAGTCACGCCCGGCGTCATTGGCGGGCAATGGGATTGAGGGGAAAGGCCATGTCGCCCTAGATCTGCGGATGCCGCCGCTCTTGGGGTTGTTGCAGGCGGTTCAGGGCCGAAAGATAGGCTTTGGCGCTGGCGAGGACGATGTCCGTATCCGCTCCCAGACCATTCACGATGCGTCCGTTCTGCTGCAAACGCACCGTGACCTCCCCTTGGGCGTCAGTACCCGTCGTGATGGCATTGACTGAATACAGTAACAATTGCGCACCGCTTGCCACCACCGCTTCGATGGCCTTGAAGGCGGCGTCCACTGGTCCTCCACCCATGGCACCGGCGGTCTTGGCCACGCCTTCCACCAAAACCTCCACCTGGGCTTCGGGATGGGTACCCATCTCCGAGCAAACGCGTAGATAACCCAAGCGATAGCGTTCTGCCTGTTCCTCTTGCATATCCTCATTGACCAACGCCTGCAAATCCTCGTCGAAGATTTCGGCTTTGCGATCGGCCAGGTCTTTGAAGCGGGCAAAAGCCACGTTCAACGCCTCCCCCTCCAGATGAATACCGAGGGCACCGAGGCGTGCTCGCATGGCCGCCCGACCCGAGAGCTTACCCAGGGTCATCCGGTTGGCGGCCCAACCCACATCCTCGGCACGCATGATCTCATAAGTTTCGCGATGTTTGAGGACGCCATCCTGATGAATACCTGACTCATGGGCAAAGGCATTAGCACCGACAATGGCCTTGTTGGGTTGCACCGGGAAACCGGTAATGGTGGACACCAATTTGCTGGTAGGTACGATCTGGCTGATGTCGATACGGGTATCACAGGCGAAGACATCAGTCCGGGTCCGCACAGCCATGACAATTTCTTCCAGGGCTGCATTGCCCGCCCGCTCGCCCAATCCGTTAATGGTGCACTCCACCTGACGCGCACCATGCTGCACCGCCGACAGCGAGTTTGCCACCGCCAAACCCAGATCGTTGTGGCAATGGATGGAGAAGATCGCCTGGTCGGCATTGGGCACCCGCGCGCGCAGGTTGGCGATGAGTTGCCCGAAGCGGTCCGGGAGGTTGTAACCCACCGTATCCGGGATATTGATGGTACGTGCTCCGGCGTCGATCACCGCCTCGATAACCCGGCAGAGGAAGTTCTCTTCGGAACGCCCGGCATCCTCCGGCGAAAACTCCACATCATCGCAATACCGCCGGGCAAGCTTCACCGCAGCCACCGCCCGATCCAAGACCTCGTCGGGAGACATGCGCAATTTGGCCTGCATGTGTACCGGACTGGTGGCAATGAAAGTGTGGATGCGCCCCGCCGCTGCACCAGCGATGGCCTCCCCGGCGCGGCGGATATCAGCGTCCCGGGCACGGGCCAACGCACAGATACGGCTGTCCTTTACCGCCGCGGCGATGGCCTGCACCGCAAAAAAATCGCCGTTGCTGGCGGCGGGAAAGCCTGCCTCGATGACATCCACGTGCAAACGCTCCAGGGCCTTGGCGATACGCAGTTTTTCATCGCGCGTCATGGCCGCGCCCGGCGACTGTTCTCCATCGCGCAAGGTAGTGTCGAAAATAATCAAATGTTCTTTGGATAAACTCATGGGTCATCCTTTCCAGATCGTTTGTCGTGATTATATCGCGTTGGCGGGTTTTCACGAAGGATGCGCCGATCTGCCCGCATTCCGCAAGAGCGCGATACGGTTTGCTCACCTTTGAGCCGCTTTTTTACGATATCCCGCTCCATACGCATTTGCGCCAATTCCTTCCGTAGCTGTTTATTCTCACCCTCCGGTTCGGCCATTATGCGCGCTCCGGGCGCACCCATCGATTTCCCGCCACGCGCGGCTGAAGAGAACCCGGGCTTCTCTGGCTTGACGGCCAAGGCACGGACCGAAGATGGCCGGGAGTATCCGTTGGGGCACAGCGTCATGCGCTGGAATGGCAAGAGCTGTATGTGCTCAAACACGATTCCGGTCTGTCGATGGCCGGATGGCTGCAGCGCGCCAAACAGTGTGGCGCAATCACCGAGACCGCCCACCTTTCGAGTGATGCCAACATCTTGATCGACCCAGTCACAACGACTACTTGGCATTGGCGCTTGGTGCACCAATAGTCCCTGCCAGAAACACAAATCCCGCAGTAGCACCGCCACCACGGGATTAATCTGAGGTTAAGCCTGCATGGCCTCAGATAGAGTCGCGCATGTCTTCCAGCATCTGTTCAATACGCGGCCCAAGGATGACTTCCATCGCGAAACCCATCTTGGTTCCTGGGATTACCAAGGTATTAGAACGAGACATAAAACTACCCGGCAACATTTGCAATAGAGCGGGGAAGTTCGCTTCCCTATGGTCACGAAAGCGGATGACCACCATGCTTTCGTCCGGTGTCGGAATATCGCGGGCAATGAAGGGATTGGACGTATCCACCAGCGGTACACGCTGGAAATTGATGTGGGCGCGTGAGAATTGCGGGGTAATGTGGTGAATGTAGTCCGGCATACGACGCAGAATGGTATCCACAATCGCCTCAGCGGAATAGCCACGCTGGGCATTGTCACGGTGAATCTTCTGAATCCACTCCAGATTGACCACCGGCACCACACCAACTAATAGGTCGACGTAATTAGCCACGTCAACATCATCGGTCTTCACACCACCATGCAGTCCTTCATAAAACAGCAGGTCCGTACCAGATGGCATATCCTGCCAAGGGGTGAACGTACCCGGTGCGCTACCGCGCAGTTCGGCCTCAGACTCGTCGTGAACGTAGTAACGCATCTGCCCATGACCGGTCTCACCATACTCGCGGAATAGCCGCTCCAGCGCTTCGAAATCATTGCCTTCCGGGCCAAAATGGCTAATGGTTTTACCATCAGCCGCCGCCTTGGCGATGGCTTCGCGCATCTCGGTACGGTTGTAACGATGGAAGCTATCACCTTCGATAATGACCGGGTTAATTTTCAAGCGCCTGAAAATGTCATGGAAGGCATGCTTGACGGTGGTGGTACCCGCCCCTGATGAACCAGTCACGGCAACGACGGGATGTTTCTTAGACATGAGAATGTAACCTCTTTAGTGAATAAAATCTGCGGCAGTCCGCTCTACGGACAAAGCCCCGTTTTCGGGCAGTTTAGCAAAGGACACTCGCCGGTCAACATAAAACGCCGCCACAGAAGGCCTGTGCAATGGCCCGACGATAGATAGCGTCAATGATGACTAGAGACTGAGGTTACGCCAAATCGCTGCCGTCGCTTCAGCCTGATTCAGGGTATAAAAATGCAGGCTCGGTGCCCCCTCCCGCAACAGTAGCCGGCACTGCCGGCTCAACAACTCAATTCCAAGCTGATACTGGGATTGCGGATCATCGCTGTAGGCTTCCATTCGGCGTCGCACATACTGAGGGATGTCCGCTCCGCACATGGCAGAAAAACGGGATATCTGCTCAAAATTAGTGATAGGCATGACGCCAACCACCACCGGCACATCAACCCCTTGCCGTTGCAAATCATCGCGCAACTGCAGATAGGCATCGGGATTGAAAAAATACTGGGTGATAATCGCATCCGCCCCCGCCCGCACCTTGGTCACCAGATGTGCCACATCATCACGAGCCGAAGTCGCCCGGGGATGGATCTCCGGATAGCCCGCCACATACACGTCAAAACCACCAAAATGGCGGATAAATGCAACCAGATCTGCAGCATGCTGAAAGTGGCCGGGATTCTCCATACCTTCTGGTAAATCACCGCGCAGGGCAACGATACGCCGTACGCCCTGCTTCTGGTAATCTTCGAGAATCTCCCGGATCCCCGCTTCCGTAGACCCGATGCACGAGAGATGCGGCACCGCCTCCAGATCATAATCCTGACGGATCATGGTCACGGTAGCAAAGGTCCGCTCGCGGGTGGACCCGCCCGCCCCGAAGGTCACCGAGGCATACTCGGGACCCAAGGGGAGAAGCGCGGTTATCGCCTCCCGCAGACGTTCCTCACCCGCGGCATTTTTGGGGGGAAAGAACTCGACGGAATGTGCCATCAGTAGCGGTACGCGTCCGCCTTGAAGGGCCCATCAACGGACACGCCAAGGTACTTGGACTGTACATCGGTCAGACGGGTCAATACCCCCGCAAAGCCTTCCACCATATAGCGCGCCACTTCTTCATCCAGAGCCTTCGGCAGAACGGTAACGGAGATGTGACCGGCCTTCTCCGCGGCAGGCAGATCGGCGAAACGCTCGCCGTACAGGTGAATCTGCGCCAGCACCTGGTTGGCGAAAGAACCATCCATGATTCGGCTGGGGTGACCCGTCGCATTGCCCAGGTTCACCAGACGCCCTTCGGAGAGGAGAATCAGGTAGTCATCACTATCGGGATCAAAGGCCTTACCGGCAGCCGCATCACGGTAGACCTTGTGGACCTGCGCCTTCACTTCGTCCCAAGCCCAGGTTTTGCGCATGAAAGCGGTATCGATCTCGTTATCAAAATGACCAATGTTACAGACCACGGCGCCCTTCTTGATGGCCTTGAGCATACCGGCGTCACAAACGTTGAAGTTGCCGGTAGCGGTCACCAGCAAATCCATCTGGCCCAGAAGATCACGATCAACGCTGGCATCCGTACCATCGTTGATGCCGTTTTTATAGGGCGACACGACTTCATAACCGTCCATGCAGGCCTGCATGGCGCAAATGGGATCCACCTCTGAGACGCGGACGATCATCCCTTCCTGACGCAGGGAAGCCGCCGAGCCCTTGCCCACATCGCCATAGCCCAGCACCAGCGCGCGCTTACCGGAGAGCAGATGGTCGGTGGCCCGCTTGATGGCGTCACTGAGCGAGTGACGGCATCCATACTTGTTGTCGTTCTTGCTCTTGGTCACGGAATCGTTGACGTTGATGGCAGGAATTTTCAGGCTGCCTTTCTGGGCCATTTCCCAAAGGCGATGCACACCGGTAGTGGTCTCCTCGGAGACACCATGGATACCGGCCAGCAGCTCCGGATATTTCTGATGCAACAGGCCGGTGAGGTCTCCGCCATCATCCAGCAGCATGTTCGGGCGCCAGCCATCCGGACCGGTGATGGTCTGCTCGACACACCACCAATACTCGTCTTCCGTCTCACCTTTCCAGGCAAAAACCGGAATACCCGCCGCCGCGATGGCCGCCGCCGCCTGATCCTGGGTGGAGAAAATGTTACAGGAGGACCAACGCACTTCCGCACCGAGCGCCACCAGCGTTTCGATAAGCACCGCGGTCTGGATGGTCATGTGGATGCAGCCGGCAATACGCGCGCCCTTGAGGGGCTGCTGCGCCTGATATTTGCGGCGAATGGTCATCAATGCCGGCATTTCTGTTTCAGCGATGCGGGTTTCTTTACGTCCCCAATCAGCAAGGGAAATATCGGCGACTTTGTAATCAGCAGAACTTTTGAGCACAGCATTCATGTAAGTCATTCCTTGAGCATGAAAGCGAGCGCAGTTTTACAGATGGGAAGCATAGGCCGAGCCTGATCGTCGCCCCCACCGCCTTTCCGGCCGGGAAAGCATCCAGCCGGGACGGCAAAGCGAGGCATGACGACTGCAGCGCCCCTCGACCCGATCTTCCAGCGGGGAGAACCCCCGCCAAGGCATTTTTACCGCAGTCCGGCAGCGTCGCGCAAGGCGGCTGCCTTGTCCGTGCGCTCCCAGGTAAACTCAGGCTCTTCGCGACCAAAGTGACCATAGGCAGCCGTTTTGGCATAGATGGGCCGCAACAGGTCGAGCATCTGGATGATGCCTTTGGGACGCAGGTCAAAGTGCTCACGCACCAGAACGGCGATCCGGTCGTCGTCAATCACTCCGGTACCGAAAGTATCCACCATCAGGCTCACCGGCTGCGAAACGCCGATGGCATAGGCCACCTGTACTTCGCAACGCCTGGCCAGACCGGCGGCCACGATGTTCTTGGCCACATAGCGTCCGGCGTAGGAAGAGGAACGATCTACCTTGGAAGGGTCCTTGCCGGAGAACGCACCGCCGCCATGGCTACCCTGACCGCCGTAGGTGTCCACAATGATTTTGCGCCCGGTCAAACCGCAGTCCCCCACGGGCCCGCCGATCACAAAACGGCCGGTAGGGTTGATGAGGTATTTAGTATCCTTATGGATCATCTCAGGAGGCAGGACGGGCTTGATGATTTCCTCGCGCACGGCGTCGACGAGATCTGCATGGCTGATATCCGGGCTATGCTGGGTGGAAAGCACCACGGTATCAATGGCGACTGGGCGACCATCCTCATAGCGTACCGTCACCTGACTCTTGGCATCGGGACGCAGCCAGGACAGGCGACCATCCTTGCGCACCATCGCCTGCCGCTCGGTCAGACGGTGGGCAAAGTAGATGGGCGTCGGCATCAGCACATCCGTCTCGTCACAGGCAAAGCCGAACATCAGGCCCTGGTCACCAGCGCCCTGATCGAGGTCAAGGCCGGCACCTTCGTCCACGCCTTGAGCGATATCAGGGGATTGCTTGTCCAAGGTCTGCACCACCGCGCATGAAGCCCAGTCGAAACCCATATCCGAGGAGTTATAACCGATCCGGCGCACGGTCTGGCGCGCCACATCCGCATAGTCCACCACCGCTGTGGTGGTAATTTCACCCGCGAGCACGATCAGACCCGTAGTAATCAGTGTCTCGGCCGCCACCCGACCACGGGGGTCCTGGGCCAGGATCGCATCAAGAATGGCATCGGAAATCTGATCCGCGACTTTATCGGGGTGACCTTCGGAAACAGATTCAGAGGTGAAAAGATGACTTTTGGACATGCGCTAAGTTCCTCGCTGGCTAGGCCGACTGTCACTGTCGACAGGGACAGTGCGCACTATATCAAAGGGAAGCAGCACAAGCGAAGTGAAACACACTCACCGCAAAGGCAAAAATTGCTCAAGCGTGATGGGTATACGGCTTAGGGATGCGCCGGGCCGACTACCGGAAAAGAAGATTTATTGCCACCACCCCAAAAATAGGAAATACCACCCGTCACCTGTACATCATTGAAGTTCGCACTGCTGGGCGTAGGGGTATTAAAGAGCAACTGATCCTGCACCCCCAGACGCAAACCAATCTGATCATTCAACAGATACTGATATCCCACCCCGAAGACACCCATCAACGAGCTACCTCGTCCAACCCGGTTATCAAACAGGTTGCTGGATGCCCCCAAACCCAGCGAGAGGTAAGGAGTATTAGGACTGTCGAAAGCGTAAAGATTACCCAGGACCGCCGCACTGTATTGATTGGCGGCGCCAGTATGCGCGGGGCTCTGTAACTGAGCGAAGGCCGCTGCCACCTGCGCTTCAACCCCCACATGGGCATCTACACGCCGCCCCAGGCGCAAGCCAACCACACCAGCATCACCTCCGCCACCCAGTCCGCTGGATGCATCAAAAAAGGTGCTCCCGCCAAAGAGATTGATGTAGGTCTCATCATGCGCAGACTGGCCCGCCGCCCAAGCCGGAATGGCGAGGACAAGCCCGGAGAACACCAGTAAAGCGCGCAACCTCCCCTTCATGACCTAATGCACCTCGTATATAGCAGCACTGTGAATCGAAACCTGTTACAATCGTAGCCTGATTTAGATGAATATACCACACCTTTTAGCCAGTTTTGACAAAAAACCAACAAGGAGTTTCCATGTCCACTCTCGTCTGCGGTTCTCTGGCCTTTGATACCATCATGGTTTTTCAGGATCGCTTCAAGGCGCACATTCTGCCCGATCAGGTACACATGCTGAACGTGTCCTTTACCGTCCCGGAAATGCGGCGCGACTTTGGCGGATGTGCTGGCAACATCGCGTACAATCTAAAATTGTTAGGTGGCAACCCGCTGATTGTCGGCACTGCTGGCCAGGACTTCACACCCTACCTCGATCACCTGAGGGCACAAGAATTAGACACCAGTCTACTGCGAATTCTCCCGGACCATTACACTGCGCAGGCCTTCATTACCACTGATCTGGACGACAATCAGATCACTGCCTTTCATCCCGGCGCCATGTTTCAGGCCCAGGAAAATCACCTGGCCGGCTGCATTCCCGAGGACGTGCGTTGGGCCATTGTTTCACCCGATGGCCTCGGCGCCATGGTGCAGCATTTGGAAGACCTTACGAATGCTGGCATCCCCACGCTGTTTGATCCGGGCCAGGGCTTGCCCCTTTTTGATACCGCAACCCTGACGCATCTGATTGATCGCGCCGACTACCTCACCGTCAATGATTATGAGTGCCAGATGGTACAGGCACGCACGGGTCTCGGTGTCGACGAGCTCTGCCAGCGTCTGAAGGCCCTGATTGTCACCCGCGGCGAACATGGCTCGGTGATTTATCATGATGGCGAGGAAACGATCATTCCGGCCGCCAAGCCCAAAGCCGTTTTGGATCCTACCGGATGCGGTGATGCCTATCGCGCAGGGCTGCTATATGGACTGGAGCGCAACCTCGGCTGGGAAACGATCGGCAAGATCGCCTCGTTGATGGGCGCCTATAAGATTGAAAGTCCGGGCACCCAAAACCACCGCTTTACCTGGCCGGAATTCCAGGCGCGCTATCATGAAAACTTTGGCGAGAATATCGGCTAGATTTCGAGTCACTTAGGAAACGATGGGCTTATCCTCGGCATCCCAGACATTGATGCCGCCGCCGAGGTTATAAACTTCGGTAAAGCCCATCTCCTGCAAGGTCACCGCTGCCAGCGCGGAGCGCGTTCCGCTGTCACAGTAAAGGACAACGACCCGACCACGCGCCAAGGCCAACTCCGGATGACAATGGCCATACTCCGGATCGGCCAAAGCCTCCAGATAGCCGCGGGGCACGTGGATAGCATCGGGCAGATGCCCCTCCACAAAGGCGCAGGACTCCCGGACATCCACCACCAGCACATCATCGCGGCTGCGCAACCAATCCTCAAGCGTGTCGCAGTCTATTTCGCGAATTTGACTGCGCGCATTCCGTATAAAATCTGCCAACGATTTGGCCATCAGGGACACATCACTTGGGCGAGATGTTTAGCGAGTTCGTCAACCCCGGCACTGGTGTAATCCTTGTTTAAGGTGCCCGAGACCATCGCTATGGTAGGTGCATCCAGTTTTTCACGCAACAAGCCCAGAACATGTGGAGAAGCGACAAGCACCAAGTGTTGGAACGCATTCTGTTTGCGCGCCTCACCTAAATAAGTTGCCAGTTCGCTGGCGAAGTGCAACATTTCCGTCTCTTTAGGACTGGTTTGCCATTCGATGCCAGGTCGTGCCCCGGCGGCGAAGCTTTGCTGAACCCGCCCTCCTGCATCCGTCACCAGATCGTCCTGATGTTTGCGGCTGTCGGGGTGGGTCCAATCCTGCAAGAGATGCAGCCCTGTATCGCAACCTTCATTTTTAAAGAGGCGCGCTTCCGCGGCATTACTCACCAACACCCAGGTTACGATAGCCATCATGAGTTCTCCGTTTTTCAATGGTTACCTTACATAGATAGATGCGGCAATCACAAAAAACAAGCAACAAACCCCTCTTTCCCCGGGCCAGAACATCATTCTATGATGAGACTGCCTGCCATCCGTCTTTTGAGGAGTCCCCTATGCCCTCCCAACGCCCCAGAAAAACCGCGTGCTCACTACCCTCTTTGGGTATGGATGCCTCCAGCCTGTGCATGGACACGCGCCATTATCTGCTTCGCACCCTGGGTGCCGAAGAGTCAGCCAGCTCGGGGAATAGTGTTTACACCGCGCTGGCAATGAGCCTGCGTGACCGGCTCATCGAACGCTGGAAGACCACCCAGAAAAAGGTGGCTGCCGAAAATGGCAAGCGCACCTTTTATCTGTCTCTGGAGTTCCTACTGGGGCGGACCATGGGTAATACCCTGCTCAACCTGGGGCTGGAAGACGCTGCGCGCGACATGCTTACCCAGGAACACCGTAAGCTGACGGATCTCCTCGAGGTCGAACCTGACGCCGGCTTAGGTAACGGCGGCCTGGGCCGTCTCGCCGCCTGCTTTCTCGACAGCTGCGCCTCTCTGGGCCTGCCGGTCACAGGTTATGGTATTCGCTACGATTACGGCATGTTCCGTCAGGAAATTCGCGGTGGCGAGCAACTAGAGGAACCCGATCACTGGTTGAAGAACGGCTATCCCTGGGAACTGAAACGGCCAGAGCGCGTGCGCCGGATCCATTTCTTTGGGCGTAGCGATACCTATCACGATGCCCACGGGAAAATGCGTCAGCGCTGGGTCGACACCCACGATGTCCTCGCCGTGCCTTACGATATCCCCATCCCCGGCTATCGTAACGACGTGGTCAACACTCTACGCCTGTGGCGTGCAGCAGCCACCGACATTTTTGATCTCGGCGAGTTCAACGCTGGCGCTTATCCGGAGGCGGTTGCGGCAAAAAATAGCGCAGAACACATCAGTATGGTGCTCTATCCCAACGATAGCAGCGAAAACGGCAAAGAATTGCGCCTGCGCCAGCAGTACTTTCTGGCCTCCGCCAGTCTTCAGGATGTAGTCGCGGACTGGGTCGCTGTCCACGGCGAAAATTTCCGCGATTTTGCCGAACATCACTGCTTCCAACTCAACGACACCCATCCCAGTTGCGCCGTGCCGGAACTGATGCGCCTGCTGATGGATGAGCATGGCCTAAGCTGGCAAGACGCGTGGGACATTACCAGCCACACCATGGCCTATACCAACCACACCTTATTGCCCGAAGCACTAGAGCGATGGTCGGTGCGTTTATTCCGACAACTCCTGCCACGCCTGCTGGAAATCATCCTGGAAATCAATGGACGTTTCCTGCAAGAAGTGGCTCGGCACGCACCGGGCGACACCGATTTGCTGCGGCGGCTGTCTATTATCGAAGAAGGCGGTGAGCAGATGGTGCGGATGGCGCACCTCGCCGTGGTCGGCAGTTTTTCGGTCAACGGGGTCGCAACACTGCACACCCAGCTCCTCCGCGATGAACTTTTCGCTGATTTTCACCGTCTCTGGCCAAAAAAGTTCAACAATAAAACCAACGGGGTGACTCCGAGACGCTGGCTGCAATGGGCCAATCCAGGGCTGCGTGATCTCATCACCGAACGCATCGGCCCCGATTGGAAGTACGATCTGGAGCGTTTACGGGACCTGGCGGCGGCAGCGGATGATGCGGGGTTCCGCAAACGCTGGGCAGAGGTACGTCGCGTTAACAAGAAAAGGCTGGCGGCGCTCGTGCATCAGCATACCGGCGTCACTTTCATCTCCGAGGCCCTAGTGGATGTACAGGTAAAGCGCATCCACGAGTACAAGCGGCAACTACTCAACGCTCTGCATGTCATCCACCTGTATGACCGCATCAAGCGCGGCGAAGCGGCCGAGGTGACTCCCCGCAATGTCCTTTTCGCTGGTAAGGCCGCACCCGGCTATTTTATGGCCAAGCGCATCATCAAGTTCATCAACAACATTGCCAATGTCATCAATCACGATCCCGATACCGAGGGTTTGTTGCGCGTGAGTTTTCTACCCGATTACCGGGTCTCTCTCATGGAACAAATTTGCGCGGCGACGGATCTCTCCGAGCAAATCTCCACGGCCGGCAAGGAGGCTTCCGGTACCGGCAACATGAAGTTCATGATGAACGGGGCACTGACCATTGGCACTCTGGATGGCGCCAATATCGAAATCCGCGACGCGGTAGGTCCCGAACATTTTTTCCTCTTCGGATTGAATGCCCAGGAGGTGGGTCAACAGCGCGGGCACTATAACCCGCAAATCTACCTACAGGCGGACCATGACCTGCAACGGGTCATGGATCTCATACAGAGCGGCTATTTCAACGCTTTCGAACCGGGCATTTTCGACCCCATCATCCACGCCGTCACCCATCCCCAGGATCCGTGGATGGTGCTCGCCGACTTTACCAGCTACAAGCTGAAGCAACGGGAAGCAGCGGAACTCTGGCATGATCAGACCGAATGGCAACGTCTCAGTATCCTCAATACGGCGGCCAGCGGCGTTTTCTCCAGTGACCGGACCATTGCCCAGTACAATGCGGATATCTGGCATCTGAAACCTCAGATCATGACCCCATGACAGGATTCTCCCGATCTGTTCTAATGCTTTTCACTCACGGGGTATGTTCGCCATGCAGAGGAAACTGATGACCCATAAACCACGTCCGGTGTTACTCCTGATCCTCGATGGCTGGGGATATCGCGAAGATCCCGAGGATAACGCCATTGCCCAGGCACGTACGCCGAACTGGGATGGCTGGTGGCAAAGTCATCCCCATGGCCTCATCAATGCGTCTGGTGCCTCTGTAGGGCTTCCGGGCGGGCAGATGGGCAACAGCGAAGTCGGGCACATCAATATCGGTGCCGGTCGCGTGGTATATCAGGAGTATGAACGTATTAATCGTGCCATCGCCGATGGCAGCTTTTATGCTAACAGCACCCTCTGTGCGGCGGTGGATGCCGCCAAGGCACGGGGCGGTGCTGTACATATTCTTGGCCTGCTTTCAGCAGGCGGGGTGCACTCCCACGAAGAACACATTCTCGCGGCGCTGCGCCTGGCACGAGGCCGGGGGACTGAACGGGTCTATGTGCATGCCTTTCTGGATGGTCGTGACACCCTGCCACGCTGCGCGGCGCTATCACTGGAAAAGCTGGATGCCGAGATCAGCACCCATGGTGGTGCTCTGGCTTCAGTGATTGGCCGTTTCTATGCCATGGACCGCGACCACCGCTGGGATAGGGTACAGCAGGCTTATGATCTGCTTACCCTCGGTAAAGGTGAACACTATGCCACGGGTGTAGAAGCGCTCGCCGCCGCCTATGCGCGTGGCGAAAGTGACGAATTTGTTGCCGCCTCCCAGATTGGTGCCAGCCCGGCGTGTATCGGCGATCATGATGCGGTGTTATTCATGAACTTTCGTTCCGATCGCGCCCGACAGATCACCCGCCCCTTTGTCGAAGCGGATTTCGATGGTTTCACCCGGCAAGCAACACCCCACCTCGCCGACTTCGTTACCCTCACAGAATACAGTGAACGCTTTGACGTGCATGTGGCTTATCCCCCTACCCGCCTGAAAAACACCTTTGGCGAATGGGTGTCTCAACACGGCTTGCATCAGCTGCGCATCGCCGAAACCGAAAAATACGCCCATGTCACTTTCTTTTTAAATGGCGGTGACGAAAGGGTGTTCCCGGGTGAGGATCGCGTATTGATTCCGTCCCCCAAAGTCGCCACCTACGATTTGCAACCGGAAATGAGTGTGGATGAGTTGACTGATACTCTGGTCACCCGTATCGAAAGCCGTCATTACGATGCCATCATCTGTAATCTTGCCAATCCCGACATGGTCGGCCACAGTGGCAACTTGGCCGCCGCCATTGCTGCGGTCGAGGCGGTAGACCGTAGTCTGGGTCGCATTGTCAGCGCTGCGCGCGCCATAGGCGGCGAAGTGCTGATCACCGCCGATCATGGCAATGTTGAACAAATGCTGGACGTAGAGAGCGGCCAAACGCACACCTCCCATACCTGCAACCCGGTGCCTCTGCTCTATATTGGGCGTTCCGCTGAGATTCTGACCGGAGGCGCACTGGAAGACATCGCCCCCACCCTGCTCCAGCTCATGGGCTTGCCGGTGCCTCCTGAAATGGGCGGGAAAAACCTGGTGCAGCCCCTCTAATCCATGTTGCTTCTGTCCCATCCCCGCGTCGGCGCACTGCTTGCTTTGACCATTCTCCTCCCGGTGGGAGCAGGGGCGGCAACATTGCAAGAGAAAATACAAGACAGTCGACAAAAGCTGGAGCATATCCACGAGAATCTGGGGCAAATGCAGGCGCACCTCGCGGCAGGGCAAAAAACCCAAGCGCAACTGCGCAGAGAAATCAACGCGATCAATCAACAGGTTGTTGTGGTGCAAGAAAAGCTGGTCGGTATTCAGCAGCAGCAGCGCCTGGCAAAATCGCAGATTGCTGACCTGCGGGCAAAAATCAGCGCGCTCCAGGCCGAACTGGCGCAGCAGAAAAGCATTCTCGCTCAACAGTTGCGTGCCGCCTACACGCTGGGGGGTGTCACGCCACTGGCCGTCTGGCTACAAACGGAACGTCCGGGAGAACTGGGGCGTATGAGCGTCTTTTATGAGTCCTTGGCTAAGGCGCGCAGTACACTTATTAGCAAGACGCAAGACACGGCGCAACAAATACTGAAGACCAAGCGCGAGGTACAAACCCACGAAACCCGTCTCGCCCAATTGGCACGGCAAGTCGGTGCTCAGGAACACACCCTCCAGCAACAGCGTCAGCATCACGCCGCACTGGAAAGTCAGTTGGCAGACCGCATTGCCGCCGATAAGGCGAAGATTTCCGAACTGCAGGCAAACGCCCATATTCTCGATGGATTGGTGAGCCGTCTGGTCGTACAATTCCACCATCAGGAAGAAATCGCCCGCGCGAAAGCGGCTGCCGCCGAGGCAAGACGCAAGGCCGAAGCCGCAGCAGCGGCCCGTCGCGCAGCGGCAATAGCCGCACGACGGCAGGCCATCGAGCAACGTCGTCTAGCCCAGGGGGCCCAAACAGAACAGCGCGCGCGGCAGGTTCAACGGGCGGTAACCGCGCAAATGCAACCGCCGACCACTGTAGTTCGCCCGCCAATGTTAGCGCCCGCATTGCCGGCAACACCCATCGTCGGCCACGGCCCCTACCCGGCACCGGTAAACGGGCCTATCAGCGCCCGTTTTGGTGCCCCGCGGGTGACTGGCGGACTCAACTGGCAAGGTATTGTCTTCCAGGCCGTGGCGGGGACACCGGTTCGCGCCATTGCGCCCGGCATGGTACTTTATGCAGGGCCTTTACGGGGCTATGAACAAATCGTCATCGTGCAAATCGCACACAGTTTGTTAGCCATATACGGGCACTTGGGTGCTACCGATGTCCACGTCGGAGAACAGGTCTCTACAGGTCGTCAGGTAGGCAGCGTTGGTAATGGTGGGGAATTGGGGAACGATGGCCTCTATTTTGAGATGCGCAACGCGGGACACCCTGTTAATCCCTTGTACTACATTCACAATTGAGGGGTAACCTAGCTTTTATGAGATGCACCATATTGCCGGTCGCCTTCCTCTTGCCGCAAATAGCCACAGGTTGCAGCCATACCCTCGGAGATTTCATCCATGTCCACTCCCCGCTTCCCTAAACCGCTCCGCGGTACTTTCCTGGGCGTTGGTGTCGGGCTCGTTCTGGGCGTCAGCATCAGCTTTGCCGCCACTGTTTATGCGGCTAAGGATCGGGATACAATCCCGCTGGAACAAATCCAGACCTTCAGTCAGCTCTTCGCGATCATCAAATCCAATTACGTCGACCCCACTTCCGATAAAAAACTGATGGATGGCGCCATCAATGGCATGGTCAACGCCCTGGACCCTCATTCCGCCTATCTGTCGCCAAAAGAATTCAAAGAAATGCAAGTACTCACCAATGGCAAGTTTGGTGGGCTGGGGATCGAGGTAACGGGGGATCATGGGGTACTTAAAGTCGTTGCCCCCATCGACGGCACCCCGGCGGCGAAGGCGGGTATCAAATCAGGCGACCTCATCGTCAAAATTGACGGCAAGGTCCTACAGGGCATTGGCTTGCAAAAAAGTGTTGATATGATGCGTGGCAAACCCGGTACGCAGGTAACCCTGACCATTTTGCGCCCCCCCCAGGTTCTGCCCCTGCACTTCACCCTGACCCGCGCCATCATCAAGGTACAGAGTGTGCGCGCGGCCATGCTTGCACCCGGTTATGGCTACATCCGTATCAGTCAGTTTCAGGAAAACACCGGCAGCGCGACCCGCAAGGCCGTAGAGCATCTGGAGCAGGAGGCCAACGGGCATCTCAACGGCTTGATCCTCGACCTGCGCAATAATCCGGGTGGAGTGCTCGGGGCCGGGGTCGAGACGGCGGATACCTTTCTGAACAAGGGACTGATCGTCTATACCAAAGGCCGTACCGTCGGCAGCGACATGCGCTTCTCCGCCCATGGTCCAGACTATCTCCACGGCGCGCCCATGATTGTGCTCATCAATGGCGGCTCGGCCTCGGCAGCCGAAATTGTCACCGGCGCTCTCAAGGATGATCACCGTGCTCTGGTCATGGGTCAACACAGCTTTGGCAAGGGGTCGGTGCAGACGGTGATGCCGTTGGGCAATGGCGGTGCCCTCAAACTGACGACTGCGCTCTATTACACCCCGGCGGGCTGCTCCATCCAGAGCCAAGGTATCGTTCCCAACATTGAGGTGCAGCCAGCCAATGCACAGCAGCGCGCCCTGAATGCCGACCTCCTGAATGAATCGGAACTACACGGCGTGCTGAAAGCGCCGGATGAGTGCAGCAAGGCCACCCCCCAGTACACCATCGCCCTACCGGTCCCTGCCACTGCCCAGTCCACCAAGGAAGATGAGGTCATGGCCGCCAGCGATGTCCTAAAGCCAGATCTGGCCAAGGATTACCCTCTGCACGAAGCGCTCGCCATCCTAGAAGGCAAGGCCGTCCCGGTGCAGGGGAAGGGGCATACCGTCGATACCGTGATCCCCCTTCCAAAGGCAGTGGGACAATAATCCCGATAGAAACATTTTGCTTTGTCATGTGCTGATCACGGATAAATTTCGCACGCGCACGGTCGAACCAAGAAGGGTTGTTCGGGCTGCCCAATGCTAGGGATTGTGCGTTTATTCTTAAAATAGAGGAACAGGGCTATGGTGACCTCGGCAATGCAGGTGCTTATCCCTGTAGCGGATGGCTTCGAGGATATGGAGGTGGTGATCTCCTGCGATATTCTACGACGGGCAGGCTTAAAAGTTGTCCTCGCTGGACTCGACGCAGGATTGGTCACCGGTGGGTGCGGGTTGCGTCTGCAACCCGATGCGCTGTTAGCCGATGTGGTCAATGTTGATATCGATATAATCCTGCTCCCTGGCGGCAATAGGGGCGTGCAGCGACTGACAAAGCATCAACCGCTTATCCAGCTCCTGCGGGAAAGGCATCGGCGGGGGCAGATTATTGCCGCCATTTGTGCGGCACCTGGCATGCTGGCCACCCACCATCTGCTCGACGGGCGCCAAGTCACCGCCTATCCAGGCATCCTCGACCCGCAGAGCGCGGACTATATCTATCAAGAAAGTGCCGTAGTGGTTGACGGCCCCCTGGTTACTTCACGGGGACCTGGTACAGCTATGGATTTTGCTCTTACCCTGGTGGAGCTTCTCCTCGGTCCTGAAAAACGTCGGGAAACAGAGGCGCCACTGCAACGTAGTACTCCTGAGACTTCCCCTTTGTCCGCCACTATGGATAATAGGGCCAGCATCACTTAACCTGAAGGAAAATTTATGAAACTTCGCGCGGTCATTCTTGCTGCCACAGTCAGCGCTTTTGCAGTACCTGCTTTTGCTGCCCCTGTCGCCACCGTCAATGGTACCGCCATCGACAACAGCCAGGTGCAGGCCATCATGTCCATGAGCCCGGCGCTTGCCAAAGAGCCCAATGCCCGCGAGCAAGTGGTGCAGAATCTGGTAAACATGGAAGTACTTTCGCAGTACGCCATCCATCACAAGCTGGGCCAGTCGTCTGATGTCAAGCAACGTCTGGCCATAGCCAAGCGCCAGATCCTGGCCGATGCGGCGGTGGACCAATATGTGAAAGATCATCCGATTCCCGAGGCCAATATTCAGAGCGCCTACCACAAGTTCGTCCAGGCCATGGGTAAAAAAGAATTCGAAGTGCGTCACATTCTGGTGAAAACCAAGGCCGAAGCCGACAAGATTGTGGCTGAACTCAAGGCTGGCCAAAAGTTCTCCGCCCTAGCGGAGAAAGACTCCATTGACAAGGCCAGCGCCGCCCACGGTGGCGAGCTGGGCTGGATTGTCCCCGGCATGGTCGTTCCGCCCTTCGCTCAGGCCATTGAGACAGCCCCTATCGACAAGCCCGTTGGTCCAGTGCAGACCCAGTTCGGCTATCATGTGATCGAGGTCCAGGCGACCCGTGCCCTGACCCCTCCGCCACTGAGCACCATGAAGACCCGTATCAAGGCGCAGTTGCAACAGCAAGAGGCCGCCAAGTTCGTCTCCGATCTGCGCAGCCAGGCGAAAATCAATATCACCAAGTAATTTCTATATCGCTTGAGTAGAAGCGTCGGGGTTTTCCCCCGGCGTTTTTTTTTGCCGTCGACGGCCCCATCTTCAAGGGATATAAGATATGCCGATCTTACTGATGGACTATCTTGCCAGAGCGGAGGGCACGCGCCACAATGACAGCGGATGTTAAATACTACGGGGTGTAGGTCATGGGTAAAACGCAGCATCGTCGCAGCACCATCCTGGAGCGCGAGCCACAGGTACAGGAGCCCCGAAGGTACCGGGTGCTGCTGGTCAATGATGATTTTACCCCCATGGACTATGTGGTTCATATTCTTAAGACGTATTTTCACAAGCCCCATGACGAGGCAGTCGCGGTGATGATAGCGGTACATCAGCAGGGCAAGGGACTCTGCGGGATTTTTCCTTATGATCTGGCGGAAACCAAGGTTGCCTTGGTCACCGCCGATGCCCGGCAACACCAGCACCCCCTGCGTTGTATCATGGAAAAGGAGTGAACCATGATCGATAAATCCCTAGAACAGTCCATCAATCAGGCCTTTCAGATCGCCCGTCGGTACGGACATGAATATGCATCCGTGGAACATCTCCTGCTTGCTCTTCTGGATAATCCTGACGGCGTTGATGTGCTCAGCGCTTGCGGTGCCGATCGCGCGCATCTGTCGGCGGAATTACAGCAGTTTCTGGAACGCAAGGTACCCGCCATAGGTCCTGCAGGAACGGTCAATACCCAACCATCTGTGGGTTTTCAGCGGGTCATTCAACGCGCCCTCTACCATGTGCAGTCGGCAGGTAAGGAGGCGGTTTCGGGGGCGAATGTCATTGTCGCCATCTTCGCCGAAAGAGAATCACACGCCGTTTATTTCCTGCATAAAGAGCATGTTACACGACTTGATGTGGTCAACTTTCTAGCACACGGCATGCGCAAGGATGAAGTCATGGATGAGGAAGAAGAGGAAGTCGAAGGCACCACGGAAAAGAAGGGAAATAGTAAAGACCCGCTTACCGTCTATGCGCGCAACCTCAACGCCATGGCGCGAGCCGGACGACTGGACCCGCTGATCGGACGCCAGGAGGAATTGATCCGGGCCCTGCAAGTGCTGGCGCGGCGCCGAAAAAACAACCCCCTCTTCGTTGGTGAACCGGGAGTCGGGAAAACCGCCATCGTCGAGGGCCTTGCACGCGCCATCGTCGCCGGCAAGGTGCCGGAGATGCTGGAAGATGCGACCATTTATGCCTTGGATTTGGGGGCATTGATCGCCGGATCCCGCTATCGGGGTGACTTTGAAGAACGCCTGAAGGGGGTACTGAAGGCACTACGCAAGAAACCCAACAGCATCCTCTTCATTGACGAGATTCATACCTTGATCGGCGCCGGGGCCGCCTCGGGCGGCGCCATGGATGCCTCCAATTTGCTGAAGCCCGCCCTCGCCTCTGGTGAACTGAAGTGTATCGGGGCGACCACCTATCAAGAGTTCCGCCAGTATTTTGAGAAGGACAGAGCGCTCACCCGCCGCTTCCAGAAAATTGACGTGCCGGAGCCCTCTCAGGAGGAGTCCGTGCAGATTTTGCGCGGACTGAAGGGGCAATTCGAGCAGCATCATGGCCTGCGTTATACCGACGCCGCCCTGCGCGCGGCGGTAGGGCTGTCTGTCAAGCATATCCATGATCGTCATCTGCCCGACAAGGCCATTGATCTCATCGACGAGGTGGGCGCCGCGCAAGCGCTTTTGCCTGCATCCCGGCGCAAGAAAAGCATCGGCGTTCACGATATTGAAGAGATGGTCGCCAGGGTGGCCCGTATTCCGGGCAAGAATGTCTCTATTAACGACCGTCAGGCGCTGAAGAACTTGGAGCGGGATTTGGGATTCGTCATCTACGGTCAGGAAAAGGCCATCCACGAACTCTCCGCAGCTATCAAAATGGCACGGGCAGGCCTGCGCCACCATGAAAAGCCGGTGGGAAATTTCCTCTTCTCCGGCCCGACCGGCGTGGGCAAGACCGAACTCAGTCGGCAGTTGGCCAGCCTGCTCGGCATTCCGCTACTGCGCTTCGACATGAGTGAATACATGGAGCGGCATACGGTGTCGCGGCTCATCGGCGCACCGCCGGGATATGTCGGGCATGATCAGGCTGGGCAACTGACGGAGGCAGTGAGCCGCAATCCACATGCGGTGCTATTGTTGGATGAAATTGAGAAGGCACACCCGGATATCTTCAATGTGCTTTTGCAAGTGATGGATCACGGCAAGCTGACAGATGCTGGCGGCCGCACAGTGGACTTCCGCAATGTAGTGTTGATCATGACCACCAACGCGGGGGCCGAAGCGCGGGGCAAGGCCACCATCGGTTTCATGACTACGCCCCAGGATGACAGCGGACAGGAGATGGAAACCATCCGCCGGGTCTTCGCACCAGAGTTCCGTAATCGCCTGGATGCCGTCGTACCCTTCACACCGCTCTCTAAGGAGACGGTGCTGCATGTGGTAGACAAGTTCATCATGGAACTGGACGAGCAGTTATTGCAAAAGGGCTACAGCCTGGAGATCAGCGCCGAACTACGACAGTGGCTGGCAGACAAGGGCTACGACCCGCAGATGGGCGCACGGCCGATGACGCGGATTATTCAGGAACATCTGAAGAAGCCGCTGGCGGAGCATATCCTCTTTGGCGACCTGCCCAAGGGCACGCGCATCACTGCGCGCCTGGAGAATGGTGCGGTGAAGCTGGAGATACCGGAGCCGGTGCATCAGGAATGACGGATGGGTAGGGTGTTATTACATTTTGACAATACCTATGCGCGCGATCTGGAGGGGTTTTTCGCCCCCTGGCAGGCCGCCGCTGCTCCGGCGCCCCGATTGCTGCTATTGAACTACGCGCTAGCCGAAGAACTGGGGCTCGATAGCGCGGCGCTGGATAGCGATCTCGGTGCCGCCATTTTTTCGGGGAAGCAAGTGCCGGAAGGGTCGCATCCGCTCGCCCAGGCTTATGCGGGGCATCAATTCGGTCATTTCTCCCCGCAATTGGGCGATGGCCGCGCCCTCTTGCTCGGCGAGTTGATCGACCGCCATGGTCGGCGCCGGGATATGCAACTGAAAGGCTCCGGCCGCACGCCCTTTTCGCGGGGCGGCGATGGCAAGGCGGCACTGGGGCCGGTGCTGCGCGAATATGTCATCGGCGAAGCCATGCATGCGCTGGGCATACCCACCACCCGCGCGTTGGCCGCCGTCACGACAGGGGAAACCGTCCGTCGGGAAACATCGCTCCCCGGCGCCATCCTCACCCGCATCGCCGCCAGCCATATTCGCGTCGGCACCTTTCAGTTCTTTGCCGCGCGCAACGAAAGTGCCAAGGTCAAACGGTTGGCCGACTACACTATTGCTCGCCACTACCCCACCTTGAAAGGAACCGATAATCCCTATCTCAGCCTCTTTGCTGCGGTATCCGCCGCACAGGCCGCACTCATCGCACGCTGGATGCTGGTCGGTTTCATCCACGGTGTGATGAACACGGACAACATGAGCATCGCCGGCGAGACCATCGACTATGGCCCCTGCGCCTTCATGGATGCCTATGATCCGGAGACGGTTTTCAGCTCCATCGACGCGCAGGGCCGTTATGCCTATGCCCACCAGCCGTTGATCGCACAATGGAACCTCACGCGCTTCGCCGAAACGCTGATTGATCTGGTTCACCCCGACGCCGATGAGGCCGTGCGCCTGCTGACCGAGCAGATCAACGAGTTTCCTACGCTCTACACCCGCCACTGGCTCGATGGCATGCGCGCCAAGATGGGCCTGGCCACGGCAGAGGACGGCGATCTCGCGCTGGCGCAAGATCTTCTGTCCGCCATGGAAGGCCAGAATGCCGACTACACACAGGTCTTCCGCGGTTTATCAGCGGCAGTGCGCGGTGATCCGGCGCAGGTCCGCGCCCACTTTGCCAACCCGGCGCCGTTTGATCTCTGGTTAGCGCAATGGCAGGCCCGGCTGGCGCGCGAAAGCACCACCGCGGAGGCGCGCGCCGAGGCTATGGACCAGGTCAATCCGCTCTACATACCCCGCAACCACAAAGTCGAGGAAGCCCTGGCCGCCGCTACGCAGGACCAGGACCTCACCCCGTTTAAAGCGCTGCTCGCCGTGCTGGAACAACCCTTCGCGGAGCGTCC
>JAPTWR010000168.1:24931-30681 GCA_028065135.1 Acidithiobacillus sp.
CAAGCACCTCGGCCACGCGCGCCTGAAGTACCGGAATGAGTTCTTCCTCGAACCACGGATTGCGCTTCAGCCACAGATTATTACGCGGGCTGGGATGCGGCAGCGGGATCAGGTTGGGCCAGTTTTTCCGCCATGCATGAACCACCTGCGTCAGTGTCCCGGTCTCGGCGGGAAGGTGATAAGCCCGGGCATACTGGCCGATGACCAGGGTGAGTTGCAGATGCTGCAAATGCGGCAGTAATTCCCCATGCCAGGCACGAGCGCACTCTGGCCGCGGCGGCAAGTCTCCGGATGTCCCGGTACCCGGGTAGCAGAATCCCATGGGCACGAGCGCCACCTGTCGGGCATCGTAGAATACCTCTCGGGAGATACCCAGCCAGGCGCGAAGTCTATCGCCGCTGGCATCGTTGAAGGGAATACCTGTTTCGTGCACCTTCCTGCCCGGTGCTTGCGCAGCGATCAAAATACGGGCGCGCGAATCCATCTGCAGCACCGGACGCGCACCAAACGGCAGGTGCCCGGCGCAAAGTTCGCAATGGCGAACACGGGTGAGTAGCGCAGCGAGAGGATCGCCATACGTTGCAGGATCGGGCATCAGGTTCTTACGGTAGGATTTATTCCGGCTTCCAGCGGCCGCTCGTCTCCCGTGATCAGGCGTGTACCCCGTTTGAAAGTGAGATAAGCCCAAAACCAGTTGAACATCACCGAGATTCGATTGCGCAAACCCACCAGAAGCGCCACATGAATCACACCCCATAGCCACCAGGCCGGTGCGCCGCTCATGTTTACGCCGTTGAAGCTTGCCACCGCAGCTTTCCTGCCGATGGTGGCTAGGCTACCCATATGGCGGTATGCGAATGGTGGTTGCGCAGGCTGTCCCTGCAGTTTTCTGCGAATCACTCTGGCTACGTAGGCACCACCCTGCTTCGCCGCCGGTGCCAAGCCGGGCACCGGTTTTCCTTTCCAGGCATTGGCCAGCGCCGTATCACCGATAACAAACACATTTGGTAGACCCGTTACCGAGAGGTCCGCTTCGACTTTCACCCGTCCGCTACGATCGGCCGAGGCATTGAGCCATTGTGCCGCCGGCGATGCCACGACCCCTGCCGCCCACAACACGGTGTGAGACGCCAGGCGCTTGCCGTTGATGAGTACTCCCTCTTGATCAATATGATCCACCTTGCTTTTTAGCATGACCTCGACGCCCAATCGTTCGAGTGCCCGCTTCGCTTTCTCCGATAACGTCTCGGGAAAGGTCGGCAATAGGCGCGGAGCCGACTGGACCAGAACTACTTGAGCGCTGGCCGGGTCGAAATGGTGGAACTCCTTCTCCATGCCGTGGCGCACCAGTTCGGCAATATCGCCTGCCAACTCTACCCCCGTCGGCCCGCCTCCCACAATCACGAAGGTGAGCAAACCCTGTCGCTCTGCGGGATCTTCGGCGGCCTCCGCCCGTTCGAAAGCGGAGAGAATCCGTCGTCGTATTTCCACCGCATCATCAATGGTCTTTAATCCGGGCGCATACGGTTCCCACTCGTCCCGCCCGAAATAGCTGTGGGATGCGCCTGTGGCAATCACCAGATAATCGTATGGTATACGCCGCTTACCGATTAACACCCCCTGTTGGACCGTATCGATCCCGGTCACCTGACCCAGCAGCACCTGCACGTTGAGGTGATCGCAAAACAGGCCTCGCACCGTGGCGGCGATATCGGCAGGGGACAGAGACGCTGTGGCGACCTGGTATAATAGCGGCTGGAATAAGTGGTAGTTATGACGATCGATCAGGGTCACGTGCACCGCTATTTTCGCCAACTTCGCCGCGCAAGCCAGCCCGCCGAAACCAGCGCCCACGATCACCACGCGCGGCGCCCCTTCCAGTGGGAATACCTGCCCGCCACTGATCTGGGGAAGGACATCCAGAATCCATTTGTCGAATGATAACCTGCCAGGCCCATACAAGCCAACAAGTGCGAGCGTCATCACAAAATATACGTCCGCCGGGCCATCTGAGCCGGTTATATGCATACCGACAACGGTCATGATAAGCACTAGCACCGCGGGACGGGCAACAAAGCCGAAAGCAATAAGTAGCGCACACACCAGCGTCAGCGTAGGTGTTGGTGTAAAATGAGCAAGCGATTTTCCCGGCAGTAGTTTTACCAGACGAATAGGTATCACCGCTCCCAGACTTACCACCAGCAGCGCCAAGCCAAGCCATAGACGGAGAACCAATTGATAGTATGGCTTGAGATAGCGCGTAACGGCGCTTGCCAGGCGGGTTAGGGCGGTGGCGAAGGGCAGCGCGGTATCCCCTAATCCGCGCGCAAGAAGATGATCCAACGACAACGGCCCCGCGCCACATATCACGAACCACCCGAATAGCACTGCCGAGTACAGGTTGATATCCAGGGCGAGATAGTTGAACTGGACCACCAGCACGAGAATAAGCATGTACAGCGCGGCCCACCGGGTTGCCAACCCCAGTGCGAGCAATACCGGAATAAGCATTTGTATCGCTGCCCCCAGATAGGTAGGGCTTAGCGGCTCCACCCAAGGCACGGGATAGGCAACATTAGACAGATAGGGCGCGACGCTCAGATCGAAAATCTTCAATATCCCCGACACAAAGAAGACTTTTGCCAACCACAGACGGATCAGGAGGCCCGCCACGGGTCCAACCGATCGCTCCGTTACCCGGTAAACAGTATCGATGATGCCCATCGGCACCAGCAACCAGCGGATGCCATCGGCTGCTCGCCGGAGCCGACGGTCATTAGCGTTCGGCAACACTAATGATACCTTCCAACGGCACTACTGAGCGTATATCGGGCTTGGGTACGGGTAGTGTCAATCACGAATTCTCCATAATCTCCAGAAGAAATCCTGTCCCACTTTGCGGATATTCTCTCTGCGGTCATTCCGACTATTCGTTTGTCCCTACGCAAGAAAGTTCAACGTGGATTTCGACCTCCAAAAGCTGGATCTGTTTGCTCACCCCAGCCTGCGACGTATGCAGGCTACCGGCAGCGTCTTTGAAGTTCTGGCGCACCACCGCGCAGACAGGCACAGAGCCTGTTGCAAGTCCAGCAGAGAGATCATTAACCAATCTAATTTATATATAGATATAATATATCAGTATTTCCCCCCTTGCACATCCGTACTTAGAATCAAAACCCTTGATGAACTTGGCAAGTTTACCTCCGTACACAAGGGAGCGCTAATGCACCTTTGCCAGCTTTGCCACGAGATCCCAAGAGGAGAAGGGATGTATGGCTTACAAAAATATAACTATGTTTTGGACAAGGAGCACTGAATGATCATTATCAACCGTAAAAATGCCATTGAACGTGCCACCTTTCTTACCCAAACCAGTAGTTTAAACGCGGCGACGATTGCGGTTGGGGAACAACTGGCAGGGGCGGCGGAACTCTCCATGGATATGGCCATAGCCGTGCTAGGCAACAATCAGATCGCCGAAATGGCCGGATTCCTCAATGATAGCAAGACATGTAAGGAGCTTGATGTACCCTGCGACGACGTTGGATTAGACCTTGATGAGTTGCGGGAGTGGGGTTTGACGAGAAAACAATATTGCATTGCCCATGAAATCGCGCTGATCGCCCATATGGTTGATCGGGTTCGTACACACCGCAATGAATCCACAGATACACCAAGAACCCTAAGAGCCTATTCTTCTTGATCTGCCTTCCAGAAAATCGCAGCCATTCGAGTTGCGCGATAAATAATTTTAAAAACCTTGAGGATGACATGGAATCGCTTCAACGATCAGATGTTCCGCTGCCTTCCTCCAAACAGGAAGACCTGCGGCGTTTCGCCGAAAGTTTGAGCCGCGAGCAATTACTTTGGGCCAGCGGTTACCTGACAGGGGTTGGAAATACGATCAACGTTCAAGGGATATCAGGAGATGCCGATGCGCGTATCACTATCTTGTTTGGTACGGAGACCGGTAACGCCAAAAGGTTGGCGGAGGCTCTGGTAACCAAGGTACGAGCCACAGGCATGCAGGCTGATCTCCAGGATATGCTGACGTATGGTCGCGCCAAGATGCGGCGGGATCGCACGCTGCTCATCATCGTGAGCACGCATGGCGACGGCGAGCCCCCTGACAGCGCCCGTGCCCTGCACGCCCTTTTGACGGACCGCCAAGCGCCGGATTTGCGCCATCTCCGCTTCTCTGTACTGGCATTGGGCGACGCGAGTTACCCTCGATTTTGCCAGACCGGAAGAGATTTCGATGCTGCCTTGGCGGCCGCTGGTGCTCATTGCCTGGTCCCCCGTGTCGATTGCGATGTGGATTATGAAGAGCGTGTTACATACTGGATGGGGCAGGTTCTGGAAGCCCTCACCGTTGGCGATTTCTCTCCGGCAGCATCGCTTCCCGCCCCCGCTCCAAAACAGGGATACTCGAGCCATGCCACTTTTCCCGCCGTTCTGCTGGACAAGGTGAATCTCTCGGGCCGCGGATCGAGCCGAGAAGTCTGGCATTTCGAACTGGACCTCGACGAATCTGGTCTTCACTATGCACCAGGCGATATCGTTTCCGTTGCCCCAAGCAATCCGCCCCAACTCGTGGAAGAGCTGCTCGACCGGCTCGAACTGGACCACAAGGCTCCCGTACGGACCAGGCAGGGTGAAATGCCGCTGGTGGAGGCCCTTGCCGCACATTATGAAATCACCAGAATCACATGGCCATTTCTGGAGCGTTACGCGCGCCTGAGCGATGCGAAGGCTTTGCAAAGCGCGATTGCCGAACGGGATGTCAACGGCCTCGACACCTGGACAGACGGCCGGGAAATCATCGACGTCGTCGGGCAATACCCCGTCAAGGGGCTTGGCGCGCAATCCTTCGCTGACTGCCTGCGGCCCTTGCCGCCGCGGCGGTATTCCATCGCCTCCAGCCTTCTGGCCGTTCCGGGCGAGATCCACCTGACGGTCGCCGCCATCCGCTATAGCAGCCACGGGCGGGAGCGTCTGGGGGTTGCCTCGACATTTCTGGCGGATCGTGTCGCCATCGGTCGGCCTGTACCCATATTTATCGAGCCTAACGCCGAATTCCGGCTACCCGAAGATTCCGGACAGGCAATGATCATGATCGGGGCTGGAACCGGGGTGGCCCCCTTTCGTTCCTTCCTGCAGGAACGGGAGGCGCTGGGTGCTGCAGGAAATAACTGGCTTTTCTTCGGGGACCGCCACTTCAGCACCGATTTTCTATACCAGCGGGAGTGGCTGCGCTGGCTCAAGGATGGGCACCTCAGCCGGCTCGACGTTGCCTTCTCCCGCGACCAGGAACGCAAGATATATGTCCAGGACCGCTTACGGGAGCGTGCCGGTGACGTATTCGCATGGCTTGAAGAAGGTGCCGCCGTGTATGTTTGCGGGGCCGAAGCGATGGGCAGGGCGGTACAGCAATCTCTGGTGGATATCGTTCAGTCGGCCGGGCGCACGCAGGTTCAGGCCGAGGAATATATTCTGGAATTGAAACAGACGGGGAGATATCACCGAGATGTCTATTAATGACAAAGCGCTTTCCGACGTGGAACGGATCAAGGCGGAGAGCCGGGGGCTGCGCGGTACGTTGCGGGAGAGTCTGCGCAATCCCGTCACCGGTGCACTGGCGGAAGATGACGTTCAGGTCATCAAGTTCCACGGCATTTACCAGCAGGACTATCGCGACCTGCGGGCGGAACGCCACCAGCAGAAACTGGAGCCCCTGTATCAATTCATGG
>JAPTWR010000009.1 GCA_028065135.1 Acidithiobacillus sp.
GCCCGCCTTGCGCGCCCCGTGAGAATGGGTTAAAAAATCGGGACGCTCCACGCGCATGGACCCCTCTTGAAAGCTACCGGAAAAGTCGTTCTCATCACTGGCGCCGCCCGCAGGGTAGGCGCCGCCGTTGTCCGCCACCTCGCCACGGAGGGCTGCCAGCTCGCCCTGCATTATAAGCGATCCGCCGCAGAGGCCGAAGCCCTGGTGCAAGATCTGCACATGCAGTATGGCACCGAAGCCTTCCTGATCGCCGGCGATCTCAGCGAGACGGAAACCCCCGCTCGCTTGATAGACGCGGCTATTGAACATTTTGGTCGTCTCGACGGTCTCGTCAACAACGCTTCTTTGTACTCCCCTGCTCCTTTCGGCGAAATCACGCCGGGAGACTGGGCGGTGATGGAGGCCGTGCATCTGCGCGCGCCCCTTTTCCTGACCCAGGCGGCCGCACCCCATTTGCGGAAATGCGGCGGCGCCGTCGTCAACATCGGCGACATCCACGCCGAAATTCCCCTGCGTGGCTACCTGCCCTACAGTGTCACGAAGGCGGGTCTGCTGGCGCTTACCCGTGCCCTGGCCAAAGAATTGGGGCCGGAGATACGCGTCAACAGTGTTTCGCCCGGCGTGGTGCTCTGGGCCGAGGATAAAGACCCGCCCGACGGTGACCAGCAGGGACTCATCGAACGCAACGCCCTCAAGCGCGTCGGCAGCCCGCAGGATATCGCCGGCGCCGTCGCCTATCTGCTCTTCGATGCGCCTTATGTCACCGGCCACAATCTCGTCGTCGATGGCGGGCGCATGTTATATTGACGGCCATGAGCTTGAGCGAAAAATCCCCCATCCATTTTTACAGCGAAGACGAGCTGGACGCCCTGGAGGCGGAAGACCCCCTCGCCGCGGCCAAAATCGCCCACGCCCAGGCCATGGCCGAACGCGGACTCGACCGCCAGAAGCGCTACGGACCCGGCGATCCCATGCCCGACCCCGCGGCGGTGGCGGAGGCGGTACAGACCGTGCGCCATATTCTCAAGCGCGATGGCGGCGATATCGAACTGGTGGAAATCATCGAACGCGATGTGCGGGTACGCATGAAAGGCGCTTGCGCCGGTTGCCCCAATGCCGTCATCGACCTCAAGCAGGTCGTCGAACGTATTGTCGGCGCGGTGCCGGGAGTGGTCAGTGTGAGCAATACCTTTTGAGGCCGGACACCAACACCCCGCCCAAAGTCGGTTTCGTCAGCCTTGGCTGCCCCAAAGCCACGGTGGACAGCGAACGCATCCTCACCCAGTTGCGTGCGGAGGGCTATCTGCTGGTAGGGGATTACACCAGTGCCGATGTCGTCGTCGTCAACACCTGCGGCTTTATCGACGCGGCGGTGGAAGAATCCCTGGAGGCCATCGGCGAGGCCCTGGAGGAGAACGGTAAAGTGGTGGTCACCGGTTGTCTGGGGGCCCGCGAAGGCGGCAACTTTGTGCGCAGCGCCCATCCCAAGGTGCTCGCCGTGACCGGCCCCAATCAGGCCAGTGCGGTGCTCGACGCGATTCATGCGGCGCTCCCCCCGGCCCACGATCCCTACACCGATCTGGTGCCGCCCCAGGGCCTGCGCCTGACGCCGCCCCACTACGCCTATCTGAAAATCTCCGAGGGCTGTAATCAGTCGTGCAGCTTCTGCATCATTCCCAGCATGCGCGGCAAGCTGGTGAGCCGCGAACCGGACGATATTCTGCGCGAGGCCGAAGCGCTGGTGGCGGGTGGTGTCAAAGAGCTGCTGGTAATTTCTCAGGATACCGGCGCTTACGGGGTGGATCGTAAATATCGCACCGCCTTTCACAAGGGCCGCCCGCTCAAGACCCGTATCACCGATCTCTGCGCGGCCTTGGGTGAACTCGGCGTCTGGGTGCGTCTGCACTACGTCTACCCCTACCCGCATATCGATGAACTCCTGCCCCTGATGGCGGCGGGCAAGATTCTGCCCTATCTGGATGTGCCGTTGCAGCACGGTAGTCCGCGTATCCTCAAGGCCATGCGCCGCCCCGCCGCGGCCGAAAAAACCCTCGACCGGATTCTCGGCTGGCGCCAGATCGTGCCCGATCTGACCATCCGCAGTACCTTTATCGTCGGCTTTCCCGGCGAAACCGATGCGGACTTTGTGGAGCTACTGGATTTTCTGCGGGCGGCAGAGCTGGACCGGGTGGGCTGCTTCGCCTATTCGCCAGTAGAAGGTGCGCCCGCCAATGCGATCCCCGGAGCGGTGCCGGAGTCGGTCAAAGAAGAACGCCGCGCCGAATTCATGGCCGTGCAGGAAGCCATCAGCCGTGGGCGGCTACAACGCCGGGTGGGCCAGCGTCAGCGCATGCTGGTGGACGCGGTGGGCCGGGGCGGCAAGGTGATCGCCCGTTCCGCCAGCGATGCCCCGGAGATCGATGGTGTGGTGCATCTGGGCAAGGCGGCGGGGTTGAAGGTCGGGGACTGGGTAGAGGTGGAGATTACCCGGGCGGATGCCCATGATTTGTATGGGGTGGTGGTGTCGGCCTGATCGGGCCTTTGGTCGCTCAGGGCAGGCGACCGCCCCGCTCGATCCGCACCCCCACATCCCGCGTCCCGCGCACGGCGGCGGGTTTGTGCACCGTCACCTCCACCCAGGCCGCGCCGAATTCGCCGCGAATGATGTCCGCGATCTGCTCGGCCAGGGTCTCCACCAACTCCACCTCCGACGCGGCGATATGGGCGACCAGGCGCTGGCAGATGGTCTGGTAGTTGATGGTGTTCTCCACCTTGTCGGTCCGCGCCGCGGCCCCCGCATCCGCGGCAATATCCAGGTCGACGAGCACCGTCTGTTTGACCTGGCGTTCCCAGTCATAGATGCCGATGCGGGTGTCCACCTTCAGTTCACGTACAAAAAGAATATCCATGGTTATCCCGAAAAAAGCGGCAATCCGCCGCAGCTCAGCCTATAATAACCAATTTTCCGGCCAAAGCACCGCATGTCACTTCTTCTGGATGTTGCCCTGATCGGCGGGGGATATGCCGTCGGTTCCATTGCTACCGCCATTCTGGTCGCGCGCGCCCTGGGTCTGGGGGACCCGCGCCAGTCCGGATCGGGCAATCCCGGCGCCACCAATATCCTGCGCATCGGTGGCAAAAAGGCCGCTTTGCTGACGCTGCTCGGCGACCTGATCAAGGGCGTCGTCCCCATCGTCATCGCCCGCCTGCTCGGACTGGAGGACTGGGCGCTGGCCGCCGTGGCCCTCGCCACCTTTCTCGGCCATCTCTATCCGGTGTTTTTTGGCTTTCGCGGCGGCAAAGGGGTGGCCACGGCGCTGGGTATTCTGCTGGCGCTGAACCCGGCGCTGAGCGGGTCGATACTGGGTGTCTGGATACTGGTGTTTGTGGTAACCCGCGTCTCGTCTCTGGCGGCACTATTGGCAGCGGTCAGCGCAGTGCCCATCGTCTTTGCGGTATCTTCCGCGACGGATCTGCGGGTGCTCGTCCTGGTGATGGTACTGTTAGTCCTCTGGCGGCACCGCGCCAATATCCGCCGTTTGCTGGATGGCAGCGAACGTCCCTTCAAAAAACGTTGAAGGCACCGCGGCACCTCCTCAATCGCGGATGTTCCACTCCCGCATGCGTTCACTGATCCAGTCCGCCAGCCGCGCCGCCGGGCGAAAACCGGGGGCCAGCCGTTGCACCTCCCGCGCGGCCGCCAGGGCCCGGCGCATACTGCCTTTGTACAGGTAGTAGCGGCTCAGATTCATCTGCGCCAGATGCGGACTGTCGAAGCGTTTGGCCTTGAGGGCGCGGCGAATCACAAAAAGCGCCTCGTCCTCACGGCCGGTATCCATAAGATACTCACCGAGGTCATTCCACGCTGGCCCCCACTCGGCATCACTGGCGATGGCCCGGCGACAGGCGGCGATGGCCCCGTGCGGATCGCCTGAGGCGGACAAGGCCCAGGCGTAAAAAGTCCAGACCACGGCGCTGTCCGGGTAATGCGCCAAGGCCCGTTTGAAAGCGGCCGCCGCCTCCCGCGGATGGCCCGTCTGCTGCCAGTCGAGACCTTCCTGAAAGTCGGCATCCTGCGCCGCCAATTCTTCCACGATCATCTCCAGAGAAAATGGTTCCTGCATCATCCGTTGGTTGCCTGCCCCGTCAGTGGCCAGCGCGCCCGTACCGGAAAATCCACGGTGGCTGCCTGCGCCAGTTCCCTGCGCAGGGCACCGGTCAGGGCGATCATCGCCGCGTTGTCCGTGCAATGGGCAGGGTCGGCGATAAACACTTCGATCCCTTCCGTCGCCAAGTCGCCCAGAGCGATCCGCAAGGCCCGGTTGGCGCCGACCCCACCGGCCACGATCAGACGCCTCAGCCCGGTCTGCTCCAGAGCGCGTCGGCATTTCCTGAACAGCGTCTCCACCACCGCGGCCTGAAAACTGGCGGCCAGGTCAGCCCGCCTTTGCGCATCGTCGGACGCTACCGGCAAGGAAGCCAGGCGGAAAGCCGTTTTCAGACCACTGAAGCTGAAGTCCAGCCCCGGCCGATCCAGCAATGGCCGGGGCAAACCAAAAGCCTGGGCATTTCCGTCCATCGCCAGCGCGGCCAGAGCCGGTCCGCCGGGATAGCCGAGCCCCATCATCTTCGCCGCCTTGTCGAAGGCCTCACCCGCCGCATCGTCCAGCGTCTCCCCTAACAAAATATAGTCGCCAATGCCCCGGACCTCCACCAGCATCGTATGGCCACCGGAAACCAGCAGGGCCACTGCCGGGAAGGGGTCCACGCCGCCGAGCAATGGAGCCAGCAGGTGGCCTTCCAGATGGTGCACGGGGATCACTGGAATATTCCAGCCCATGGCGAGACCCCGGGCAAAACTCACCCCCACCAGCAAGGCGCCGATGAGTCCCGGTCCGGCGGTGACGGCGATGGCGTCAGGACGCTGCTCACCGGTCCGCGCCCGCAGCTCGTCGAGCAGCAGGGGCAGGCGGCGCACATGATCGCGTGACGCCAGTTCCGGTACGACGCCGCCATAAGGCGCATGCAGGGCGGTCTGACTGAACAGCACTTCGCCGAGCAGGCCATGCTGTCGATCATAGAGCGCGAGCCCCGTTTCATCACAGGAACTCTCGATACCCAGGACCCGCTCAATCATGGCGCACCCCTGCGGCTTGCTGTCCGGCAGGTGGCCTAGCGACGCGGTCCTGCAACCAGTCCAGTTCCGACTCCGAAAATCCCGCCGCCCGCCGCGCCGGCAACGCCAGAGGCCCCTGAATCCGTCCCCGGTAACGCTGCTGCAGGAGTGTCATGAAGGTACTGTCCGGCTCCAGCCCGCGTTGTGCACAGAGGTAGCGAAACCAGCGGCTGCCCACCGCCACATGTCCACGCTCATCGCTTTCAATGCGCGCCAGCACGGCGGCCGCTTCCGCATCCCCTGCGGCCAGCAGCCGTTCGCGCATGGCCGGGGTGACATCCAGCCCCCGCGCCTCCAGCACCCGCGGCACCAGCGCCATGCGCTCCAGCGGGTCCGCCGCCGTGTCCAGGGCCATTTCCCAGAGACCATCGTGGGCGGGCAAGTCACCATAGTCACCCCCGAGTCGCCGCAACTGCTGACGCAGGAGGACGAAATGCTCCGCCTCTTCCTGCGCCACCCGCAACCAGTCGCGGTAGAAATCCTTAGGAAGACCGGGAAAGCGATAGAGGGCATCCAGAGCCAGGTTGATGGCATTGAACTCAATGTGCGCCAGGGCGTGCAACAAGGCGAAGCGGCCTGCCTGCGTATGCAGGGCGCGGCGTTTGGGCAAGTCCTTGGGACCCACCAGCAGGGGATGGGTCGGTCGCCCCGGTGTGGCGGAAAGCGGTGGGGCCAAAACTTCCAGCATGGGCGCCAGCGGCCAGCGCAAGGCACGCACTTGCTCTACTTTTTGTTGTGGATCAGTAGCATAGAGGGCAGCGCCCACAGCGGCCCAAGCCTGTTTATCTGACTGCATATCAGTCCCTCATCACGCCGTCACGACCTTCACCAGCCCGGCTGAGCCAGTCCACGACCGCGAAAGAGGAAGAAGTATAGCAGGGTATGGGTGATTTCCTGCGCAGGGGCAGGAAATCGGGGGGCGCGTTCAGGTCGTTACCAACATTCCCTGAGTTACGACGGATGGGTGTTGAATTGCGGATTCACGTCATGAACGGGGACGGCGTTGATCCAATCCCAGGAGTTGCCCAGATATATGGTGCCACCGACTATGGTCGGGTTGACGATGCCAAAACGCCCACCGACCCTGTATTGATGGATCATCTTCCCGTTCTTCGGATCGATGGCATAAATATCCGGTCCCGTGGAAATATACAGGGTATGATCATAGTAGGTCGGCGCGCCGCGACCGGCACCAGCCGGGCCGGGGTTGGGCACATGCCAGGTCCACGCCACCTTACCGGTATGCAAGTCAATGGCTTCGTAAGCGGACGTGACCGGTGAACCCACATAGACCGTATGATCATGAATCATTGGCACGCCCCCCTTGAATGCCGGAACTCTTGGTCCGCGTCCCATGTCATCGGTCCACAGGACCTTGCCATTACGCGCATCGAAAGCCCGCACCAGGGTGGTCATGGTGGGTTTACCCTGGATCATCTGCGGATTTGCCACCGAATCCATGACCACGATGCCATCCGCCACAGCGGGCGGCACATCCCCCATGCCCGTATTCACGGCACCGGGAA
>JAPTWR010000061.1 GCA_028065135.1 Acidithiobacillus sp.
GAACAGATCGTGGTGCGCAAAACCTATTAGCCGATTTATTTCCCGAGTCCAGGGTAATCGCCTGTGTGCGACATATTCCATGGATCATTGACAGCATAGAGCGGTACGCCGTGAAAAATCCGTATCAACCGTCCCTGCTTTATGATTATAAGTCAGGAGGAACGGTTTATATGCACGTGAATAACGTGACAGGACCGCTTGGCCTCGTAGGCTATGCCCTTGACGCACTCAGACAGGCTGTACATGGAATGCAAGCCTCCAGACTCATGCTGGTTCAATACGAGAGCCTGGTGGAGAATCCTGGGATGGTCTTGAATGAAATATACAAATTCATTGGACAAGATGCGTTCCAGCACGATTTCGATAATGTGCATCAGGAGGCGGTCTCTTATGATGAGAAAATGGGCGCCCCAGGTCTTCATTCTGTGTTGATGGTTTGTATGGCTATGTGCAAACTGAGGTGGGAAGTCTTTGCTCGCATCAAACCCGACCAACCTCCGTTTTGTGCAAAACATGGTTGCAAGCCCACTTGATTTTTTGCGGGCTCCATTTATGATACACATGTGCTGAACATGCACAGCAAGGAGAAAGCAATGGCAACAGCCAATGAACGCATTCCGGTTCTGGTGACTTCGCAGGAGAAGGCACTGATCGCCAAGATGGCCCGGGACGCTCATATGTCGATGGGAGAGTTTCTACGCCGCGCCGCCTCGTCGTTCCGCCCGAGCGAGGACGAGAAGATGCTGGAGGGGATGATTGACCAGATGTTGAAGACAACTGCCCAGGCGAGTGCTGCCGTTGACGACGCATTGTCCTTTGTGGATACCTCAAACAAACGTATTGCAGCCATGGAATCTGGGCGGGTGTATTGATGGCAATCACGGACAAGATGTGGGATGCGTTAACCACCGTCATCAAGATGAATGACAAGGTTGAGGCACTGGCCGGCACAGCAAAGTCACAGCAGGAAAAGATTGAGAATCTAACGGAGCGGGTAATTCGGCTTGAAACAGCGTTGGAAATTGCATTATCACGTCCGGTTACCACAAGGACTGATGCGGTCCAACTGGAACTCAAAGACTGATCGCGTTCCGCTGCCTACCGTCCAATGGGACGTTCCAACCAGAAGCATTTAAGACCATCCGATCGATCAAAGCCGCTGGGCTTGCGGTTTCCAACCTTGTTTTGCATATTGCCGTTTGTATAGCGCCCACATACAGTTGCGTTGAGACGCATGACCCATAAAAAAACCGGCCCCAAAGGGCCGGTTTGCTGACGCTACAGACGTCGGGGAGTGGGGCTTAGAAACCGCCCATACCACCCATGCCGCCCATACCACCCATGTCACCACCCATGTCACCACCGGACTTGTCGTCTTTCTTCGGCAGTTCGGTGATCATGGCTTCCGTGGTGATCATCAGGCCGGCAATGCTGGAGGCCTTCTGCAACGCGGTACGGGTGACCTTGGTCGGGTCGATGACGCCCATCTCGAACATGTCGCCATATTCGTCGGTGGCGGCGTTGTAGCCGTAGCCGTCTTTACCGTCCACAACCTTGTTCAGCACTACGCTGCCTTCACCGCCGGCATTGGCGACGATCTGACGCAGTGGCTCTTCGATGGCGCGACGGATGATGGCAACACCCATGTCCTGGTCGTGGTTGGCGGTCTTGAAGCCTTCCAGTGCGTGACGGGCGCGAACCAGTGCCACGCCGCCGCCGGGGACGATGCCTTCTTCGACAGCCGCACGAGTAGCGTGCAGGGCGTCTTCGACACGAGCCTTCTTCTCCTTCATTTCCATCTCGGAACCGGCACCGACCTTGATGACGGCAACGCCACCGGCCAGCTTGGCCACGCGCTCCTGAAGCTTCTCGCGATCGTAGTCGGAGCTGGCATCTTCCATCTGACGACGGATCTGCTCAACGCGCGCCTTGATCTCGCTCTGCTGACCAGCGCCATCGATCATGGTGGTGTTTTCCTTGTCGATGACAATTTTCTTGGCCTGGCCGAGATCGGCGAGGGTGGTACTCTCCAGCTTCATACCGATTTCTTCGGAAACCACGCGACCGCCGGTCAGAATGGCCATGTCTTCGAGCATCGCCTTGCGACGATCACCAAAGCCAGGGGCCTTGACCGCAGCGACCTTGATGATGCCGCGCATGGTGTTGACGACCAGGGTAGCCAACGCCTCGCCTTCGACATCTTCAGCGACGATCAGCAGCGGACGACTGGACTTGGCGACCTGCTCCAGGATGGGCAGCATGTCACGGATGGAGGAGATTTTCTTGTCGTGCAGGAGGATGTAAGGATTCTCTAGCTCGGCAACCATCTTGTCCTGGTTGTTGACGAAGTAGGGGGAGAGGTAGCCGCGGTCGAACTGCATACCTTCGACGACGTCCAGCTCATTGGCGAGGCCGGAACCTTCTTCCACGGTGATGACGCCTTCGTTGCCGACCTTCTCCATGGCTTCGGCAATGATCTTGCCGATGGAGTCGTCAGAGTTGGCGGAGATGGTGCCTACCTGAGCCACTTCCTTTTGGGTCTTGCAGGGCTTGGACTGCTTCTTCAACTCTTCGACGATGACGATGACCGACTTGTCGATGCCGCGCTTCAGGTCCATGGGGTTCATGCCGGCGATGACGGCCTTGAGGCCTTCGCGGATGATGGCCTGGGCCAGAACGGTGGCGGTGGTGGTGCCGTCACCGGCTTCGTCGGAAGCCTGGGAGGCGACTTCTTTCACCATCTGCGCGCCCATGTTCTCGAACTTGTCGGCCAGTTCGATTTCCTTGGCGACGGAGACGCCGTCCTTGGTGATGGTGGGGGCACCGAAAGATTTGTCGAGCACCACGTTGCGGCCCTTGGGACCTAAGGTGACCTTGACGGCATCGGCAAGCACGTTAACGCCGCGCAACATCTTCTCGCGGGCATGTTCGGCAAAGGCTACTTGTTTAGCTGGCATAAATACTCCTCAAAATATGTGGATAGGGTTGGGATATTCAGCAATGCTTACTTTTCGACGACCGCCATGATGTCGTCTTCACGCATCACCAACAGTTCTTCGCCGTCTACCTTGATTTCAGTGCCGGCATATTTAGCGAACAGCACGCGATCGCCGACTTTGAGGTCGAGGGCGCGAATCTTGCCGTCTTCCAGAATTTTGCCATGGCCAACGGCAACGATTTCACCCTGTACAGGCTTTTCTTTGGCAGTGTCGGGAATGATAATCCCGCCCGCAGTCTTTTGTTCTTCTTCCAGACGACGGATGACGACACGATCATGCAAAGGACGCAATTTCATTGAGCATTTCCTCGTTTTATACAGGTTAGTGGATGACTTCATCCTGGGCGCTGTTAGCAGTCACACCCATCGAGTGCTAATCATAGGCGCTGAGAATGTTCTGTCAAGGGGCAGCGTGTGTCACAGGGGTTCTGTTTAGGAAATACGGGTCCAAAGGGATTGCAGACTGCGCAGGAGCACAGTATCGGCGCCTTGCAAGCGATGATTGACGCCCGGTAAGGGGCGGATAGCCAGTTCCGGCGCATGGGCGCGGGCGGCGAACTGATAACTGAGGGCAAGGGGTACGTCCTTATCGGCGCTGCCGTGGAGAATTTCTACGGGACAACGCAGATAAGGCGGGAAGCGCAGAAAATCGTAGCGCCAACTGTCTGCCACCAGATCAAAGCGCATGTGCAGTTCGCCGAGGCCATAAGGATCTCCCCAGCAGCGCAGGTTGGTGTCCTGCCAGGCTTGTTGTTCGTCAGCGGGCAGGTTCCGGAAAATTTCCTGAATAAAGTTGTAGGCGGGGGCGATGAGTAACAGGGCGCGGATCTGTTTTGGCCAGCGGGTGGCGGCGATGGTGCCCAGCCAGCCACCCAGGCTGGAGCCTACCAAAAGCACTGGACGGTTTTCCAGCATTTGCAAAATCAATTGGAGGTCCGCCAGATAGCGGGACAGAGTCAGGGCCTGAAACAGTCCGTCCGAGCGTCCGACGCCACGCGGATCAAAGCGTACCCAGGACCAGCCTTGCGCTTGTGCGTTGCAGGCGAGGAGTCGTGATTTGGCGCCCTCCATGTTGGAGGCGAAGCCGGGCAGAAAGACGCCGACGGGGTCAGTATGGGTTTCATGAATGAGTCCGCAAACGCGTTCCCCGTTGGGATGAACCAGAGTAAAAGGTCTTTCGGCTGAGAGGGACACAGGCTGCTCCGCGCAAAAAAGGGCGACTTTAATCGCCCTAAAACCACAAAGGAGGAAAGAAACATGCGCTGCAGCCTGCTACTGACTGCAGCGAAAAATATTAGCAAATTACAGGAACGCTGGCAAATTACATTCCGACCGGTCGGATAAAAGAAGGGCGGACCGTGAGGTCCGCCCAAAACCACCAAAGGAGGAAGAAACATGCGCTCGCAACCATTACAGCCGCTTGCAAAGGATTAGAGAACGAGGTCTGCAGAAAGTTCCATGCCTCTGGGATTTCTTTCTGAGACCCCGTATCCTCTGCGTGGTGGCGCAGTTCTTGCTGCCTTAAGGAACGGATAACCTGCGGAAAATGTCCGCAGGGTAATGACAGCGTGGTGAGGAGCGATGCAGGGATGAAAATTGGAGCAGGGAATAGGACCATTCGGGCCAGGAACGCATCGGTGTGGAGTGCCATTTTCGGTTTCCTGCTGCTGTTTTGGCTACCGTTAACCCACGCTGCACCATTTTTGGCGCCGGACCAGGCCTTTCGCTTTGACGCGAGACTGAGCGGCCACGACCAGTTGCAACTGCGCTGGAATGTGGCGCCGGGATACCACCTGTACCGCGACCGGATAAAATTCTCCGTGACTCCGGGCAGCATTATCCTCGGTCGTTACACCTTGCCCACGGGGATGATGCTGAATGATCCCGCCTTTGGCAAAGTACGGGTGCTGGAAGGACAAAATACCCTCACGGTACCTTTCACCATCCAAGGAACGGCCCCTGCGTTCATTGAACTAAAAGGCACCTATCAGGGCTGTGCCAATGCCGGCGTTTGTTACCCTGAGCAGACCAAGACGATCAGGCTGGCTTTGCCCCGGCAAGCTATGGCATCTCCGGCGGCGCCTGTTGTGCAGTCACCGAACGTGGTGGCCACATCTGCCGCGATCAGCCCGACGAGTAATGCCGGGGCCATCGCGGGGGCTTTGCAGGGTCGTTTCTGGCTGACGTTGGGGCTCTTTTTCCTCTCCGGGCTGGGTCTGGCGTTCACACCCTGTATTTTCCCCATGATCCCTATTCTCTCGGCGCTGATTATCGGGCAGGAGGCAGGGCACGGCCAGCAACGCTCACGTGCCTTTGCGCTTTCCATCGCCTATGTGCTGGGGATGTCACTGACTTATACGATCGCCGGAGTGCTCGCGGCGGTGACTGGGGCCTATATGCAGGCAGCCTTTCAGAGCCCTTGGGTACTGGGGGTTTTTGCATTTATTTTTGTGCTGTTGGCACTATCCATGTTTGATTTTTACGAACTGCAAATGCCGAGCAGTATCCAGACGCGCCTGGCGGGCACGGGACGGGGCGGACATCTGTTCAGTACCTTTGTCATGGGGGCACTGTCAGCGCTGATTGTCGGACCTTGCGTGGCGGCACCCCTGGCGGGCGGGCTGCTCTTTATTTCGCAGACGGGGAATGTTTTCCTTGGCGGATTATCGCTCTTCGTGCTCAGTTTGGGGATGGGGGTGCCCTTACTGATCATCGGCACTTCCGCTGGCCATTTGTTGCCGCGCGCTGGCGCTTGGATGGATGCCGTCAAAGCGGTTTTTGGCGTATTGATGTTGGGCGTCGCTATCTGGCTACTGGCTCGGGTTTTGCCGGGGCCGGTGAGTCTGGCCTTGTGGTCAGCGCTGGCGGTGATCAGCGCCATGTATCTTGGCGCGCTGGATGTGATGGCGGCGGGCGCTTCGGGCTGGCGCCGTTTCTGGAAAGGTGTCGGCGTCTTATTGCTGGCCTATGGTTTGGTTATGGGCTTGGGGGCACTGAGTGGGGCCAGTGATCCGTTACAACCACTGACACCTTACACGGCAGGACCGGCGCATCAGGAAACTCGGCCGGGTGCGCTGCACTTTAGCGTGGTAAAAACTCCGGAGGCTTTACAGAATGCGCTGGCGCAAGCTCACGGCAAGCCGGTACTGGTGGATTACTGGGCAAGCTGGTGCGTGGAATGCGTGCGTATGGATAAAGTCACTTTCGCCGATCCGCGGGTGCGGGCCGCTTTACGGGGATGGGTGCTGATCCGCGTGGATGTAACAAAGGATGATGCCGCCAGTCGTGTCCTCCTGAAACGTCACAATCTGGTCGGCCCTCCCGCCTTCATCGCCGTAGGTGCCGACGGCAAGATGGCCGCGCAGCAGGAAGGGTATTTAGGATCAGAGGCGTTTTTGCAGTGGCTGCCGAAATCTTAGAGTAGTCATGCCGATGCTTTTCAGTGCCCCGCCGCCTTCTTTACTGGCCAGCCCTTGAGTACATAAAGTGTCCCGCAATACGGGCAGCGGACTTCTCCGGTTTCTTCGATCTTGAGAAAGACCCGGGGGTGCCCGTTCCAGCGGCTCATGCTGGGCATGGGGCAGTAGAGGGGGAGGTCTTTGGCTTCCACCTCGGTATAGCTCTGGTCACAGCACTTGATGGGTTGGGTCATGGGGTCAGCCAACGTGATGCAGCCATTCCGGATGGTCATCGCGGCGCCCGGTTACGGTGTCGAAGTAGCGGCTTTGCAGCATTTCGGTGACCGGACCACGATGCCCTTCGCCGATGACCCGGCCATCAATCTCGCGGATGGGGGTGACTTCCGCCGCGGTGCCGGTGAAGAAGGCTTCGTCGGCAATATAGAACTCGTCGCGGGTCAGTTGCTTCTCGACGATGGGGATGCCGGCTTCGCGGGCGAAGCGCAGGATGGTATCGCGGGTGATACCCTCCAGGGCGCTGGTCAGTGTCGGCGTGTAAAGAATGCCGTCGCGGATCATAAAGATATTTTCGCCGGAACCTTCCGCGACATAGCCTTCACGATCCAGCAGCAGGGCTTCATCATAGCCGCAGGACGAAGCCTCGCGCTGGGCCAGCATGGAGTTCATGTAGTTGCCGGTGGCCTTGGCCTTGCACAGGTGCACGTTGACATGGTGACGGCTGAAGGAACTCACCTTGACGCGGATCCCTTTTTCCAGCGCTTCCTGGCCCAAATAGCTGCCCCAGCTCCAGGCGGCGATGAGTGCATGGACCTTGAGTCCCTTGGCGGACAAGCCCATACCTTCAGCACCGTAGAAGAGTAGGGGGCGGATATAAGCGGACTCCAGCTTATTAGCGCGGATGACTTCTTTGGTGGCGTCGTTGATCTGCTCTTGCGTGAAGGGGACCTCCATCTGCAAAATCTTGGCGCTGTTGAAGAGGCGTTTGGTGTGTTCCGGCAGGCGGAAAATGGCGGTGCCCTGGAGGGTGGCATAGGCACGTTCGCCCTCAAAACAGCCCATGCCGTAATGTAGGCTGTGGGTGAGGCCATGCACGGTGGCCTCCCGCCAGGGGACCATCTTGCCGTCAAACCAGATAAAACCGTCGCGTTCCGCCATGGACATCGTCACATCTCCTGTTAATCGCTATAACTGCCAATGAGTTCCTGCCAAATCTCCCGCACTCCATGCGCTGCGGCTTGTAGCGCGTCCCAATCGGGAACCGCTGCAGTGCGAATTTCGTTGCCCTGCAAATTCAGCCAGCGCCGGTTTTCTTCCTGGCGGTACAGTCGCCAGGCTTGCCCGAGGACGGCGCCCCGTTCCGCGTTCCAGATACCCGCGCGGGTCAGTGCGGCTATCCCTGCGGCGGTCCCGGTATCCTGGCATAGAGTCGGCTGCCGGGAGCAAGCCCCTAGCATAGCAAATTGTACGAGAAACTCGATATCTGTGAGGCCACCGGGGCTCAGTTTGAGGTGAAAGGCGTCCTGAGCGATGGTTTTGCTCCGATAAATGCGCTGCCGCATGCTGCGGACGTCTTCCACTAACTGCTCGGGATGGCGCGACCGACCGAGGATTTCTGCACGCAAGCGGGTAAAACGGGCACCGAGTTCCCTATCCCCGGCGACCCAGCGGGCACGGGTGAGGGCTTGATGTTCCCAGGTCCAGGCGGATTCGTGCTGATAGCGGCTGAAGGCATCCAACGTCGTGACCAGAGGCCCGGATTGCCCACTCGGGCGCAGGCGCATGTCGATCTGGTAGAGCAGACCGGCACGGGTGAGGGTGCTGAGGATGTGAATAAGCCGTTGTCCGAGACGGGCAAACCAGGTAGGGGCAGGAAGGGGCAGGGCACCGTCGCTTTCGGTGTCGAGGGATGCGTCATAGAGGTAGACCAGGTCGAGATCGGAGGCAAGGCCCATTTCCCGGCCGCCCAGTTTGCCCAGGGCGATAACGATGAAGGGGGCCACCTGGCCGTTGCCGGTTCGCACGCTGCCGTGGCGACGCTGCATTTCCGCTTCGGCCCAGGCCAATGCGGTTTGCAGGGTAAGCTGGGCGAGGTCACTGAGTTGGGGGAGCAGGATCTCCACAGGCATCTGGTTCGTCCAGAAGGCGGCGGCAAGGCGCAGGACTTCGGCGTTTTTGAAGCGCCGCAGGGCATCCATTCGTTCTTCCATATCCTCAGCGAGCTGTAACTGTGCAGCGAGGGCCTGCGGCCAGTGCTCGGGGCTGATGATCGTGTCGCCGAGTACGTCATCCAGCAGGATGGGGAAGCGTGCCAGTTCCTGTGCCAGCCAGGGGCTGTGCAGTAACTCCGCGATGCGCATGAGGTACGGTGGATTTTCCGCAAGCAGGGCGAGGTAGTTGGCACGCCCCAGAATGGCCTCAATGAGGGTGAGGAAGCGATGTAACCAGGCGTCGGTGTCTGGCTGGGCGCTGCAGAGATCGAGGGCCAGTGGAAGCAGGCGATCGAGGCGTTGACGTCCTTCTGTAGAGAGGCGGCTGGCCACATCGCGGCTGTGGGTGAAACGCCAGAGGCGCGTCCATACGGCTTCCGGTGCCGTGAAGCGCAGGACCTGGAGCAGATCGCTGGGAACGGTTTCCAGCGCATTGGTCTGAGCGCGTTGCCAGAGTTTCTCTCCGTTGCTGTTTTTACCCTGGCGATCATCCTTCCCGGAGGCCAGGGTGCGCTGAAAGATGACGTGGTTCTGCTGGCGGAAGGTGTCGAGGGTTTCGCGCATGGTCATGACATCCGGGAAACCCATGCCGCAGGCCAGGCGTTGCCATTCCAGCTCAGAGTGCGGTAATTGCTGGGTCTGCTGATCATCGACCATTTGCAGGCAATGTTCAGTATTGCGCAAAAAAAGATAAGCGCGGCGCAGCCGGTCGGTATCGTCCGCGGGCAGTAATCCGGCACTGGCGATGGCCGCAAGGGTATCCAGGGTGTTGGTGCTGCGCAGGGCGGGTTGGCGGCCACCGTGGATAATTTGCAGGGATTGACAGACAAACTCGATTTCACGGATGCCGCCTTGGCCCTTTTTGATGTCGTTGCTGCTGCCACCCTGTTCCGCATCCATGAGGGCTTTGACTTCCCGCAGGCCGGTGAGGGCGGTGTAGTCCAGGTAGCGGCGATAGACAAAAGGGCGCAGGGTGTGGAGGAGGTTTTGGCCTAAGGCGAGGTCACCCGCGACGGGGCGCGCCTTGATAAAGGCGTAGCGCTCCCAGCCGCGGCCATGCACCTGATAGTATTGCTCCATGGCCGCGACGGAGATGCAGAGGGGGGCGGCATCTCCGAAAGGGCGTAGGCGCATGTCGACGCGGAAGCAGAAGCCGTCCGCCGTCCGCTGATCGAGGGCCTGAATCAGCCAGCGACCGAGGCGTTGGAAGTATGTGCTGTTGTCGAGGGGGATGGGGCCATCCGTCTCGCCGTCTTCGCCGTAGCAGAAGATGAGGTCGATGTCGGAGGAGAGGTTGAGTTCGCGCCCGCCCAGCTTGCCCATGCCGAGGATGGTGAAAGGCACCTCTTGACCGTCGTCGTTGCGGGGGATGCCATGGCGCTGGCGCAGCATCTCTACGCCATAAGCATAAGCCTGTTGCAGACAGATTTCGGCCAGCTCGCTGAGGGCGGCTACTGTCTCTGGATAATGTTCGCCGGGCTGACGATCCTGCCAGATGATTTCTACCATACGGGCATTGCGGTACTGGCGCAGATTGGCAAGGAAGACGTCGCTGCTGAGTCCATGGCTGGTGGCAAGGTCGCTGTGTCCGCCGCGTGCAAGGCGCGGCAACCAGTGGGGATGACGGAGGAGGAGTTGGCGCGCAAAGGGGCTGACACAAGCGATATGTGCCCAATGTGCGGCAAAGGCGGATCCCAGGTGTCGGAGCTCGGTCTGCTCCTCAGCAGAGAGGGCGGCCCAGGTGGTTTCGAGCGGTCCGGTGATCGCCGCCGCTTCCAGGGGTAACAGGTTAATGGCGTGGATGATTTCCTCGGGTAACTCGGGGGCCGCCATGCGTGCTCCTTCCGGTGGTGTTCCGCATCGTGTGTATGGGCAGTGTAACTTAATCTCTGTTTTGGGGTCCGCATGAGGCTCTGTGGTGCTTCTTGTGCTAGGATTTTGTGCGGTTACCGTTGGCGCGTTACGCGGTGCTATATGGTAACGCGATCCGCAGAGAGAATCGTAGCAGGGAGCACATTACATTACCTCACGGCGTTTACCGGCGTTGACCGGACGGGTTGGCTGATATTGCGGGCTTTCAAGGAGAGGCGTGCCTTGCCGCGCTTACGCCTGACTTTTGCCGGTGCCCGCCGGGCGGGCGGTTGGCTGCTGGCCATCGTGCCGACCGTGCTGGTGTTGCCGACGGTGGTTTTTTATCTTCTGCTGATTCCCCATCTGGAATTATTGCGTCCCTATGTTTCTCAATACCTGTCGCGGGCTTGGGGTGCTCCGGTGCAGGTGCGCGGAATGCGCTTGGGCTGGAACTGGGGACCGTCGCTGGAATTGGCCACGTTGCGGGTGGGTCCGTCTGCACAGCCGGAACTGGCGCTGCACGGGGTGCACCTGCGCCTTTTTGCCCTGCCACTGCTCTGGGGGGACCTGGTGGCGCGGGATTTCCGCGTTGCGGACGGCGAGGTGTCCGTTGTTCAGGCGGCCAACGGCGGCTGGCAGGTGGCCGGACAGTCGCTGGGACGTGGCGGGTCGCCCTTGCCACTGGTGCCATTGGATCTGGACTGGGCTCATGTGGATGTTCAGCACCTGACTCTACAATGGCGCCCCCAGTTGCAGGCCGCTCCCGTTTCTCTGCAGGTACGGTGGCAGAGCAGCGGTGGTCTGCGTCCACGGATGCAGGTGCGGGTGCGCTGGTCACCGCAAGGCTTGTTGCGCTACTCAGGAGCGGCGCGTGGCGTTTTTACCCGTCCGGGGCGTTCCTCCGGCAGCGGTAATTGGATATTGCAATCGTTGCCGCTGCCGTGGCTTCATCTCGCGGATCCGCGCCTGCCGGTGTTGAGCGGAAACGTGAGTGGCAGCGGGCGCCTGCAATGGCGTTATGGCTTGCCGCGCACCGCTACCGGGCAATTTGCCGTGCATGACGCCGGGGTGGACGGCAAGCAGTGGGCACAAATCCATGGCCATCTGGGCTGGGTTGGAACGGGTTCTACCGGGACATTGCAACTTGCTGATTTGACAGGACTTGCCGCACAACCTTTGGCAATGCGCTTGGGGCTCAACTGGCGCCATCGCCTGCAATGGCAGGTGCAAACGCCACTGTTTCCCGCCGCACTTCTCCGGAACGTGCCGGAGATGGTCCTCCCCGCGCAACTCCGGTGGATACCTCAGCAACGGTGGCAAGGTAGCCTGCGCGACCTGCGCTTCCGCTCACACAGCGCCGAACACCACCAGCCCGTCACTTGGGAGCTTCAGGCCGTACTTCATGGCATTGGTGTTCCACCCCATGGATACTGGTTCGGCGTGCAGGGCCTTAGCGGCGACCTCGTCATTCGCCCGGAAGTCGTAAAATTTCATATGGTTAGTCCGAAGCTTATCCTGGACTGGCCGCAGCACTTCGCGGCACCGCTGCACTTGCAGGAAATTTCGGCACGGATTGCCGCCCGGAAAACAGAGGCAGACTGGACGATTCAGGCCAATCCGATCGCGTTTAAGGGTCCTGGTCACCTGCACGCCAGCCTCGCGGTGCAGGGCCAGCAATTACGTCTGAAGGCTCAGCTTGACGATATGCCCGCGACGGCGCTGGCGGATTTCGTACCGCAGAGCGGTATTAGTCCTGCCCTGCGCCACTGGTTGCTGCAGGCATTTCAGGCGGGGTCATTGCAGCATGCTGATCTGCGGTGGCGGGGACCATGGAATCACCTTCCCCGCCAGGCGCTGGGCGGACATTTTTCGCTGCGGGCGAATTTTCGCCATGTGACCCTGCATTATGCCCCGCACTGGCCAATGGCGACGCAAGTGAACGCGCAACTCCTCTGGCTGGGAGACCGCCTTTCCGTTCAGAGCCATCAGGGTGACATTTTCGGGATGCCGGTTGCTTCCGTCAGCATCGATCTCAACCATCTTTTCGCAGCGCATACTTCACCGCTGCAGGTAACCTTGAAGACGCCGATCCCGTTGGATAAATTGCTGCCCTTTTTGCGGGAAACACCCATACTGGAGGGCAAGGCCGTGGCGAATATGCCTCTGCGTCTGAGCGGGCAGGGACAATTACAATTAGCCTTCAGCATCCCTTTCGGGGCTGAGAAAAGCCAGGTGGATGGCCGAATCGATATCCGTCATGCGGGAGCCGGATGGAGTGGTTGGCAGGCGACCGGTATACAAGGGCCGATTTATTTTCAGCGGGATAAGATTCAGGTTGGCGGGCTGCAAGGCATTTTTGCCGGTGGTCCCGTGCAGGCGAGCCTGCGGGCCAGTCAACTGGCGACCGTGCCGCGCCTGCATTTTTCACTGCAGGGTGCGCTACAAGCGGCGGATCTGCCGATGCCGGAGCGCTGGCGCACGGCTTTCAGTGGTGCCGTTCCATATCAGGGTAGCGGTACATTGTTAAACGACGAGTTGCGTTTCAAAGGCAGTGCCGACCTGCGCCAAAGTCGTAGTACTTTGCCGGCGCCCTTGAATTGGGCATCAGGCAAGGGTGGCAGCCTGACCGCGCAAGGCCATGGTAACGTGGCTCACCGTCTGCAAGTCAATTTCAATCTGCCCATGGGGTCTGCGGTCCTGGACTGGCAACGGGAGAAATCCGGCTGGCGATGGAAGGCTGGCGCGGCCCGTTTGGGTGGAGAAATCCCTCCGTCGCTGCCCAGTAATGGGTTTTCCCTTCGGGGCCTTGGTGATAGCCTCTCCGTAGGGCCGTGGCTGAGTATGCTGAAAGGCGGAGCAGACCGCGGGACATGGCCGGAAATCCGCTTCGACCTGCATTGGCGGCATCTGCGTTTTCTGGAACAGGATTGGCCGGATGTGCAGATGCGCGGCCGGGTGGCGGCGGAGAAAAAGCTGTATCTGCAATGCGCCAGCCCCCGGTTATCCGGCGTCTTACAGTATGCGCACGCGCCGCAGCCCATGGTCCCTGCTCAATTGCATCTGGACATCCAGAAATTAAGCATCGCGGCACCGACATCCTCTGGGTCCTCTTCCGCCATCCTTTCGCAAACACTGCGGGGAGCCGCGGGTAATCCGCTGACGCTGCATACCCATATCGCGCAACTCGATTGGCGGGGCCACAAGGTGCATGACGTGTTGCTGGATGCCGGGCGATCGAAGACCGGCTGGAACATATCTATGCTCAAAGGCGATTGGGCCGGCAGTCAATGGGACTTTAAAGGGTCGTGGCAGGGCGCCGGAATTGGCCAGTCGACCTTTCAGGGCAATGTCCGCAGCAATAATATCGCCCCTGTTCTGCAGGACATCGGCATGGATACCCTGGACTACGGCCGTGCCGATTATGCGGGAAAGCTGTCCTGGCCGGGCGCGCCCTGGGATTTCTCCGTGGCGCATCTCAGCGGAAACATACAATCAAAGCTGTGGAATGGTCGACTCGGAAAATTGGGTACGGATATTTCCTGGCTCGTCTTCCTGAATCCTACATCGTTATTTCAGGACGTTATCACCTTTGATTATCGCCCGCTCTTCGGCAGCGGCTTGTTCTTTTCCAAGCTTTTTGCCGATTTCCAGGTGCAGGATGGTGTCGCCCATACCCGCAATCTACGCCTTGAGTCCAGCGCGCTCGAAATGAAGGGGGTTGGCGCTGTCGACTTGACACACCGAACCATGAGTATGGGGTTGCAGGTCTATCCCTTGCAGAGTTTTGACTTGCTCCTCGGACATTTTCCGATTCTTGGTCCCGCCCTCTTCGGGAAATCGGGTAAGGTGCTAGAATGGCGTTATCAGGTGGATGGGCCCTGGAAGCATCCGGTGGTGCGTCAGGTCCACGCACCGGCCAAAGCCGGAGGGGAAAGACCATGAAAGTCCAGGTTGCCGTAGTGCAGATGGTGTCTTCGGAGGTGCTGGCGGATAACCTCGCCCATGCCGAGTCTCTGCTGGCGCAGGCGGCTATGGGGGGGGGGCGCAACTGGTGCTCTTGCCTGAGAATTTTGCGCTCATGGGACGCGACGAAAAAGCCAAACTGGCCATTATGGAAATGGATGGCGATGGCCCGATCCAGTCCTGGCTGGCAGCGCAGGCGCAGCGCTTTGGCCTGTGGTTGATAGGGGGCAGTATTCCCCTGGCCGCCCCTGACGGACGCTGCTATGCCGCCTGCTTGGCCTTCAACCCCGCCGGGCAACGCCAGGCGCGTTATGACAAGATACACCTCTTTGACGTCGATCTGGCGGGCGGCGAAAGTTACCGTGAGTCCCGCACCATTGCTCCCGGCAGGACCCCGGTGGCCGTGACCACGCCCTGGGGCCAGCTTGGCCTCTCTATCTGCTACGACCTACGCTTCCCGGAGTTGTACCGCTGTTATGCGGGGGCTGAATTACTGGCCGTCCCCAGCGCCTTTACCCAGCAGACGGGTGCCGCGCACTGGGAGTGTCTGTTGCGGGCGCGTGCCATTGAGAACCAGGCCTATGTGCTCGCCGCTGATCAGGGTGGTTTGCACCAGAATGGCCGTCAGACCTTCGGCGGCAGTATGATTATTGATCCCTGGGGTCAGGTGCTGGCCCGTCTGGACCAGGGTGAAGGAGTCGCGCTGGCCCAGGTTGACATGGAATTTTTGCAGCGCTGTCGCAGTAATCTGCCTGCCCTGCAGCATCATCGTCGCCAGGCATGTTGCGGCGCTTACCAGGAGATATAGGCGTAACCCTTCTGTTGCAGGATGATAAGGTCCACTGCGCCGCTGAATACCGGCTTCGCCTCAGGAATCAGACTGGCCTTGTCGATTTTGACGGTCTTCATGGTTTGCTCGCAAGCATTAAAGACCACGCCATACATAGACAGACTTTGTACCTGTTCCATAATGAATTTTTCGTAGTGGTGATGGTTTTTTTCCGTTTTGACCAGCAGCCAGATACCGGGTCCGAAACAATCAATGACGATGTCTGCGTCGTTATTGAAATGCTGCAGGACCGTTGCCGCACTGTGCAGAATATCTAAAATATAGGCCGCATCAGATTTATTGAGTTGGTAGACCGCTTTGTTCTTGCTGGGTTCCAGCATGTCCCCGGCCTTGCCCTGACCAGCGACGGCCAAAGCACCGACCCCGGCCGCGGCGGCGAGACCTTCCATGAAGTGGCGGCGGGAATGGTTTTTGGCTTGAGCCATGCTATCCTCCTGAGCTTTGCGGGTTATGATAATCACCCTAAGACTAGCAAAATTTGCGCCGGCGTGATCGCGGCGGATGAGGAGCGTATGCGTGGATGTTGAACAGATATTCTTCAGAGGCCGTGCATGAAGCAGTTTAACGGCGCATTTTTCCGTGACCTATGGCAGATGACCAAGCCTTATTGGTGGCACTCCGAGGAGCGCTGGATGGCACGCGGGGTGTTTGCCTGCATTATCCTGCTCAACCTGTTCATGGTCTTTATTTCCTACCGTATTACCGAATGGTATGCGGTGTTCTGGAATGCCCTGCAGCGCTTTGCGGTGAATGCCGCCTGGCACCAGATGCTGATTTTTCTCGGGCTGGCCACGTTATATATTGTCGCCGCAGTTTCCCAGACCTTTTTTACCCAGATGCTGGAGATTCGCTGGCGGCGTTGGCTGACGAAGCATTATCTGGATGCCTGGCTGGCCAAAAGTACCTTCTATCACATGCAGGTACTGGGTGATGGCACCGACAACCCGGATCAGCGTATCAGCGAGGATCTGGCCAGTTTCACCGGGCAGACGCTGAATATTGTGATAGGTCTGCTCAGTTCTGTCACGACCCTTGCCGCCTTTGTGTTCATGCTCTGGAACTTGTCGGCCATGATTACCATTCCCTGGCAGGGCAGTCTTTATACGATTCCGGGCTATCTGGTCTGGGCAGCGCTCATTTATTCCATCTTCGGCACCATTCTGGCCGCGCTTATTGGGCGGCCGCTCATCAGTCTGAACTTCAACCAGGAGCGCTTTCAGGCGGATTTCCGTTTCAGTATGATGCGCTTGCGTGAAAACAGCGAGAGTATCGCGCTGTATGGCGGCGAGGCCGAAGAGCACCATCACTTCTTACAGCGCTTTGCCAATGTATATGCTAACTATTGGCGGATTATCTGGCGCTCCATGCGCCTGAACTGGTGGGTATCAGGGTATGGTCAGGCCGCCATTATTTTTCCAATCCTGGTGAGTCTGCCAGCCTATTTTGTGAATAGGGCGATTGGTATCGGTGGGTTACAGCAGATTGCTGCGGCTTTCGGTCAGGTGCAAGGCGCGTTGTCCTTCATCGTCAGCAGTTACGGCAGCCTCGCCAACTGGCATGCGGTGGTCGATCGGTTGCGTTTTTTTGAGCGGTCTATGGATGAGGTGCGGATCATCCGTGAAACCCATTACCAGATTGAACGCAAAGACGGCCCGCGACTGCTCGTGAAAGATCTCAACGTGCGCCTGCCCGATGGCCGGGAGTTGATTCATCGTTTGGATATGGATGTGCAGCGTGGGCAGCGTTTGCTGATCATGGGTCCATCCGGCAGCGGAAAAAGCACGCTGGTACGTGCTTTGGCGGGTATTTGGCCCTTTGGCGAAGGGGTCGTGCAAATGCCCCAGGGCGACCGTCCTCTCTTCCTGCCGCAGAAACCCTACCTGCCATTGGGTACTTTGCGTGATGTGCTGGTGTATCCCTTCGGAGTGCCGGGGGTCAGCGATGTCCAGTTGCAACAAGTGCTCCATCTGGTCGCTATGGATGCACTGGTCGACAAGTTGGAAGATGCCCGTTTGTGGTCCCATGTATTGTCTTTGGGTGAACAGCAGCGCTTGGCCTTTGCCCGCATTCTGTTACAGAAGCCCCAGTGGGTGTTTTTGGACGAAGCCAGTTCCGCACTGGATGAACCAGCAGAGGATGCGCTCTACCATATGCTCGTCGAGGTGCTGCCAGAAACCGCCATCATCAGCGTGGGTCACCGCTCCAGTCTGTTGCGGCATCATCAGTATTGTTTGCGTCTGCAAGGAGACGGGTGTTGGCACCTGGAGACCGTTGTTCATCCCGTCTCTGGAGGACAAGAGCCGGTACCGATCTGATGCTGGCAGCCGGAAAGAACACCTTGTTTTACTCTTATCCATCCTGCTGATTTTAAAGGAGATGAAATATGGCCATGACCGCAAAAGATTTGCCGGTTGGTGGGGCAATGCCCGAATTCTGCCTGCCCATCGGGGGTCAGACAGGACAATGGTGCAGCACGCAGGCGCGGGGCAAGCCTTTGCTGGTGCTTTTTATCTGTAATCACTGTCCCTATGTAATCCATATCAGTAAGCGTTTAGGCGAGTTGACGACGCAATGGCAGCAGCAGGGCGTGCAGGTGGTGGGTATCAACAGCAACGATGCCGTAACTTATCCCGACGATGCTTCGGAAAAAATGCCTGCAGAGGCCCGACGCGCCGGGTATTCCTTCCCTTATTTGTTTGATGGAGAGCAAAGTGTAGCCAAGGCTTTTAATGCGGTGTGCACGCCTGATCTGTTCCTTTTTGATGCGGCGGGCGCGCTGTTTTATCACGGCCAGTTTGATGCGAGTCGTCCCAAGAATGATCTGCCGGTGACGGGTGAAGATTTGGCGGCGGCGGTTGCGGCGGTGTTGGCGGGGGCCGAGCCGCCAGCTAAAGTGCTGCCCAGCGTTGGTTGCAGTATCAAATGGCGGCCGGGTAACGAGCCGGAGGACTGGGTATGAGTGCGCAGGGTCTTTGCGCCGTGGTGACCGGTGCCTCTTCCGGCATCGGGGCGGCTGCGGCGCGCGCGCTGGCAGCACAGGGATACCGGGTGATTCTTGGTGCCCGGCGCTTGGAGCGTTTGCAGGCGCTGGCGACCGAGTTGGGAGGGGAAGCTGTTTTTCTGGACGTAAGCGATGCGGCCAGTGTGGCTGAATTTGCGGCTCAGCTACCATCCGGAGTCGATGTGCTGGTCAATAATGCGGGTGGTGCGCTGGGGCTGGAATTCCTTGCGGACTTAAATGAGGCCCATTGGCAGGAAATGTGGCAGAGCAATGTTCTCGGCCTTGCGCGCATGAGTAAAGCGCTCTATCCCCATCTGCTGAAAGCATTTTCCGGGGTTGGTCACGTGGTGAATATCGGTAGTGTCGCTGCCCACGAAACCTATGCCGGTGGTGGTGGTTATACGGCCTGTAAACATGCCGTAAAAGCGCTTACGGAGACTATGCGCGCGGAATGGCTGGGTCAGCCTCTGCGGGTGACGGAAATTGATCCTGGTCTGGTGGAGACGGAATTTAGTCTCGTGCGCTTCGACGGCGACGCAGAGCGGGCCGCCAGCGTCTATGCCGGCATGAAACCTTTGGTGGCTGCAGATATTGCCGACGCCATCTTATGGGCGGTGACGCGGCCTGCGTATGTGAATATTGACGAAATTATCATTAAGCCACGGGATCAGGCACGGGTAGGAATGGTGCATCGGCGTTGATGCCGGTTTGCTCCGGATGGAGGGGCTACGTTGGCTTCTCAAGAAGAACCACCTGTGCAGCCCATTCAATGACGATCAGTGGAAAATGGCGTGCAATAAACCAGTGGCCGACTGTTGCTTTTTTGCGACAAGGTGGGTGGGGTTATGGCTTTGACGCTGCCGGCGTAGACGCAGCAAGCGCTTTTGCAACTCACGTTTGATGCGTTGCCGCTCGTGGCCCGCCATGAACGATGCGTAGCTAGGGAAGCTGCGTACCCGGCGTAAGGCGGCCAGAAGATTCGCGGTGCTGTCCATATTAGTCTCCGTTGCTTTGCTCTGATGAATATAAGAGCTATAAGCAATAACCGTGCCAAAAAAATAAGTCATTATAATTATGGGGTAAGTGTTTTCCGGCAGCTCAGCCGAGGGAAGTTTGTCACATTTAAACGACAATGCTTCGTCGCGCTGCTGCTGCAGTGGAGATTGGTCTAATAACAGGGCTGCTTTTTGCTACTTTGATTGGCGTCGCAAAAAGCCCCCAGGCCCGCAGCGGTTTTACATCAATGGCGCCGGAAAGCGTCGAGGACCAGTATCACGGCACCGATGGAAATGGCACTGTCGGCGATGTTGAAGTAGGGCCAGTAGAGGCTACCCCAGTGGGCGCCAATAAAATCGACCACATAGCCCAGGCGGATGCGGTCAATCAGGTTGCCGACTGCGCCGCCGAGAATCAGTGCAAGGGATATGGCGGTCCAGGTGGAGCCGGGCTTGAGCCGTCGCAGGATGGCGACGATGACCGCGACCACGAGCAGGGCGATGCCGATGAGCAGCCAGCGTTGCCAGCCGCCAGCTCCCGCCAGGAAGCTGAAAGCGGCACCGGTATTGTGGATCAGGCGGAAATTGAGCAGGCCCGGAATGATGATAATACCTTGTCCCACTCGCCAGATGTGGCTCAACCAGAGCTTGACGCCTTGATCCAGCAGAATGACCCCGAGCGATAACCATAAATAACGCAGCATCAGCAGAACTCCCGTGTTTCACCGGGTAAGGCGAGATTTTCGACACAGCGGTCGCAAATATCCGGATGCTCGGGATGACGACCCATGTCCGGGCGGCGATGCCAGCAGCGCGCACACTTTTGGGCGTCACTGGGCCGGACCTGAATGGCGATGCCGGGGATGATATCGCTGCATCCTTCCGGACGTTCTCCATAGGGGCGCAGGGCGCACGCGGAACTCAGCAGGAAAAAGCGCAGTTCCTCGCCGAGTGGTGCAAGAAACTCATGCCAGTCGCTGTTGGCGTAAAGGGCGATTTCGGCATCCAGACCCGAGCCAATCTTTTTTTCCTGACGCAGGGGTTCCAGCGTGGCATTGACGGCGTCCCGCAACCGATTGAGCCGCTCCCAACGTACATCCAGTGCTTCACTGTCGGCAGCTAGTGTAATTTTCGGATATTGCGCAAAAAACACGCTGGGGGACGAGCGATTGCCCATCTCGTTCCAGATTTCTTCAGCGGTGAAGCTCAGGATGGGGGCCATCCACACCACCATGGCTTCGAGCATCTGCCAGAGTACCGTCTGCGCCGAGCGCCGCGCCCGCGAGGCGGCGGGCGTGGTGTAGAGACGATCCTTGAGCACATCCAGATAGAGCCCGCCAAGCTCCACTGAGCAGAAGTGATGCAGACGCTGCTGGACGCGGAGGAATTGATACTCGCCATAGGCCGCGCGGATTTCCTCCTGCAGGAGCGCGGTGTGGGACAGCATCCAGCGGTCCATTTCCAGCAGTTCCGCTGTGGGCAGAGCGTCCGTGGCCGGATTAAAGTCGTGAGTGTTGCCCAGCATATAGCGGGCCGTATTGCGGATGCGCCGATAGCTGTCGCCCAGTTGCTTGAGGATGGTGTCGGAGATGGGGATCTCGCTGCGGTAGTCTTCCGAGGCCACCCAGAGGCGCAGTATGTCCGCGCCGTAGCGGTCGATGATCGTCTGCGGAGCTATGACATTGCCCACGGATTTGCTCATCTTCCGACCTTCGCCGTCGACGGTGAAGCCGTGGGTAAGCACCGCCTTGTAGGGTGCCCGCCCGCGGCTGGCGACGGACTCCAGCAGGGAGGATTGGAACCAGCCGCGATGCTGATCGGAGCCTTCCAGATAAAGATCCGCGGGACTGTGCAGTTCGGGGCGTTGCTCCAGTACAAAGGCGTGGGTGGCGCCGGAGTCGAACCAGACGTCGAGAATGTCCGTGACCTTATGGAAATGCTCATGGCCGCAGTTACCGCAGTGGGCATCTGCGGCCAGAAAATCGCTGTCCGGCTGGTTGAACCAGGCATCGACCCCGCCCGTCTCCACCGCCTGGGCGACACGCTCAAAAGTGTCGGTATCGCGCAGGGGTTCGCCGCACTGGGCACAGGAGAAGAGTGCGACGGGTACGCCCCAGGCCCGTTGCCGGGAGATGCACCAGTCCGGACGCTGGTTGACCATGCCGGCGATGCGGTCTTTGCCCCAGTCGGGAATCCAACGGGTGGCGTCGATGGCCTCGATAGCTTTCTCGCGCAGGTCATTGGCGCTCATGCTGATGAACCACTGGGGTGTGGCGCGGAAGAGCAGGGGGGTCTTGTGGCGCCAGCAATGGGGATAACTGTGGCGGATTTTTTCAAAGTGGAGCAGGGCGTTGCGCGCGCGCAGCAGGGCCGGCACTCGTTCATTGGCTTCCTGCACGGTGATACCTCCCAGACCCAGGGGCAGATCCTCTTTGAAGCGGCCGTTGCCGAGTAAGGGGCTGTCTACGGGCAGGTGATAGCGCCGGGCCGCTTCATAGTCATCCACGCCGTGGGCGGGGGCGGTATGTACGCAGCCGGTACCCGCCTCCAGGGTGACATGCTGACCGAGAATGACCGGCACTTCGCGATCCAGGAAGGGATGCCTGAGTTGGAGACCCTCCAGCACCGCACCGGCGAACTCCGCCAGCACTTCTGCTTCCGGGTGGCCATAGCGGGCGAGGGTGCTTTCTGTCAGATCCGCGGCGAGGATCAGGTGTCGCTTGTCGGCGCGCAGCAATACGTAAGTATATTCCGGGTGCAGGGCGACCGCCTGATTGGCGGGCAGGGTCCATGGTGTGGTTGTCCAGATCACCGCGCTGGCCTCTGCAGGTTCAGCGAGGCCAAGGCGTTGGCTCAGGTCGGCGGCGTCGGCGACGACGAAGGCGACGTCGATGGAAGGATCGCTGCGATCCTGATATTCCACTTCCGCCTCTGCCAGGGCGCTGCCGCAGTCCACACACCAGTGTACCGGCTTGGCACCGCGTACCACCTGGCCCTTCACCGTCAGGCGACCGAGTTCCCGCAGGATGTTGGCTTCGGCCGTGAAGTGCATGGTCAGATAGGGTTTCTCCCAATCCCCGATAATACCGAGGCGCTCGAAGTCCTGACGTTGTCCGGCAATCTGGCTTTCCGCATAAGCACGGCAGGCATTGCGGAAGGCCTGGGCGCTGACTTTTTCGCCGGGACGTCCCAACTCTTTTTCTACCTGAATCTCAATAGGCAGCCCGTGGCAGTCCCAGCCCGGCACATAAGGTACCCGGAAACCCTCACTCAGCTTGCTCTTGTTGATTATGTCCTTGAGTACTTTATTGACCGCATGGCCGATATGAATATTGCCGTTGGCGTAAGGTGGACCATCATGCAGGATGAATGCCGGACTTTCGGCACGCGCTTTTTGCAGCGTTCCGTAGAGGTTATGCTCCTGCCAGCGGGCCAAGGTCGCGGGTTCGCGCTCCGGCAGTTTCCCCTGCATGGGGAATTCGGTTTTAGGAAGGTTAAGGGTCTGCTTATAGTCCATGATTATTCAGGGTCCTGGGGATGTTCGGCGAAAAAGTTTCGGGTGTTCACGACGTCATTGTCGATGGCGGCCTTAAGGGTGTCGAGGTCAGCATATTTCTCCTCGTCTCGCAGCTTGTGGTGCAGTTCTACGGAAACCTGCTGTCCATAGAGATCGGGGCTGTCCGCATCCAGGCAGTGAGCCTCCAGTACCATCTGCTTGCCGCCGACGGTGGGGCGCAGGCCGATACTGATGGCAGCGACCCAGTTTCCTTGTGGGCTCAACAGACGTCCGGCAAAGATGCCTTTGACCGGCACCGGCCGGCGATTCAAGGGGATGTTGGCGGTGGGAAAGCCCAGTTCCTGACCCAGATGATCGCCATGTACGACGCGGCCGCAGAGGGCGTAGGGACGTCCCAGCCAGGCCGCTGCCTGTGACAATTTGCCCGCCTGCAAAAAGACGCGGATACCGGTGCTGCTCACCCGTTCACCGTCGAGCAGAAAAGGGGGCTGTTCTTTCACCAAAAAGCCATACTCCCGCCCGAAGCGGCGGAGCATGTCCAGATCACCGCGCCGTCCAGCCCCAAAGCGGAAGTCGTGGCCGACGCTCAGCAGTCCGCAGCGCAATCGTTTGACCAGTATCTGAGTAATGAAATCTTCAGCGGACAGGTTGGCCAATGCCTGATTAAAAGGCAGGCAAGTGATGTTCTGTACCTTGTTTTGGAGGAGCGCTACCACCTTCTCGCGCAGGCTGCTGAGGCGCGGTGGCGCGTCCGTACCGCGAAAAAACTCTCGGGGGAGGGGCTCGAAAGTGAGGACCGCCGTCGGTAGCCCGCTTTCCTGCAGAGTCCTCAGTAATGCCTGATGGCCGCGATGCACCCCATCGAAATTACCGATGCTGACCGCCTGGGTTGCATCGGCGGTATGGGTAATACGGTGATGGAGCGAGGGGAAGGGGTGCATGCGCCTCAGTGAATCCGGGTTTGCCAAAAATGCCGTCATCTTAGCGTAAAAATGTGGATTACCCTAGATTGCACCAGGGTCCGAACGAGTGTGGCTTAAAGAGCGCGAGCGGCAGGGTATGCCATCGCCCCTCACCGCTTTTCTCCTGCGCCGGAAACCGCCCAGTCGGGCTGGTGCTCCGTGCAGGGTAAAGCCCCTGATTTGACCGGGTCGTTGGATGACGAAGACGGTATCGCCATGTCCGTGCAGTCCGTCGGAATCAGGCACGAGGCGGCCTCTGCCGATACCAGTCGCGCAGTTCGTGAATGCCCAGCCACCAGGCACCCGCCAGATACAATGTGGCGGCGAGGAGTGTCAGGCTCAGCACGCGCAACAGCCGCTCCCAGAGGGACAGTGATAGCCAAAGCGCTGTGTTGCCGCGCAAAAGCAATAAGACCATGCCTATAACCATCGCTAATCCGGCGGATTTCAGCAGAAGCATCGGCCAGCCGGGTTGCGGCTGATACAGTCCGTCGCGACGCAAACGACGCCAGAGTAAAAAGGCGTTGACCAGCGCGGCGCAGCTCGTCGCGATGGCTAAGCCCAGTTGTTGCAGTGGCCACGCCAGGATAAGACTGATACCCATGTTGACCGCGACACTGATCATCCCGAAACGCACCGGCGTGCGGGTATTCTGATGGGCATAAAAGGCCGGTGCGAGCACCCGTGCGGCAATGATCGGCAAGATGCCGAGGCCGTAGCCAATCAGGCTGAGGGTACTTTGCCAGGCATCCTCAGCCGTATAGGCCCCATAACGAAACAGGCTGATCAGTAACGGTTGGGCCAGGATGAGCAGACCGACGGTGGCGGGCAGCCCGATGAGCCATGTGAGGCGCAAGGCCCAGTCCAGGGTTTTGGGGAATTGCGGCGAGCGCTCTGCCGCCTGTCGTGAGAGCAGCGGAAGCACTACTGTCCCCAGCGCCACTCCGAAGACGCCCAGAGGAAACTCCACCAGACGATCAGAGTAATACAGATAAGACACCACATTTGCCCCCACCAAGGAAGCGAGAATAGTGTTCAGAAACAGATTGATCTGTGCTACCGATGCCCCGAATGCCGCCGGTCCCATGAGTCGCAGCACCTTGCCCACGCCGGGATCGCGGCGCCGCAAGCGCGGCCGGTGCAGATGCCCGACCTGTCTGAGGGTGGGCAGTTGAAACAGCAACTGCAGCACCCCGCCGATGAAAACTCCCCAGGCCACGGCTATAGCGGGTTGTTGAAGGTGCGGCGCCCAGAAGACCGCCGCTGCGATAATGCTCAGATTCAAAAAGACCGGTGTAAAGGCGGGTACCGTAAAACGTCCGTAGGTGTTCAGCACACCACCAGCCAGTGCCACCAGAGAGATGAAAAAGAGGTAGGGAAAGGTGATGCGCAGCAGCTCTACGGTGAGGTGAAATTTGTCCGGGCTGTCCGCAAAACCGGGGGCGATGGCATAGACAACGGCACTGGCCCCCAGTATCCCCACGATGGTGACGACTGCCAGGGTGAGGGTCAGCCAGCCTGCTACGTCCGCGACAAAGGCTCGGGTTTCCTCGACGGAGCGGGTGGCCCGATACTCCCCCAGCACCGGGACGAATGACTGGGAGAAGGCGCCTTCACCGAAGAGACGTCGGAATAAATTCGGGATACGGAAGGCGACAAAAAACGCATCGGCTATTGCGCCAGCACCGAAGAGCCGCGCCAGAATCACGTCGCGAGCAAAGCCCAACAGGCGTGACAGCATGGTATTGCTGCCTATTTTGAGCACGCTGCGCAGGGGGTGGTGGCTGCTCATGGCGAGGTAACCGTCAGGTGGGGAGGGTTCATCGTTGGATGATGGCACGCGGCTGAGGGTGCGCCAAGAGCACGCGCAGTATGTCGACAAGTAATGTAGCCATTTTATAGGGTGGCCTGGTGTTCCGCGAATGACGAAAAACTCGTTGCGTCTTCTTGGCGGTGGCCACGCGCCATAGTCCACCAACTTGGTGGACTATGGGTTTGCGCTATTGTCCAGCAAGGCATTGACGGCTTCGAGATCCGCCATATTGATTTGACCAGAGGCAGCCTTAAGCTGTACCCGCGCTATTATCTGATTATAGAACGCCACATTGTAGTTCTGCTCGGCGCGGATGTAATCCGTGGCCGTCTGCAGCAGGTCGATGATGGAGCGGGTACCCACCTCATAGCCTTTGCGCGTGCCTTCCAGGGAAACTTTGGCCGAGGCGGCGGTTTCCTTGGCGGCGCGTAATTGTGCCACGCTGTCCTTGAGGTTGAGGAAGGCGGTCTGGGTATTGAGCGTGACTTCATCGCGGACACTGGCGACGTGATCAACACTGGCGATGGTCTGCGCCTGCGCCTGTTGTACGGAGGCAGAGGTGTGTCCGCCCTGATAGAAGGGTACGGAGAGGTTGAGACTCACCCCGGCCTGATTCATGGCCATGCCGGGGAAGGGGCTACCCAGGGAGTGTTGTGCGATACCCTGAAGATTCACCACCGGCCAGCGCGCACGGCGGTTATATTCGACTTGGTCATGCGCGGTTTGCAACTGCGCTTCCGCCTGATGCATCAGCGGTTGATCCTTGACGGCACTCTGTACCCAACGGGTCATATCGTCGGGCTGGGGACCCATGGCCTCGTAATGCCCCAGGTTGTCGAGCACGCCGATGGGATGATGGGTGAGTCGTTGCAGGCGGCGCTGGGCAACAGCGACCCCGTTGCGGGCCTTGATGAGATCGGCTTTGGCGGCATCAAGGCGGGCTTGTGCCTCACGTACGGCAATGATGTCCCCGGTGCCGATTTTCAGGGTGGCGTCGGTCTGTTTGTAAATACTTTCGAGCAGCGATTTCTGTTTTTCGGCGACGTGTTTCTGGGCCTGGGCCTCCAGTACGCCGAAGTAGGCCTGAGCCACCTTCAAAGCCAGTTGTTGCTCGGTATAAGTGAGAGCTGCGGCGCTGGCCTGAATCTCGGTGTCGGCTTGCTTGAGCGCTGTCCATGCCTGACCATCAAAAACGGATTGGGTAATGTTGACGCTATAGTTGTCGGACAGGTAAGCGCGATTGATGGGCCCCGCTCCAAAGCCGGTGATGTCGGCGGTGTTAAAGCCAACACCGGCACCGGCACCCACATGGGGGAGCAGGGCGGAACGGGCGAGGGGCTTGTCCTGCATCTGAGCCGACAGTTCGGCGCGGGCCTGCGCCAGTGTCGGATCTGTCTGGTAGGCCTGCTGATAGGCCTCAACGAGGCTTTCCGCCCCGGCGGGCGTCGCGCCCAGAATCAATACCGCCATGAGAAGCGAAAGACGTGGGGGAAGACGATCTGCGCGCATGGGAATGACCCTATCGTGACGGTAAGGCCACAAGATACTGACCGCTCGGTCAGTCGTCAAGGAAGAATCCCGCGGTGATGTGCCCCAAGCGGCATCCGGGAATGGGCAAAATCACGCTTCTCCCTTATGCTGATGCTCCCGTTTCAGTGGACGCCGCTCTGCTTATGCCTCACCCTGTACTGACCCAATGTGTGGTGCCTTATCCTGAGAATGTCGCCACGGTGTTTGCGCCACTCGCCTCAACGCCCTGGTCCTTCTTTCTGGATAGTAGCGCGACGGTGTCCCCGCAGGGGCGTTACAGCATGCTGGTGACGGCACCGCGCCAGCGTCTGTGGCAAGAGGCGGGGCGGCTTTGGATTGCCGATGGGGATGGCCCCGCGCGGCGCTCGGCGCTTTCGCTCTGGGAGGCGTTGCGCGACTCGGTGATGAGGCTCCCCGATGCCGCCTCTCTGCCCGCAGAATTACCGTTTGCGGGCGGGGCGCTGGGCTATCTGTCCTATGATTTCGGGCTGGCGGGGCAGGGTATTCCGCAGCCTCCCACACAGTCTCTTTCTGAAGCGGCCTTCGGTATCTATGATACGGCGCTGCTGGTCGACCATCATGGGCGCAAGGCCTGGCTTTGTGCGCCCGAAGACCGGATGGTGCAGGCACTCGCGGAGTGGCAGCCACGCCTGGCTCGCGCGACGGTATATTCCCCCGATCCATCTTTCCAGGTGCGGGGGCCGGTGCAGCCGCTCTGGAATCGCAGCGACTATGCCGCAGCTTTTGGCCGGGTGCAGGACTATATCCGGGCGGGTGACTGCTATCAGGTGAATCTGGCCCAACCCTTCGCCGTCCCGCACGCAGGATCGCCATGGTCGCTTTACCAGCGACTGCGGACGGTCAATCCGGCGCCTTTTTCGGCATATTTGTCCCTGCCCCAGGGCGCGGTGCTGAGTTTTTCCCCGGAACGGCTGCTGCGGGTTCAAAAAGATCGTTTGCAGGTCCGACCCATCAAAGGGACACGTCCGCGCCTGGAGGATCGGCAGGAAGACCAGCGGATGGCACAGGCTCTTTTAGCCAGTCCCAAGGATCGCGCCGAGAACGTGATGATCGTCGATCTGTTGCGCAACGATCTGGGGCGGGTGGCAGCGACGGGCTCGGTGCAGGTGCCGCAACTCTGCGCGCTCGAATCTTACGTCCACGTTCATCATCTGGTCAGCGTGGTGGAGGCGCGCTTAGCACCGGGACAGGATGCATTGAGTGCGTTGGAGGCCTGCTTTCCGGGGGGATCCATTACCGGGGCTCCCAAGCGTCGGGCCATGGAAATCATCGCGGAGTTGGAAGTCGGCGCGCGCGGCCTGTATTGCGGAAGTATTGGTTATCTGGATCAGCGCGGCAGCCTGGATATGAATATTGCCATTCGCAGTATGACGGCGGTTCAGGGTGATCTGCGCTTCTGGGCGGGGGGCGGCATCGTCGCGGATTCTGATCCGGATGCGGAGTATCAGGAGACGCTGGATAAGGTGGCCATATTTCATCGCGAGCTTGCAGCATTGGTGGGAGGGGAATGAGGGTGTTTGTCATGGTGGCCCCATCTGGCATAGAGTCGCTGCCAGTCTTGACCGCAAAAAACTGAATATGTCCGAAGAAAACAAAAAACGTCATACCCATTGGCAATTGTTGCTGCAGATCGTCTTTACGGTCGGCATTCTGTTTTGGCTCCTGCATAACACCAACTGGCAGGAACTGGGTCAGCGTTTTGCGGCGTTACGCCCGTTGTGGTTTGTGGCGGCCGTGTTGTCCTATGGCATGAATCTGTCGGTGTCTGCCATACGCTGGCGCATTATTCTCATGGCAATGGAGCGCTCCGCACCCATGCTCTGGCTGCTGCGGTTGAACTGGGTGGGTGCCTATTTCAATCAAGTACTGCCGGGTTCCGTGTCCGGTGACGTGATCCGCGCCTGGTACACCCGCCATCAGACCCACTCCATGCCGCTGGCGCTGGCCGCAGTGTTCGGAGACCGCTTCATGGGTTTGGGGGCGCTCATCGCCATTGCTGCCGTGGCCTTTGTGCTGGGCGGTGCGCGGGTGGGATTGTTGCCACGGATGGGTTGGACGATCGGGATTCTGGTCTTTGCCTACGTCTTGATTGTATTTTTGATTCTGAGCCCATTGCTCAACTTTCTGGAAAAATTTGCGGGTAGGCTGGGTGAAAAGCTGCACGACATTCGTCTGGGAATGGCGGCGCTGCTGCGTCATCGTCTGGCCCTCGGCGGCACGATCGTGCTCTCCTTTGTGGTGCAATTTTTTTCCATCCTGACTTTCTGGCTGCTCGCCCATGCCTTGGGTGAAGCCCCCGACGCCGTGGCGGTCTGGGTGGTCTGGCCGGTGATCAGCCTTTTTCTGGCCTTGCCCATCTCTTTCGCGGGCTGGGGACTGCGTGAGGGGTTGATGGTGTTTTACCTGTCTTACCTGCACATGGGGCATGAACAGGCCCTGGCGCTCTCACTATTGCTGGGCTTTACCGTCGTGCTGACCAGCCTGCCGGGTGCGCTGCTTTGGATTGGACTGCATCGCCACCATCAGGCGCCGCCAGATTTGAAAACACCGCCCGCCTCGCGTTAAACTGCGCGTCTTGCTGGCGTAGCTCAGTCGGTAGAGCTACTGATTTGTAATCAGTGGGTCGGGGGTTCGATTCCTCTCGCCAGCACCAAATAAAACAATCAGTTATGACAGTTTTCTGGGCGCCTTTATTTTTCCGAGCTAACCCAGGGCTAACCTCAGAGAGAAAAAG
>JAPTWR010000188.1 GCA_028065135.1 Acidithiobacillus sp.
TTCTGCAGGCCGTTGATGGTCTGGTTGGTATTGCCCAGACTGTTCAGCGCTTCTAGCCCGGAAACGTTGGTGTTGATGGAACCGAAGGCGGTAGACATGATTTACACCTCAATCTAGTGGCGAAAATAGCGAGAGACTCACAATCCTTGGATGACCGCGGCTCTCCTTCTCCACTACGGCACGCTGTCGGAAAAAGTTCCAAAAGGCGCCGATTCCTCCACTTCCGTACCAGCTACTCCGCCAGCCACGGCGGCTTCAGTCTGTTGTGCATACGGCTCGAAACCAAGCAGGGCCGACACCTTCGGCGTGCCCTGATGAGCTGCGCCAGCATTCCGTTGGCAAATCATGTCCACGCCGACTCCCATAGATCCAGACGATCTTCCAGTATCCAATGCTGCCCGATATGCGCCCGTAATGTCTCACCCGCAGAACGCAACGCCTCCCGGTCGGCCACCAAATCCCGCACCGCCCCGATCCAGTCCGTATAACGGTTCTTCACCCGCGAAATAGGGAACCCTTGGTAAGGCAGAATATCGGTGGCCAAAACGGGTATCCCCAGAATGCCCATTTCCAGAATGCGAAGGTGGCTCTTTGCCATGTTGAAAGGGTGCATTTCCAACGGCGCCAGCGCCAACTCCAGACCAAGAGACGCCACCTTTTGCGGATACTGATCGAAAGGGACGGGAGGCACGAAAGTGACATAAGGGCGCATGGATTCCGGGCACATTCCCATGAATACCCAGTCGATATCCCGATACGTCGCCTTGACGACATCCTGAATGATTTCCAGATCACCCTGATGGCTGATACCGCCAACCCATCCCACCCGTGGCCGCGCTCCCGGCACGATCTGAGTGGACAATCCACCCCATCGCGCTCGTTCGATAAAATTCGGCACCACACGGATATCCTGGTTCCATCCCTGGTACTGTTCGGCCAGGTAGTCTGTGGTGACCACCATGCGATCCATCCGCTTCGCCGTATTGCGCAAGCGCTTGATGATGTCCGGGTGGATATGGGGACGGTGCGCGTTTTTCATTGGAAGGTGAATAACCAGATCGTCCACTTCGAACACTCGCAGAGTGTCCGGGCAGTAGTCCATCCACTGTTGGATGCCGCGCGCTTGATGATCCTCCATCTGCAATTGGAAAATCACACTGTCTGGCGCGGACTGCAGCATCTCTGGTGGGGTCAGCAACTGCATGGTTTCCATGGTCTGCACACGGCCTGCGCGGAACAGGGCGCGGGCCGGGGAAAGGATCCGGTATTCCCCCGTACCCTCCCTGTTGATGGCGTGCGCAAACACCCGCTTGCGAGGTCTCCAGCCTTCCTGCCAGGACAGGGCGGGTACATTCTCGTACTGGAAACCCCGTCCATGGCGGGTGAAGTTGGCGTTGTAGGCGCGATCCCGCGCCATCCGGTGCGGCCATTTGCGAAACAGCCGGTCATTGCCTTCCGCCAGAATTCGCCGCGACTGTTCCGCCGCGTCCGGATTGCCTTGGGCCTCGGCCCGCTGACTGGCGGAACCGTGGTGCAACAGAATGGCGTCGGGCGTCCAGACGATGCGCAAACCGCCAGACCCGATTTTCAGGCAAAGGTCCACATCGTTGAACTGGACGGGAAATTCGGTGGAAAATCCATCCACGGCATCGAATACCGCGCGACGGACGGCCATGCAGGCGGCGGTGACCGCCTCGTAATTCTGGGTCAGAACGAGCCGTCCATAATATCCGCGATCTTCGGAAGGCAACCCCAGGAAGGGATGATCGGCGCCGCCGCCAGACAGCCCCAACAGGACACCCGCATGCTGAATCTTGCCGTCAGCGAACAGTAGCTTCGCGCCCACAGCACCCACCTGGGGGCGCAGGGCATGGCGCATCATGTTGCGCAGCCATTCCGGATGCAGGATGGCCGTATCATTGTTCAGGAATAGCAGAACCTCACCACGCGCCATCTCTCGGACGGCCGCGTTGTGCATGGCCGAATAGTCGAAAGAGCCCGACCAAGGGAATACGCGTATACGATCTCCGAAAGCCTGCGGGTTGGCGATGATGGCGTCCAGATAGGATCGTGCATCCGGTTCCGTGGAATCATTATCGATGAGAATAATCTCGAAATTGGGATAATCCGTCTTCTCCAACAAGGTATCTACGCACTGTTGCAAGTATCCGAACTGGTTTTTGGTAGGGATGATGACGCTCACCAGCGGCAAATCGTCCGGCAGGGCATAGACCGGGCGGTAGGTGGCGGGCGCCGGCCCGAACTCCACCTCCGCCGCTTCGCCGCAGCGCTCCAGATGCGCGGCCAGGGCCAATTGCCCGGACTGAACGATGGTTTCCACGTTGACCTTGTCGGTCCCGGACATCGGGCTGCGGTGATACAACACCCGCGCCACATGGCCAATGATCTTTTCCGGCGCATCCGGCAGGACTTCCGCCGCCCGCAGGATCAGGTCGTACTCCTCGGCACCCGGGAGACCGGTGGGCATTCCACCAATCCTCTGCAGGAAATCTTCACGAATCGCCATTAACCCTCCGACGTAGGGCAGGCTGCGTAACGTATCGAGAAGAAAATCCGGCTTGAAATGCGGTTGGCTGTGCCGTCCCAGGTCATCCACGCGGTCTTCGTCGCTGTACACCACTCGCCAGGAAGGGTTTTCCCGAATGGCTATTCCCAGACGGACCAGTGCGTCGCTGGCCATATGATCGCCGGAATCCAGAAAGACCAGCCAGCGCGGTTTCCGCGACGCCGGTTTTTTTCCGGTGGAGCGCAGCATCACGTTCACCTCTTCCCAGTCATCCCGCTGAACCACCGTGACGGGAACATCGCTCATTCCGTCCGGAACCTCCGGCCACAACACCGGAGATTCTACGCCAGCCTCCCGCAGGATGAACACCTCTTTGGGCTGCGAAATCTGACCGGCAATGCTATCCAGCGCCCGCCTTGCGCGGGCGCTGTTGCGCAAGGTCTGTCGGACCAGAACGACAAATTCTGGAAAACCCTCCTCACCGGAGGCCTCCCTCAGCCATTCCACTTCCTGTGGAAGCAGAGCCTGATTGGCACGCCAGATCTCTTCTGGCGTAGGAGTCGGCTGCACCTGCATCGGCAACGTCCGTTTATCCTCCGAAGAAGCGGGGTATTCAGCCCAGTCATCGGGCATTCGGTATCCGGCATGGATTCGCGCGGTGAGCAGGTGCTGCAAGGCCGCCATTTCGTCAAAGTCCGCAGGAGAAACGCCATGCAGGGCACAACCATCGAGGTTGATCAGGGAGGTGCATCCCGGGCGTCCTTGCTGGACAAGGCGGACATCCCAGACGGCGTTCTGGTTCACCACCTCATACCCGCAGGCGGACAGCAGCAAAATGGCGGATTCACGGGTGAAGAACCGCAGATGGGTCACGTCCAGAATGCCGCTGACTGCGTAACGCCAATGTCCGGCACGCAAACCGGCCAGTACACCCAGATTGCGCACGTTGGGCAGAGAAACGATGATCTGGGCGTCCGCCCGCAGGAAACCCCGCAACCAACGCAGGACCTTCCATGGATTTTCCAGATGTTCCAGAACATCCGCGAGAATGAGCGTATCCACCGTTCCGAGGCCGATAAGGCCTTTGCTTTGCTCGACCATGTCTGTGTCACAAGGATCCTTTTCCGCACGGATTACCACGTCCAGAACCGTTTGCGCAAGACTCAGGGATTCCGCGTCGACATCCATGCCAACCACCATGGATTCCGGCCATTTTTCCTTGATCAACCGTCCAGTGGCTCCACCTCCACACCCCACCTCCAGGACGACCCGTGGCGAACGGAAGAAGGACTGAATCAGTTCTGGCCTGGGGTGATTGTGATACGCCTCAAAATCTTTATCTGGTCTTGCAGGCTCTACCTGATCGGTGAACACAGCTACGTCAGCGGGGTATTCCAGCTTCGCTACTTCGGCCATGTGTGAGAAGTTCCTTTCAGCGGGGATTGTCCCTATTCATGCAGAATTTGTGCCACCCTGGAAGGACAAGTTAACTTACTGGCAAACCCAGAGAAATCTTCAGTCTGACGTTCTCCTTGGTGCGCATCGCCAAGGCTTCTGCCAGAGCATTTCGCTGCCGTAGAAGACGAATCCTCTCCCCGTCCAGCACCTGTGCCAAGAGGGCCAGGAAGGCGGTCTGATCGGGTAGGGCGACAATTCCGTACACCTCCGTGAACGGCAGTGGCATCCGGGAAATCTCCTGGCCCTCCGAGAGTTCGATCGCTACGACCTGTGCCCGCATGGCACCTTGTCCTACAGAAGCATTTCGGCTTGCGCTCAAGCCTACATAAAGAACACCGTCCCGAATGGCCAGGCCACGGGTATAGCCGCCCAAGGTGACGAAGGGGTGAAAGATATCGTCCCGTCCAGCCCGCCAGACTTCCCCCGTTTCAGAGTTGCACAGCACCGCGCCATCTACAGTTTCCAGGATGGAATGGGGCTGGCTGAGACCGTCCGCCCGTATCCGCGATACTTTTCCATCCCCCAGTTCGCGCAGGAAACCCAGTTGTGCCGTGGCGTACTTGTAACCCCGGGTGACCGGGAAATCTCCAAACGCGGAGAAAAGGAGTTTTCCGCGCAGGCGGCCCAGGCAGTTGATGTGCCAGGAATCCTCCTGTTCTGCAAAGACCCTGCGTTCGATTTCCAGAGCTTCCGGGATATTCCATCGGATCACCGCGTTGTGTTGGGTGGAAACCAGGTAGATGTCCTCACCGTCCAGCAACACGTCGTGAAGATCCCCCCAGTCTCCGGTATATTCCCGTGTATCTTCCGGCGTCGTGACGGACAGGGCGTCTCCTTGCTGGATAGCGCGCGCGAGCAGTCCGTTTTGAGGGGACCAGCTTATGCCGCAGGTCGGTCGATCATCGAGGGAGCGAACCCGGCCAGTGGAACAGGCATACAGCCCACCCATATTGTTGGGTGCGCTAATCAGCAAATGGTCAAAAATTCCCCCGTTCATCAGCTTGCGCGAGAGACCCCGTCCTTTAGGGCGGGGAGGGATAGCGCGGCGGCGCAAGCCGCCCCTGTTCTCGCTACTCCTTTAGTGTCAATGCTATCTGGTCGGTAAATCATCTGCACATCACCATCCCGGTGTTGCGCAGATAGCGTTTCGTCTGGGAAACGGGAACATAGCTTTTCTCCACTAAGGGTTGAAGCTCGGCAGAGTGCAGGTAACGCCCCCCATTTTTGATGCCTTGCACAACGAAGGCTGTCCCGCGCCATATCCACACATCACCCCCGACTGCCGGTGCTGTCGCACGGTGCGGTGCATAGAGCCGCACCGCCTTTTTCACCTTCAGGCGGCCAATGTCTTCCGGGTGTATCCTCCGGAACTCCGCCAGAGAATCCAAATCGCCCTGGTCGCAGCGTTTCCGGCGGTTGTGCGCGACGGGGGCTTTTATGCCGGGCAGGTAGTACAGGCGATCCCGCTGCGCGTGAATGTGCGCCCGCCGATGCCGGCGGTATTGCCTCATGTCCATGTCCACCGTGTCGTGCTGGTCCACGTCCCAGGCCCCGGTCATGGCGGCCGCAACGGATACGGCATCCAGCGCGTGGGCTTTCTCCAGTCCGAGACGGCGACGGGCAGCCACGGATTGCTCGACGGGCACGGGCACTATTCCCGCTTCCGCCGAGATCTTCCGCAACTTGCCGCAGATGGCATTGACCGTGCTGGCGTCCCGCCATTGTGTGCCGTCCGTGATGGGCAACGCGATCAGTCCGGCATGCACGTCGGTATGGCAGGCCGCGCACAGCGTCACCAGGTTTCCGGCCCGGTCGGAGCCCTGTTTCGACCGCTGGCGCAGGTGGTGGTCGTACAGGTGCTCCTTGCTTCCGCAAACGACGCAACCGCCGTCGCGGCGGACCACAAAGCGATGGGTCTTTTCACCTGTGCCCTTGCCAACCGGAGAAATCTGATAGTCCGAACCAGTACTGGGCTTGCCGTGGGCCAAAGCCCGCAGGTCGAATGACGCGCTCTCGAAGCCTTGCGTGACCTGATGGCTCGGCAATGGTGCCAGGCGTCCGAGCCGGACATACAGATTTAGATGCGTGTCCAGCCCGTGCTTGAGCGTCACCGAATCCCTTTTGCCCCGGCTTTCGTAACGCGGCGGCCGGTGTTTGGGCGACTGCCCCTTTTTCTTCACATTCGCTCGGCGATGATACCGGCGTGCATTCCGGTACATCGCCCGTTCGTCCATCAATCCCCGGAGTTCCGGCGTGCGTGCCGCGAGCGTACCCTTCAGCAACACCCGCAGCACGCCATCTATCAATATCTCGGAAACCGCATAACCGACGTTCCGGAATCCGGTATCCAGCGTCACGAAGAACCGCCGTTTCACGATTTTGCTCGGGTCAAACGATTGCTCCCGTAACACCAGCACCGCCGGTTTTCCGGAAATGCCGCCGCCTATCATTTTCCCGCGCCGGTGTTTCAACTGTTTGCGCACCCAATCCATCCGACGTGTCGGATGCCCGGGCCTGCCATACTGACCCATCACAAATACGAACATTTTCAATCTCCAAAAAACCGTCCTCAGACGCCTATGATCTGGCGTACTTTCGTGCGGTACGTTTCCCTGGGGCACGCACCGTCTTTCGACAACACGCAACAGGCCTTGTGAACGACATTCACAGCGGGGGATTGCGCCCCTGTCTCGCCGGGCTGGGATCTCACCCGGCAGCGTCAGTTTTGTGACCTGCTTCACTCCCCTGTCCAATCACGCCGTTTCACGGTGAAACCGTAAACTCAACGGCAGCTGTAGTCGCGCTCCACTACAAGCTCCGCCCTTCAGGGCCGGGTGATTGACTTGCATTTGCAACCTTACCTTTGCCTTTGTTGACGAATCACGTAGTTTTCCAGCTCCTTCTGAAAAACGGAAGGCTGGTTGATGAATCTCACGCCAATCATCCATCGTTCCCGGCCTTCCGCGTGTTCCTCCTTGGTGCCGACCTTATTTATGCGCGCTATTCGACCTTTCACGTTGTAACGCTTACCTGCAAGGCTGATGGTGATACTCACCACGCTGGACACCTCAGGAACGTCGGAAAAAGCCAACGGGATAGCGAAGGAAAACCGCCCCCCTGTGGTACTCAGATCATAAGCAAAAGCAGGGCACTCTAAGTCGTTGGGCGGGGTCCCCCAGCGAAGAAACATATTTTGTGCGTCCTCCAGGGGAACCTGCACTCGGAATGCCTGTCTGCGCTGGGTGCGAATCAGAGAACTCGGGTAGGCGATGGAGATAGCCGGCAGACCATCCTCTGTATCCTGTACCAGGCCCAAAACCGAAGACTCGAAGTGATAGTGATACCCGTCCTTTTGCCGTAACCAGCGAACGGTGACCGGATCTCCTGGTTTCGGAAAAGGTGTGCCGGGCGAAAGGACAGGAATGTCAAACAAGACGGCTTTCGTGAGCGTGAACGGCAGGAACTGGATACAGAAAGAACGATCCGTCAGCCCCAGGTCGGCCAGGGTCCGCATATCCCGGGCCTCACCCAAAAGGCGAGGCACCGCCGCCGATGAAACTCTTTCCGAATGGTTTTCTGAGGCGGATTCATTCATCCATCTGCGCGGGAAACCCCTGCATTCATGCCTTCGCAGACTGCAAGCCGGGGAGGGATAGCGCGGCAGGCTATGCCTGCCCCATTCCCGCATCTCCTTGGTGTTGATGCTATCTTGTGAACAAATCATATGTCATACGCGCGGCACCATCCCGGTATTACGTAGGTTTACCAACCAGGGGTTGGAGTTCGGCGGAGTGCAGTTGACTTCCTCCTCGCCATGAAGAACGAGGATTCCCTTCTGCCAACAGCCGCACGGCGTTAGCCGCTTCGATTGGACCGCCACCTTTGGGGCGGCCCAACTCCCCGTTCCTCTGAGGAACAGACTAACCCGGCAAGCCCTGCCGTTGGGGAACCGAGCCCCCCACATTCCTGCATCCCACAGCCCGCAAAATATCCGCGGCGCATTTACATCCGCATGATCCCGATGCCCGCAATGCACACAATGAAACGCCTGACTGTTGGCGCGCATTTAAAACTGATCACCTGTGCGCGTTGAATTTTGACTAGCAGCCATGTGCAGGCTGCTGCATATCGCCTTCGGTGTGCTCAAATCGGGGCAACCATTCAATCCCAATCATGCCCTTGCATAAACCGGTTCAAGACGGTATCTGTCGGATTATTCGCGTAACACACTGATTCTATTGCACCGGCCATTTTCGGAAAAGTTACTAACATGCTTAGTAATCAATGTGTTGCGTTTTTTCAAAACTGAAAGTCCGACAGGCTGCGAGGTGTTATAGCGGTGCAGCGTACTACACGGCTGTGGGCAAGTCGACCAGACTGAGACGGTGTTATTAAGCCAAATACTGTTTAGATAGTTTGTTTTCTGTCAGAATGGTTGCCATGTTTTGCTTCTGGGGAGACATGGCAATGGCACGTACCAAGGCACAATTATCTGCAGGCGCCCGTCTGGCCGACTACCTGACGGTGGGCTATCTGGCGATGCGGTGTCCCATTGGAAAAGTCCGGGAGACATTGGCGCAACAAGGTCTGGAAAGCCAACGCCGACGTGGGCTGCCCCATGACGTACTGATTTACTTTGTCATGGCGATGGTGCTCTATGCCAATGTCGCCTACGAGGAGGTTCTCCGCCTGGTGATGGAGGGGCTACGGCCCCTGCTCGGAGAGGAAGGCTTGACGCAGAGTGCCGTCAGTAAAGGGGCGATCTCCCAGGCACGCGGGCGTGTCGGTGCGGGTCCGCTGAAGGCGTTGTATCAAGAGCAGGTCCAGCCGCATGGACCACAGGAGATGCCGGGCGTGTTTTATCGCGGTCTGCGGATCATGGCCATCGACGGCTCCACCCTGGATATGCCGGATGAAGCCGCCAATGCGGAATGCTATGGCTACCCACCGGCTTCCCGAGGCGCATCCGCTTTCCCAAAACTCCGATTTGTCGCCATGGCCGAGTGTGGAACCCACACCTTGTGCTACGCTGAACCAGGTCCTTACGAACAAGGGGAGCGGGACTTGGCCTTATCGGTCATGGCGCATGCTGATTCCAGCATGCTGGTGACCGCCGATCGGGGTTTTTATAGTTACGCATTCTGGAAGCATTCCCTCGCCACCGGCGCCAGACTGCTGTTTCGACTGAGCAGCGTGGTGCAACTGCCCCGAGAAGAAGCCTTGCCCGACGGGTCTTATCTCAGCACGATTTATCCCCTTTCTACAGACCGGAAAAAACAGCGCCATGGGATTCGCGTGCGGGTGATCGAATATACCTTGAAGGGCATCCCCGATGCAGAACCGGCTTACCGGCTGATCACCAGTTGGCTGGACCCCGTAGAGGCGCCGGCCCTGGAGTTGGCCGCCCTTTATCATCAGCGCTGGACCATCGAATCCAGTTTCGATGAACTCAAAACCCATCTGGCTGAGCGCCGGGTCGTACTGCGGAGTAAGCGACCGCAATTGGTGGAGCAGGAATTCTATGCCCTCCTATTGGTCCATGCCGCTATCCGCCATCTGATGACCGAAGCAGCAGCGCAAACCGGTCAGGCCGCCCAGGATCTGTCCTTCATCCATGCCGTACGCGTCCTTCATCGCCGTCTTCCCGCAGTCGGCGCTATTCCCCCCTCGGGGTAGGTCTGTCTGGTTTCAGAGTGTTTTGAGGGAAATTGCTTCCGGCCGCGCCGTTACCAGTCGTGGCAAGCGTAACCCACGCGGGGTGCGCAGAAAAATGAGTTCATACCCCATCAGGGATAGGGGGGATCCGGTGCAGTTACCTTGCGACCCATGCCCAGTGATTGCTTCTAACTAAACATTATTGTGGTTAATAGATACCCCGCCAGCTTAGTCTCTTGCCTCTTGTCGGCTTTTTCTAATATAATACGAATGTAGATTATTGCTAATATAATCATAACGATAGGATTTATCTAATCAACAGCTTACTGTCCAAAAAAGTGCCAGCACAGGCTGAATCCCAACGATATCCCGCGAACATCGTCGGAAAGTCTCCTGCTTGGTGCAGGATTCTCAACGAGGTGGCGGCGCTATCCCATGCACCATCGACGGTTACGGTTCTCCTAACCGGCGAGACAGGCACCGGCAAGGAAGTGATCGCACGAGCCATCCACGAAACATCCGACCGTGCCGACCGTTTGTTTGTCCCCATCAACTGTGCAGCCATCCCTCCCGATCTGCTGGAATCCGTGCTGTTTGGCCACGAAAAGGGTGCCTTCACCGGGGCTTATGCGAAGAGTCCGGGGAAGTTTGAGCAGGCGGAAGGCGGGACCATATTGCTGGACGAAATCGGTGAGATGCCCCTTCCGCTACAGGCCAAGTTGTTACGGGTCTTACAGGAGAAGCAGGTGGATCGCATTGGTGGTCGGGAGCCTGTCCCGGTAAATGTCCGCATCATCGCCGCCACGCACTGCGATCTCCAGAGAAAAGTCATCGAGCGGGAATTTCGGGAGGATCTCTATTACCGCTTGAACGTGTATCCGGTCGAACTGCCGCCCTTGCGGGAGCGCCGGCAGGACGTTGCTCTTTTGGTGTCATATGCGGCGGAAAAACTGGCGAAGCGCGGGTACCCCAAGATCCATTTCCTGGAGGATGCGCTGGAAGCCATGGAGAACTACCTCTGGCCAGGCAACGTGCGGGAACTGATGAATATGGTCGAAAGGATCGCGGTCCAGTGCATCCTAAGCAAAAAAGAAGCGGTCGCTGCGGCAGGTTTGCCGGCCTGTTTTTCCGGTACCCCCAAAACGAGGTATACCATTCGCCCGGAACAGGCCTCCGGAGAATCGCTTCCGGTGCCCGCGCTTCCGGAAGGTAAGACGCTTCCAGAACATTTGCTCGATATGGAGCGCACGCTCATTCTCGACGCAATGCACCAGGCGTCAGGCAATGCGTCCAGCGCTGCCCGAAAGCTGGGAGTTCCCAGGAGTACATTGCTCTCCCGGATTCAGGCACTCTCCCTGCCCAGATGGAATGTCCCTCTTGATTCCGAACCCTATAACACGATTTAACTTTTTGAAAAACAAAAACAATAATATGGCACTATAATTGCATATTTTGGGCGTTTAGGATAGAAGTCGGTGGAGATCGCAGCATGTTGGAAGGCATCACTTATCTAGGCAAGGCGCTGGCTTTACGCAACGCGCAGCTAGACATATTGACTAGCAACCTTGCCAATGCATCTACGCCGGGGTATAAGGCGAAAAATCTCAATTTCCGGGAAGCGTTCGCCCATGCGTTGCACCAATCCGGCAACCAGTTGGGCAATCCGTCTCCTTATATACAGTATGAGCGCGGCAATCCTGTTGGTCTGGATGGAAATTCTGTGAGCCCGCAGCAGACCATGATGCAGATCACCCAGACGGCCTTGGATAGCGAGGCGGACGAGTCATTTACGGCCAGCGCTGCGCAAAACATGATCGACGCGATCAATACCTCTACGGTTTACTGAAAAAGGAGCCCACATGTCCATCATCAATGCCCTTACGGTCGCCGGTGCGGGGATGTCCGCACAGAATCAACGGCTGGCGACTGTCGTGAGCAACTTAGCCAATGCCGACAGCGTGACATCCAGTACCGGCACACCCTACAAAGCACGCGAAATGGTGTTCGCCGCCGTGCCCCTACAGGGGGCCGCTGGTACCGTGCCGCTGGAAAGCGTGCGAGTGGCCGGCGTCGTGCAGAGCAATGTTCCTGCGCGCCGGCTGTACGAACCAGGCAATCCTCTGGCCGACAAAGCCGGCTATGTAAAGGCATCCAACGTAAACCCCATCGAAAGCATGGTGGATATGCTCTCGGCCTCTCGCGCCTACCAGGATGACGTCACGGCGGCAAACGTGCTGAAAACGGTGGCTACCAAGACGCTCAGCCTCTAATCCTCAAGAAATAGGAGAACTCATTATGTCTATCACTTCCGTTCTGAACAGCGCTCAGCCGGTGTCCCAGTCGGTCCCGGCCAGCGCCGTGACCAATGGTGCAGTATCTTCAACCGGCTCCTCATCGGGCGTATCCTCATCCGGGCAGATGTTGACGGAGCAGGACTTCCTCACCCTGCTCATCACCCAGTTACAAAATCAGGACCCCACGAAGCCCGCAAGTGACACGCAACTGGCACAGGAGATGGCCAACTTCACGACTGCAAACGGCATGTCCAATGCAGACACCCTGCTTCAGCAGATTAGCGCTTCCCTGAGCAGCCTGGACACGAGGCTGGGTGTCAGTACTTCTGGTACGGCGGCTGTGCCTGTTTCCTCTTCTTCCACCACTGCCACTAGCGGCACCGTCGCCTGATCGGAGAAAAACATGGGATACAACACAGCGGTTAGCGGTCTGGACGCCGCGCAGACAGATCTCAATACCATTGGCAACAATATCGCCAACGTGAATACCGTGGGTTTCAAACAGTCCAACGCTCAGTTTGGTGATTTGTATGCGGCCTCCCTGGCGGGTGCGGCGGGATCCAGCACTACCCCGGGCATTGGCGTGTCCACGGTAGACCTCTCGCAAAGTTTTACGCAGGGCAATGTTCAGACCACGGGCAACCCTCTGGACATGGCCATCAACGGGGGTGGTTTCTTTGTCGTCAATAATAACGGCACCATGGATTATACCCGTAACGGGCAGTTTCATGTGTCCGCCAATGGCACCCTGGAAACGAATGGCAATCTGCCTGTGCAGGGGTTTCAGCCAGTGGCTGGAAGTAACAGCAAGTTTTCCACGATTCTCAGCAATCTCAAGATCAACGAGTCGGCCATGCCTCCGCAGGCCACGAGCCAAGCCAGTCTGGTGGCGAATCTGAATGCCAATGACACCCCGATCGATACGGCGACAACCCCCTTCAGCGCCAGTAATCCCTCCAGTTACAACAGTTCCACCACCATGCAGGTGTATGACAGTCTGGGCAATCCGCAGCAGGTTACCCTGTATTTCGTGCAGGCGTCCGGTACCAGCAGCAGCGGCAGCACCACTGAGCCTAACCAGTGGCAGGTGTATTACAGTGCCGGCAGCAGCGGCTCCACGGTAACTACCGGCACCTTGAGCACGTTGACCTTCAACAACAGTGGCCAACTGACCTCTGGGGGCTCCGGCACCATCACCGTGCCGACTTGGGGGGATGGTTCTGCCTCCGGCAGCATTGGCGTGAGTCTGTCGGGGACCACCTTGACTGCCGCTTCCTTTGCCGTTACCTCGGAGCACATCAATGGCTATGCGCCGGGCACCTATTCAGCCATATCGGTACAGAGCAACGGCACCATCGACGCGAATTATACCAACGGGCAGAGCAGAGCCATTGGTCAGGTGGCACTCGCCAATTTCGCCAATCTCCAGGGTCTTTCGCCGATCAGCGGCAACCTGTGGAGCGCCACTGCGGCAGCGGGGAATCCGCTGGTCAACGCGCCGGGCAGGGCGGGGCTTGGAGTGATTCAGTCCGGCGCCGTGGAAGCCTCCAATGTGGGGCTGTCCTCGCAACTGGTGGACATGATCGTGGCCCAGCAGGCGTATCAGGCCAACACCAGCACCATCAAAACCCAGCAGCAGGATACGCAATCCCTGTTGCAATTGTAACCCGCTCGCGTAAGACGGAGAGGTTGAACCTTGGAAGGATCACAATATATCGCTATGACCGGGATGCTGGCCGCCGCTCGCAGTCTGGATGTTACGTCCAACAATCTGGCGAACACCAACAGCACCGCGTTCAAGGCGGAGCGGGCGGCCTATCGGGCGGTACCGTTTTTTTACCAGGGATTGCCAAACCGGGTGGACACCGTGGCGCAAAAGAACGGGGTCAACTGGCAAGAGGGACCGATTCAGAAAACCGGACGGTCGCTGGACGTCGCCATCAACGGTCCGGGATTCTTTGTGGTGCAGGACGCAGGCGGCGCTCAGGCGTATTCCCGTGCGGGCAATCTCGATGTAACCAGCCAGGGCATGTTGGTCAACGCCAATGGCCAGGCCATTCTGAGCACGGGGCACGCTCCCATTTACGTGCCGCCCAACGCGCAGGTGAGCATCGCTCCGGACGGCGCAGTATCCGTCATCCCCGATACGCCGAACGCGCAGGCCGCCGTGGTGGGGCAGATTCTGGTGGTGAACCCGAATCCGCAGTCCCTGCAACTGGCGGGTAATGGCACCCTGGTCCCGGCCAATGGTGCCGCGATCAACCTCAAGAGTGCCGTGGTGGCCCATCTGGTGCCGGGGGCGCTGGAGGGCAGCAACGTGAATCCGGTGAGCAGCATGGTCAACATGATCAATGATTCCAGACTGTTCCAATGGGAAACCCAGGCGGAACAAACCATCGCGGCGGATCAGAAAGACGCTGGCAGCATCCCGACCAATCTCTAATAGCAGGAGGAGCACGATTTCATGTTAGGGGCACTTTCCACCATTCGTACCGGACTTGAAGCGGATCAGACGCAGATCAACGTCATCGCCAACAATCTGGCCAACGTCAACACCACCGGATTCAAGCGCCAGCGGGCTTTGATGCAGGATTTACTGTATCAGCAGGTGCAGCAACCCGGCGCCCTTTCTTCCACGCAGACCCGATTGCCGATTGGCTTACAGTTGGGTACTGGTGTCCAGGTGGTGGGCACGCAGCCCATTGAAACCCAGGGAAGCCTGTCACAGACCGGGGATAGCCTGGACGTGGCCGTCAACGGCAACGGCTACTTTCAAGTCCTGCAACCCAACGGCACGATGGCCTACACACGGGATGGCTCGTTTCAGTTAAACCAGAACGGGCAGATGGTCACCGCCAACGGTTATCTGGTACAGCCGCCCATCACCATCCCGACCAACGCACAATCGGTGACGATCGCCCAGGATGGCACCGTCACCGTGCAATTGCCCGGGCAAGCAACGGCCACACAGGTCGGCCAGCTTCAGTTGGCGACGTTCCAGAATCCAGCCGGGCTGCAGCGGATCGGGGATAACCTGCTCACGCAGACGGGGGCTTCTGGCGCACCGAATATCCAGCAGCCGACCATCAACGGCACCGGGGCGGTCATGCAGGGTTACCTGGAGTCTTCCAACACCAACGTGGTGAACTCCATGGTGGATATGATTACCGCGCAGCGGGCGTATCAGTTGGGCACCAATCTGGCGAGCACGGCGAACCAGATGTTAGGTTATCTGGCGAACATCTGATGGCCTGCCGCCTTCAGAAGGAAAACCCTTTAAGAACGATCGTTCTGTCTGTCCTGATTGGTGGCGCCATGCTCGCAGGATGCGCACCGGGCATGCCCTTTCACAAAAGCAAGCCCTTCACGCCATTGCCCATGCCGCCCATGTCCACGCCGGGCAAGGCATCTATTAATGGCCAGGTTTACCAGCGGGATGCCGCTGAAAATTGGTATTCCGACCACCAGAACTGGCGGGTGGGCGACGTTATCACGGTCAACATCCAGGAGAACGCTACAGCCAGCAATGCCATTAACAACACCACGAGCCGGAAGAGTTCCATCGGCGATGCCATTAGCAGCTTTTTTGGTCTACCCCTGTCCATCGGCAATGTGGGCGGCACCCCCATTTCTCCGAATGTCACCGGGACTTCCAGCGTCAGCAGCGCAGGCGCAGGCGCATCACAGCAGAGCAACACCCTCATCAGCACGATCTCAGCGACGGTGACCCAGACTCTGCCTAACGGGAATCTGGCGATCTTGGGACAGACCCGGCTGAATTCCGGCGCGGGCACAGGAGCAGAGTGGATACGCATCGCTGGCATCGTTCGCGAAGAGGACATCGTGGATGACGCCGTGCCATCTACGGAAGTGGCGAACGCCCGCGTGGAATATAGCGGTACCGGGCAAGGATACGAAGCGGCCCGTATGCCCTGGCTGGCGCGGTTTTTTCTGAGTCTTTGGCCTTTTTGACGGGCGCGCGCGAGGTGCATAAAAGGATGCCGAAATTGTCGCTGATGTTCTGGTTGTTCGCGGCTATGCTATCCTGCGTTGCGCAAACCGTCGAAGGCGCCACCATACAAAGCCTGTCCCGCATAGGCGGTAACCGTTCCAACCGAGTGGTCGGGTATGGTCTTGTAGTAGGGCTTCCGGGGACGGGCGACCAGACCACGGAAATCCCGTATACCATCCAAACTATCACGAATATGTTGCGGCATATGGGCATCAACTTGCCTGCCGGACAGTTCATGCAACCGAACAATGTTTCAGCGGTCATGGTGACCGGAAGCATTCCGCCCGAAGGGCAACCGGGGCAAAAATTCAACGTCACGGTTTCCGCCATGGGTAACGCTAGCAGTTTGCGCGGTGGGATACTGCTAATGACGCAACTGCACGGTGCCAACGGTCAAGTGTACGCACAGGCTCAAGGCCCCCTGCTGGTTACGGGATCTTCGGCGCAAGGGGCTACGGCCTCCCTGACGGTCAACAATCCGGATGTGGGTCGCGTAGAGGATGGTGGCGTGGTCGAGGTTCCGATGCCCTCTTCGACGGGTACGGCGAACGCGGTGACCCTGATGTTGCGTCACCCGGATTTCGTGACGGCGGCGCGCATGGTGGAGGCGATCAACCTGGTGTTTCCAGGAAGCGCTATTGCTCAAGGGTCGGGGGTCGTCCAGGTGCGCGCGCCGTCGGATCCGAATGCCCGCGTGGGCTTTCTGGCGGCGCTGGAACAAATTCCCGTACACCCCCCAACGCCCGTGCCAACGGTGGTTATAAACGCACAGGACGGGACGGTGATCATGGGGGGCAACATCCGTGTCTCGCCTTGTGCCGTGGCGGTCGGCAGCCTTTCTATTAGCGTACAGAACAATCCGCAGGTCAGCCAGCCGAATATGTTTGGGCGGGGAGTTACGGTAGTGGCAACAAATACCAAGGTGAAGATCCAGTCGCACAAGGCCCACCTGTTTCTAATGAGCAAGGAGGTCTCGCTGGAAGATGTGGTGCGTACGCTGAATACCGTGGGAGCCACACCGGCGCAACTGGCGTCTATCCTGGAGGCAATGAAGTCGGCAGGCGCGCTGCATGCCCGGATTAAGGTCCTCTGATGGGGATAGCGGCTACTATCCCGCCACCTCCGATCGGCTCCCCTCCGGCGGGGCCGTCCCTCTTGAAATCGGCGACGTTGGACGCCCTCTCGCCGAAAACCATTGGGCCTGGCGGCACTCCCGCGCAGAAAACGCAGGCTGCGGCCAACTTCCAGCGGGAGGCGCAGGCGGCGCAGAAGTTTGCCGCCATGTTTATCGACGAAGTGTTGCAGGAGACCATGCCCAACCTATTCGGGGGTGCGGTGGGGGCACAAAGCTATCAGTCTCTGTTTATGCAATCCCTGTCGAAAGATCTGTCGCAGTCTTCAGGCGGTATGGGGCTCATGCCGCTGCTGGAGAAAAGCCTACATATCCCGGCCAGCGCGATGCGGGCGCTGGAAGATCATCCTGCCGTGCTTCCGTCGGTTTCTCCCGTGTCGACCGCCGAGGGTATCGCGGCGCCTGTCAGTGCGGAGGCCCAGACTTTCGTGAAGAAACTGACACCGCTGGTGGAGCAGGCGGGCCGTGCACTGGGTGTGGCCCCTCGTCTGATTATGGCGCAGATTGCTCTGGAGACGGGATGGGGACGGTCGGTAGTGGGAAACAACCTGTTTGGCATGAAGGCCACGCCCGGGGCGCCTAGCGTACTGGCGGCTACCTATGAGGCGGATGCGGCCGGTCAACTGCTACCGACCACAGCGGCTTTCCGTGCGTTTCCCGATATATCTGCATGCATCCACCACTATGTCGAATTACTAAAAACGCAGTATCCGGATGTGGTGGGGGTAGGCAATGACGGACAGGCCTTCGCGCAAGAGTTGATCCGGGGGCACTACGCGACGGATCCCCGGTATGCGCAAAAACTGCTGGCGCTGGTGCAATCGCCAGTTTTGGCCGGTATGCCGTGATGAATCTGCGCCAAAAAAATATTCCGTCGGTGGCCCTGTGGCTTGCGTTGCAGGCGGCTCCCCCGTGTATCGCAGCACCGAAAAGCTTAGCTACAGCGGCGACTGCGTCGGCGACGGGGGCGGTGGTTTCGGCACCCGTCGTAGTCACCTCCAGCCAGGTCCTATACACGGACACGCAGGCGGCGATCTTGGCGGGGGAGTCCATGGGCCGGGCGGCGGATATCCTGGCGCGGCGAGGAACTATCTCGAAGCCCTTACCGGACAAGTTCCGGGGTGGAGCCGTTACGACTCCGCCCAACAGTGATACCGCCAGATAATGCGCAGGGGGAACCTTGCGGTGCGGCACTTTTCTGCCGTATGTGCCGTAATATAGTAGGAAACCGTATTGGCGACGGTGTGACTGATTTATTCGACGAGGGGTCTATATGTCTTTGAATGGCATACTTCAGATAGGATTGTCCGGTGTTCTGGCGAGCGAGAGTGCACTGCAGACTGCCTCCAATAATATCTCGAACGAAAATACACCGGGGTATGTCAGCGAGACCGCGAATCTCGCGACCAACCAGTCCATGCCTACCAGTTTCGGGAGTTTGGGCGCGGGTGTCAGCGTTTCCTCAATCAGTCGCAATTTCAGTAATTACGCGCAGACGCAGCTGATGAATGCCACCTCGTTGTCTTCCGCTACCAGTGGGCAAGCCCAGACTCTGAGTCAGTTGTCGAGTCTCTTTCCCGTGTCCTCCGGTCAATCTGGATTGAGCAACGCCATTTCCAGTTTTTATGCGGCGTTCCAGACTCTATCCAGCAATCCGTCGAGCATTCCAGACCGGCAAGGTATCCTGTCGCAGGCACAAAGTTTGACCGCGCAATACCAAAATGGCATGAATACCCTCAGTGCCACGCAATCCAGTCTGGTACAACAGATGCAGCAGTCGGTCAGCACCATCAACGGGCTGTCCGCTCAGTTGGCGGGCATCAACAAATCCATCCTGGCCACTCCGCAGGGTACGGCGGTGCCCAACAGTCTGCTAGACCAGCAGGCGCAGGCGCTGGACCAATTGTCGCAACAGGTGGGCGTCCATACCATTCCCGGTTCCGATGGAACGCTGATCGTTACCACCAAAAGCGGTGCTACACTGGTGGATGGCTCCCAGAGTATGAGACTTGCCGTACAGGTCGGCGGGGCCTACCAACAGCCGGGTCAGGCTGGGATCGTGTATCAGCCCACAGGGCAGACCCTCACCAGCAAGATCACGGGTGGCGCGTTGGGCGGTGCCTTGGCCGCGCAGAACAATGTGGACAGCATCCAGTTGCAGTATGGGCTGCTGGCCCAGGGCATTACCGCCGTCACCAACAGCCAGCAGGCCATGGGAGTAGACCTGAATGGAAATTTGGGGGCACCCATTTTCTCCGTTCAGGGTCCACAGGTGTTCCCAGCCGGCGCCAACCAGGGCAATGCCACCATCACCGCATCGGTGACGGACCTGTCCACCGTGCCCGCGACCACCTTTACGCTGGAATATAACGGTTCTCAGTGGAACGTCATCAACAACTCCACGGGAACGAGCCAAACGTTAAGTTTCAGTGGAGGCGCCCTGAGCTTTGGTGGAATGTCTCTCCAGGTTTCAGGGACACCCGCCACAGGCGACAGCTTTTTGGTCAACCCGGCAGGTTCCACTGCGGGTTCCTTTCAGGCCGTGATGACCAACCCCAATCAGGTTGCCGCCGCTTTTCCGTACGTGGCGAGTCCAGGGACTTATTCTGCGGCGGGTGGGCTGGTCAATAACAACTCCGGCACGGAATCCCTCTCTTCGGGCGCCGTAGCGAGCCCTTCCGGGACATTTTCTTCCGGTACAGCCGTCCTTCCATCGGGGGTGGCGCCCCAGCCGTTCACCCTGACTTTTACCAACAGCACTCAATATCAGGTGTCCACGTCCGGTGGAACGGTAGTGGCTACTGGCACCTGGGGTGGTCCCGGATCCATCGCGGTGGCTGTTCCTTATCCTTCCGGATCGTCGGCGTCGGGTGCCGCAATGACTTTTTCGTGGGGCAGCGGCACTCCCGTAGCAGGGGACGCCTTCACTTTCAGCAGCGGTGCTCCCGGTAATAACGCTAACGCCGTCAGCATGGCCCAGGCAGCGAACCAGCCGGTACTGGCGCAAGGATCCCTCAACCAGTTCACCGCCGACATGACGAACAGTTACGGCAACACAACGCAGGTCGTGCAGCAGAACAACGCGTCGGCGCAAGGGACGCTCACTCAGGCGCAGGCAGCACTGTCCAGCCTCTCCGGGGTAAACCTCAACGCGGAGGCTGCGCAAGTGGTGAGCTACACGCAAGCCTACCAGGCCGCCAGTGCCATCATTCAAACGCAGAACACATTGTTCCAGAGTCTCTTGCAGGCTGTGTAAAAGGAGTTTTCCATGACGGTTTCCCCCATCAGCACCCCAATGAGTTACGCCCTGCCGACCAATGCCATTCTTCAGGATCAGGCGCAGCTGACCAGCCTCGATCAACAAATGGCCACGGGACAGGCGGTCAATTCTCCAGCGGACAATCCATCCGCCGCAGCCGGCAGTCTGCAACTGGGACAACAGATTTCCGCCTTGAGCCTGGATGGTGCGACGGCGGGGCTGGCGCAATCCAGCCTGCAGAACCTGTCCTCTACCGTGGGCAGCATCAGCACGCTCGTGCAGTCCTTGCGCCAGACGGCCTTGGCGGCCGCAAACGGAACTACGAATAGTCAGGACCGACAGGCCCTGGCTGATTCAGTGAACCTGGGCCTGCAACAACTGGTGCAATTGGGCAATACCCAAACACCGGACGGAAATTACCTGCTGTCGGGCAGCCAGAGCAATACGCAACCCTTCAGCAGCAACGGCAGCGGAGTAGCTTATCAGGGGGATGCGGGCACCAATGCGCTGCAGATCGCCCCCGGCCTCACCGTCCCCACTTCTCTATCGGGCCAGTTTTTAATGATGGATATCCCCACTGGAAACGGTTATGCGTCCGTAGCCGCAGCCAGCGGCAATACTGGAACCGCTACGGTAGCCGTAGGCGGGGTAAGTAATCTGGCAGCGGCCACAGCTATGGATACGGGCAACCAGAGTTACACCCTGGGGTTCACGGTGGCCGGCTCCGGTGTGGCACAGAGCATCTATACCGTAACCAACGCCTCTGGAACGGTGATTTCCAGCGGTGCGTACTCACCGGGTACCACCATTGACGTGGCCGGCAACCAATTCACTATCAATGGGAGCCCAGCCAATGGGGATTCTTTTCAGATAGCCCCGGCGAAAAGTCAGAGCCTGTTCCAGACGATCAGCCAGATGGCGAATCTACTTTCTCAGGGTGCATCCAACGGGGCGGGTGGAGCGCAGTTCGATCAAGGGATGAGCAATGTGCTGTCCAACCTCAATCAGGGATTGACGCGCCTGCTCACAGGGCAGGCCGCCATCGGCAGCTCTCTGGCCCAGATTAACGCCATCTCCGGCATCAACCAGACGCAGTCCACCAACGATCAGATTGCGCAAAGCGGGCTCATCTCCGCCAACCTCCCCGCCGTGGCTACCCAGTTCCAGCAGGGGACCACGGCTCTACAGGCTTCGTTGTCGGCATTCAGCGCGATGCAGGGCCTGAACCTGTTCGCCACGTTGAAGTTCTGATTAGCCTGAAGTAATAGTTCTTGGTTAACAAAAAAGGCTTTGGTTCCTCGACGTTTTAAGTGGGTAGCCTGAGATCCAGTTTCCCCAGGATCAGGTAGGCCATGTTGATAAAGTTCTTATGCGTGCGATAGCCCCGAGCCTTGGCCATGGCGGATTGGATGAGGCTAATGAATAAAGTGGCATCATCTGACGCCGCGGAGCAGGTTTTAACAACAGCGGTTACCTTATTTTAAAGTCGCCGCCCAGGCCATGGACTCCAGCGACATGTTGGTGATGTCTGCTACCGATAAGCCCAGTGCTTGACCAACGTTCCGCACCACATCGATGTCACCATTTTCGGCCGCTTCGACGATAAGAAGCAGCAAGCCATCCTCCCCCTCATGCCGCAGGATGGCGGCATGCATTTCCCGTGAGAGTCGCAGCTCATCCAGCAGTTCAGGCAGTGGTTGATTGAGGCAGATATCCAGCAGGGAGAGCATGCCCGCTAAAAATGAGCGATGCAGTGCCAGTGGTTGCGCATCCAGTTTAGGAGAACGCTCACGTAGCAGCTCAGCAAGGCGTGCGCGGGTCGCGGCCATCGTCAGCAATGCCGTTTTGCGCACGCCTTGGCTGGCAAAAAGTAACAGCGTTAGCCAGCGTTGCAAGGGGCGCCTGCCCAGTAATACGAGCGCCCGGAGAATACTGTCAATTTCCTGGCCACGGGTCATTCCTACAGAATTCAGATAGCGGAGTAACTGAAAAGACAAGCCGGGATCGTGGCGAAAAGTTTCTTCAATATCACCGACAGGACTCTCCTCGGCAAGCAGGTTTAACAGGTTGAAGATCGTGTGTTGATTGGCAGCAAGACTCCTCCCGCTGATAATTTCCGGACGCATGAAATAGTAACCCTGACTATAGTCCATCCCCGCCTCAAAGCAGTGTCGCGCCATAATTTGGGTCTCAACCCGGGTAGCGATAATCGCTGGCGTATTTGCAATATCAGCTTTGCGAATTAGTTGTATCCACGCCCCCCATTCGCTGGGTTCATTGAGATAGGCATCTATTTTGACGAAATCCACGACCTTGAGTAGGCCAATCTGCCATGGCGCTGCTTCAAAACGGTCCAAAGCCAGGCGAAAGCCACGTTTGCGCAAATTGATAATGTTATCAATAAACTCGCGTGTTGGCTCTTCGGTAATAGTAAATTCCGGAATTACTTGCGTTGCCGGAAAAAGTTCTAAACTTTTTTCATCAAAATTGCTATTGGTAAAATTAATAAAGGCTGGTTTCCCGCCGAGTAACCGTTCGATATTGAATACACTGAATGTTTTAATCAGTACTATGGCCGAGCAAAGGAACGGATCCTCCAGTGGTCCTCTGGCTTCTTCTCTCGCAAATAGTTCATAGCCGATTACCTCGCCAGAATGACCCAGGATGGCTTGGCGGGTAACGAGTTCTTGGATGGCGTCGGGCGCGGGTGTGTTTGCAAATTTTGAGTTCATTTCATACCGTCATGAGGCGATCTAACAAGGTTTTCGAGATGCCTGTCACTTCCAGCAAGCGTGCCGTATAAGCGCGGTCCGTGAGATACTGACAGAGATCCAGCATGCGCAGGATGGCTGCTGTTAAAGCGCCTTCGCTGTATTGTTGGGAAACGCCGTGGGTACCTAATAATTGCGGTAAAGCGGCTCGCAAAAAGCTCATGGCAAAGGCTGTATACAGCGGCGGAATGTGTTTTTGTACATTGTTGCTGCCCTCCTGATGCTGGGCTTCCAGAAACTGCTGATCGTGCGGACCGGTGAAGAGGTTTCCGAGCCAAGAGGTCAGATGTCGTGGAAAATCCTGATGTGCAGTCGCGAGCCTCTGCTCTACTTCGGGGACGGCCTTCAGGTGCTGAAGGAAAAGGGCAACGACTTCCGGCAGCAGCGCCAGTGCTTGAGGTGCGGCAGACTGGATGAGATGCACATCCGTTTTCTTCAGCCCCGCCATCTGCACAAAAATCGCCAGGTTCTGGTCTTTGTTCACTATTTCTAAAAAATTCATACGCTTTACCCCCTGGTGTCTCACTGACATTCTATTCTGGTCTGCTGAGATTACACGATATCCGCAAGATTGCCAGAAGGTCCACCGAAGTCGCTAAAGCGGTTTCTCGACCCTTCAGGTGGGTAGCCTGAGATCCAGCTTACCCAGTGTTACGTCTTTCGTTATCTGAGGGAGAGCGAGAGGCGTTTTATCCCGCAGTCATTCAGCGTTTTGAAATCGCTATTAGCAATATCAATGAGTTGCGAGACTAACTGTCGAACTCGGGTGCTCCTATAGGGATTGTTTGGCACGATTCCACAAGCTGCCGATAGTGCCTGCGGGTTTGGCCGCTTCGGTGGCCACAAGAGGCGTTATTGCCAGCACTTTACCATCCAGAGACACAGTCATCTCGCCGAGGGCTTCGTCTTTCTGAATGGTTTTAACGCCTACATGCCGGTAACTGACTTTGGTGCTGAGATGATCCGCAGCGCCTTTGGGGATGGTGACATCCACGTTGTTGGCAACGGCGACCGGCAGCTTATCGGGATTAAGGCCTGTATCGCTATAGATGCCAACCACTTTGCCCGCCGTCGTGACCTGATGATCGGTGGTAAAGTGATAACCATAATCGAGCAGGGCTACCACCGAGTTGACGCCGTTGGACCAACTGGGGGTCCCCATGACCACCGCGATCAGCCGTCGCCCGTTACGGATGGCGGTGGTATCCATGCAGTAACCGGCCGCATGGGTATGACCGGTCTTCAGGCCATCAATGCTGGGGTGACCGAAGAGCGCCGGGTTCCAGCTGCGCTGGGTGATGTGGTTGTAGCGATACGATTTGAGTTTGGAGATATTGATAATTTGTGGATATTTTTTGATCAGATCCCGAGAAATCAGCGCCACATCCAGCGCCGAGGTATGCAGATCGGGGGTGGGCAGTCCATCGACGTCGCTGTAATGGGTGCCATGCAATCCCAGCTTAAGCGCTGTCGCATTCATTTCATTGACGAGAGCAGCCTGGCTGCCGGCGATAGCCTGAGCGAGGGCGACCGCTGCATCATTACCCGAATCAATGATCAGGCCGTGCATCAACTGATCCACGGTCACAGGCAGGTTAGGCTGAATGAAGAGGCTGGAGCCCCCCGTATGCCAGGCCACCCGGCTGACGTGAATGCGCTGATTCCAGTGCAGAGTGCCATTGGCGAGAGCACCGTAAGCGAGATAAGCGGTCATCAGCTTGGTCAGGCTGGCAGGGGGCAATTGCAGATTCGGGTTCTTCTCGGCAATAATCTGGCCGGTCTGGAAGTCCATCAGGATGTAGCTTTTAGCGTCCGGCAGGGGTGGTGCCGACGGCATGAGCACGGGCGCAGCAGAAGCCGTGCCGGCACTACCTGCCAGCGCCAGAGAGAGTGCGGTAATCCCTGAAATAAGGCTTCGCTTGCGCTGCTGAGGGTCTAACGCCATGGTGCGTCCTTTTACGGTCAGGAGTTAATGTTGGGACAGGCTGACGACCACGTAGAGACTCTGCTTGCCTTTGCGCACCAGCATCGGGATAGGCGTATGGGCCGGCAGTCCCTTTACGATATGCTGGAATTGTCCGGGGCTGTTCACCACCTGCTGATTGATTTGCTGGATAGCCATACCGTCCACCAGACCCAGCTGCGCGGCGGGGCCGGGGTACACGCTTTCGATCAATACCCCATGATGGATGCCCAGACGTTTTTGTTCGTTCCGGCCCAGCGTGGTAACGCGCAGGCCGAGACGATGGATATCTTCTGTCTTTTCCGCCGTGACGTAACGCATTTTCGGGGGCATGGTGCCGATGGTGACCTGCAGGGTTTCCGGCTTGCCACGGCGCAGGATACCTATGGGCACCATGGTACCCGGCGGTGTATCTCCCACTATAGGCGGCAGTTGGCCGACGCTGTAAACGGGTGCATGGTTATAGGTGACAATCACATCTCCAGCCTTAAGTCCGGCCTTGGCCGCGGCCTCATCGGGTATAACCGAAGCCACCAGAGCACCCACCGGCTCTTTCAGATGCAGCGCCTTCGCCATCTGCGGATTAACCTGCTGTACATCCACCCCCAACCAGCCGAAGGTGGGCTTCTTGTGCTGCTCAAAGGCATGAACGGCACGCATGGCGGTATTGATTGGGATGCTGAAAGACAAGCCCATATAGCCGCCGTCATTGGTATAAATCTGGTCATTGATGCCGACGACCTGCCCTTCCATGTTGAAAATAGGCCCGCCGGAATTGCCCGGATTAATGGGCACATCACTCTGAATAAAGGGGATATATTCATCGTCATGGGGCAGGGTCCGGTCCAGGGCGCTGACCACACCCTGGGTGACCGTATTATAAAAACCAAAGGGCATGCCGATGGCGAGTAACCATTGACCGACCTTCATGGTTTTGGAATTGCCCAGTTCTACAGTAGGCAGATTATGGGCGTCAATTTTGAGTAAGGCGGTGTCATAACGCACCGAGAGCCCCACCACTTTGGCCGGATAGGCATGATGATTGGTCAGGGTGACGATAATATGATGCATGCCGCGCACCACATGGCCAGCGGTTACAATATAGCCGTCGGGAGAGATGATAAACCCCGAACCCAGGGCTTCCATTTTTTCTTTCTGGGGTGGTGCATCACCGGGTAAGCCCTGAAAAAAATGGTAGAATGGAGAGTTCTTCGAGAAGGGATCATTCTGCTGCTGGTTACTGACAATCTTGGTATCAGAATCGTCAATTTTGACAATGGCGTTCCCGTATTTCTGTACGATAGGCGTAAAGTCCGGCAGATCTACCAGTTTTTTTGGGGTTGCCGGGGTGACAATGGGGGGAGCGCTGCCGGGGTTGCCTGTTGCGGAATACGCCCAGCCGGTAGCACCCAGACCAAAACCCAGAGCGGTCGCTGCTGCGGCGACCATCAAGCGGCGGGGCTGCAACCATTTTTCCTTCATCCCCATATTTGTTTGCTCCTTGTTTATCAGCACCGGCCCAGGCCGACGCAATCCGGAATCATCCCTTATGCTGATTCCAGCGACGTAAGAAATGCTCCACTAAAATACTGGACGGATAAGTCAGAACCGCAATTCCAGAGAGAATCAACAGAATCTCCAATATCTGAGAAATAATCATACTATCGACCTTTTCACCTTCCCTGGCGCTGGGGTCAGTGGATAATCCATGCTGAAACTTTGCGTTGTCCTTGCATCGTCACGGGTTATATTCATCTGGCATAAGACGCCGGGTTCTTCCGGGAAGTTCCCGAGCCTGAGGTGATAACGACATGTCTTGGTCTACGCAATACGAATTTCTGGTCGAGGAAGTGTATGCTGCTTACTGTAGTCAGACATGCAGATCCTGCGGTTACATGGCGAAGAACAACCGTCCGAATGCCAGCAGCGGCGGAATCGGCGTATCGCCAAGATCCGTGCGCGGGTCGAACACGTTGTGCCGCCATCGAGCAGATAGGCATCAAACGGATTCGCATCATCGGCCAAGCCCTGTGCGTATTCCGGGGCATCGTGGGCACCCGTTACGATTGATCGTAGGCATTTTTGTGGATTTTCCGGAATCGGTGCCCACGATGCCCCGGAATACGCAATTCGCCCCATTTGCACCGGCAACGACACGAACAGCGGAGCCTCGACCTACGGCCCTGGCCTGTTCTTGATAGCTGCGCGTATGCCCTGCAGAAATCGTGCGCAAAAAGGTCCAAACGGATTGCTGAAATGCTGTGCCGCCCGTTTTCACCGGAACCGCATTGAGCGCACCCAGGTCACCACTCCAGTAGGCATCAAGGCAGCCATGAATATGTTTTTGAACAGCACCCATTCTCAGATCAAAGCCCTGTCGACCATAGTGCAGTTGCAACAACCTCCGCATCCGGCCCTCGCTGTCCGCCCAATCCAGCGCGCGGAGCCGACCTTGCGTATCGGTGACGAGTAACATGGTCCCCAACGGGGTTGCTACATGCTCCATTTGAAGACGAAGCGGCTCATTCGGCATCGGATACCCCATACATAACGGATTTCGGAATCATGCTATCCCATGCTGCCGAGGGATTCTCGCCGGTTTCGGACCTCCAAACTTCTTTTCGCCGAATGCACTAGTCCGCCTAACCGTTGGCGACGATCATTTGAAAATCAAGAAGTTCATCCGGTTCTCCGCTATAGACCTGAAACACGGTGGTTTCGATGGCGAGAAAAGCGCCATGAGCCAACCCTTTGGGATGCAGGAGATAATCCCCCGGGAAGAGACGCTGCCGGCCCGACTTGTCACAGTGGCCGCCGGAGAGAATGTAGATATGCTCCTCGGAGCGGGCATTCGCCACGATCTTGATGAGCATTCCTGGCGGTGGGGAGAAGCGGACGATCTGCGCCATGCCGCCGCCTTCGGACCGGCGGTCGCTCAAGACCTTGAAATGGACCGTTTCCTTGCCTTGGAAGAGGGACAGCTCCCCCAGTGCCTGGCTGCCGGGAATCCACGGCATCCGCTCTGGCGTGGCGGTGATGGGGTGCAAGGACATGGCATTCTCCTTTTTTGCGGCTTCACGAAAGAGCAGCCACTATACTCCAGGAAGGAGCCGCTGGTTTCGATGACGATCGAAATATGGAATAGGGAGGAAGTGCGCACATGGAACTGCCCAAAGTGATCGCGTTGCTGGGGGTTCCGGCCCGTGCCGCCATGGCCTGGGCCCTGGTCGGAGGCGACGCATTGCCCGCCAGTGAACTGGCCTACCGGGCAGGGGTGACCCCCCAGACCGCCAGCCATCATTTGGCCCGGATGGTGGATGGTGGACTGCTTGCGGTGGAACGCTGTCTACGCTACCGCTACTATCGTTTGGCCAGTCCGGCGGTAGCCGAAATCCTGGAGAGTCTGATGGCGTTGTCCGGCCCGCCGATCCTCAAGAATCGCCCAGACCGCGCCGCGGTGGATCCATTGCGCCAAGCAAGGAGTTGTTACGATCATCTGGCGGGAAGTCTCGCGGTTGTCTTGGCGGATACACTACAGTGCAACGGGTGGATCAACCTACAGGAACGCGATTATCAGGTTACAGAGATTGGCGAACACGGATTCGCGGCCTTCGGGTTGGATCTGCCCGCCCTACGTCATCAGCAGCGGCTTTTCGCGCGGCGCTGCATCGATTGGAGCGAGCGTCGCCCCCATATCGGCGGAGCGTTGGGAGCCGCGTTGATGACGCGGTTCCAGGAGTCGGGATGGATACGGAGAAACCCCGGAGATCGAAAAATCTGGGTTTCAAGCGCCGGCCAGCAAGGGCTGTGGAAGACCTTTGGTATTGATGCGACACCATAAGTGGTCGCGATATGTCCCACCCGTCGTCCGGGATGTCCACCCATGGGCCAGGTGCCGAACAGCCGCGATGGCATGGGGCAAACTGTTTGCCAAGAGCATCAAAAGTTCAACAGGCAGACCGTCATCGATGGCTATCAGCAGATCACCAGCGGCGGACAGCGCGCCAGAACCGTTCTCGTGAATAATCACCACGGCGTGAACCATGACTGCCGTTTTGTGCGTAAGGTAAGCCTAGTCAGGATAGAAGAGATGGGCTAGTGTGGGCATGGCCGCTTTTCCTCGTGATAGTGGTTGATAGGCTATGCACGGAAAGGCAAGCGGTGTCTGGTTGCGCTAAAGGAATTGCGTGCCTAAACTCGCGAAGTGCATGTCAGGACGTACCTCTGGTAGCAAAGGCGCGCAGTTCTCGAACGCTGGATGCAAATCCGTTGCATCGTCTGGTCCATGGTGCAATTACTCGCTGAAACCATTGCCGAGGATTTTCCCATGACCGCCATAACAGCTTGGCGCGTCGCTACTCCCGTTACCGCAGGACTCATGGCCCAATGGCTGCATCTGCAATTTCTACGAGTTCCCTTCTGGAAGGGTTTTAACCCGAAGTCCGGGAAATTCCAATGGCCCACACCCGCCTTTTGCGCCGATACCGATGACCCTCCCCGAAAAAAGGCCGCCTGACTCACTTCTATCCCAAATTTACTGCACCATATCGCCACTCACGGAGACAGGCAAGGAAGCTCTATAGTCTAAAGTTCAGACAGGTTGCTAAGCGACAATTACCTTGTCCGGCTGACGACAATTATCTTGGCCCGTAAAACCTGACGCCGGGCAGGAGCCTGAGTGAGGGATAAAGTAGCGTTCTTGACCTGTAAGGACAGGAGGACGCAATGCCCGGCAAGTGGTTGGGAGATATTCAGGTGAACAAATACAAGGAACTT
>JAPTWR010000049.1 GCA_028065135.1 Acidithiobacillus sp.
CGGCATGACCTCCTATGCCTGTGCGTTGGCTGGACAGATCGTTTCTTATACACCCAAGGGCGCTGGCAAGGAGATCAAGAAGGACAAGTCCGCAGCAACGGTGGAGTCCGGCAAGTGGGTTGGCCCGTTGAAGAGCCCCGTCAGCGGTACGGTGGTGTCGAGCAATGACGATGTGGCCAAAGAGCCGGGCCTCATCAACAAGGATCCCTATGGAAGCGGCTGGATTGCCAAGCTGACGCCCGCTGATTTTGCAGGTGATGCCGGTGAACTGAAGACGGGTGCCGATGCTTTGGCGGCATTCGAAGCAAAGATGACGGCTGATGGTTTTGGCGGCTGCTGATTGCTGCAATCCGTCATGATTCAGGAAGACGGCCGCATTTCGCGGCCGTCCGGCTTTCTCTCTGTATAAAGGATGGAAATTCATATGAACCCATGGTTGAACGCTGTTGCGCAAGTAGAGGCTTTGGAGGATCTGGTCCTCAATGTGGATCTGGTGGACTCTATGCGCGAACGGTGGTCCGGCCTGTCCGGTAGTCAGGTGGGTCGTATCAATTTCTATACGCCTTCTTTTAAGCACCATGAAACGTCCGAAGTTTCCGCCTGCGGGAAGAATGCCTTCCCGGCCATTTCCATCACCGGTGGTGATTGCAAGTTGCAGTGTGACCACTGTAAGGCGAAGATTCTGGAGCCGATGATTCCGGTTCGCGCGCCGGAAGAACTGGATCGTCTGGTGGACCGGATCGTCCTGGATGGGGGCCGTGGGCTGCTGCTTTCAGGAGGTTCGGACCATCAGAACGTGGTCCACTATGAACCCTATTTTCCGACGGTGCGCAAGATCAAGGATCGCTATCCCAATTTACAGATCGCTATGCATACGGGTATCGCCACCCCCGAGTTCGCGCGCGGGATGGAGGATGCGGGCGTCGATGTGGCCATGATGGATGTGATCGGTGCCCAGGACACCATCAACCAGGTTTACCATTTGCGCCGTTCGGTGGATGATTTTGAGGCGGCGCTGGAAGCTTTGGTGGCCACCAAGATGAAAGTGGTGCCGCATATCGTCATCGGGCTGCATTACGGGGAATTGCTTGGCGAATGGAACTCTCTCGAAATTATCCAGCGGCATCTGCCCAGTGCCCTGGTGCTGGTGGTGATCATGCCGCAATATGCCGCTTCGAGTCGGCCTTTCGTGACGCCAGCGGCGGATGAAATTGGTAAATTCTTTATGGATGCGCGGGCCGCGCTGCCGGAAACACCGGTATTGCTGGGCTGCGCACGGCCTTCCGGCGTGCATCGTTCCATCACCGATACCTATGCGGTCATGGCGGGACTGAACGGGGTGGCCTTCCCCTCTGATGGCATGCTGGCCCTCGCCAAGCACCTGGAACGGGATGTCTTTGTGACACCTTCCTGCTGTTCCATGATTGTCGGTGAAGAAGTCTTGGCACTGGGTGACGAGACGACCACTATGCCCTTGGACTATGTCCCCGCCGCGCCGAAACGTCGCACACAACTGCGGGATATCCCGATTGTGTTTACGGCCTGAGACTGCATTGTTTCTTCTGGGCCTCACGTTCGTCCGGTTGCATGCGTTATGACAATGTATAACGCCAAGGACTGGCTCGTGGTCGATACTGGCTTGCGCCCGGCCGACGAAAATATGGCCTTGGACAAGACATTGCTCCTGGCAATGTCCGAAGGACAGATTCCCGGCATTTTCCGTTTCCTGCGCTTTGAGGAATCCGCGCTGGTCGGTTATCACCAATCACCGGAGCAGGAACTCAACCTGGAGTTCTGTCGTGAGCAGGGGATCGCCGTGCAGCGTCGCCTTACCGGCGGCGGTGCACTGATTTTTGATCCCACCCAGATAGGCTGGGAGCTGGTGTGTCGGCGGGAGGCGTTGCCGCCGGGCGATATGGCCGCGCTGTCGCGGAGAATCTGTGAGGCGGCGGCGGCTGGCTTATCGCTTCTTGGGGTGAGCGCACGGTTTCGCCCGCGCAACGACATCGAGGTGGAAGGGCGGAAAATTTCGGGTACCGGCGGGATTATGGATGGCAATGTACTGCTCTTTCAGGGGACGGTGCTGGTCGATCTGGACATTCCGCGGATGTTGCGCGTACTGCGCGTGCCGCTGGAGAAGCTGGATGCCCATGCCATTTCTTCGGTGGCGGAACGGGTGACCAGCTTGAAAGCCTTGTTGGGTAAAGCGCCGGAGTTGACGGCGGTACAGAAGGTCTTGCTGGATGGTTTCCGCGCGCATTTGGGGCTGTCTTTCGTCCAGGGCGACTTGCCGGATGCCGTAGCCGCGCTGTTGCCGGAGGCGTTGGCGGAGGTGCGTGACGCGGAGTGGCTCGGCATCAACCGCCGTTCGCGCGACGAACTGCCGTTGCGTAAAGCGACGTTACGCGCCCCCGGTGGCACGCTGCAAGCGGAAATGCTCTGGGACAGCTATGGCAATCGAGTGCGGCAGGTTCACTTCAGCGGTGATTATTTTGTGCAGCCGCGGCGCGCTATCGTCGATCTGGAGGCGGCGTTGCGTAATGTCCATCTGAATGACGTGGATGGCATTATCGCGGGATTATTCGAGAAACAGTCCGTCGATGGTTTCGGCTTACAGCCGGAGCATTTCGCGACGGTGGTGCGGATGGCGGCAAAAGACGCGTGAATCCCTTAGCCATAGATGTACTGGTGATTGGTGCTGGTCCGGCCGGCGCGGCGGCAGCGCGTGCCGCTGCGGGCAAAGGCCTTGCGGTGATCTGCGTGGATCGCCGTGCGGAGGTCGGTGTTCCGGTGCAATGTGCCGAGTTTGTCCCCATGCCGCTCTTGCGTACCGTACATGAAACGGGTTCGCGGGTGCAGGACATAGAAGGGATGTTGACGGTACTGCCATCCGGGCTACAGCACCACAGTGTCTTCCCCGGCATGATGATTGACCGGGCACGTTTTGATCAGGGGTTGGCGGAGTTGGCGCAGGCGGCGGGCGCGCAGGTGGAAATGCGTTGCCAATTCCTCGCCTGGGATGGCGCAGTGGCCCGTCTGCGGCGCGGCACCGGAGAAGCATTCACCGTGCGCCCCCGCCTGCTGATCGGCGCCGACGGACCACACAGCCTGGTGGCGGAGGCCGTGGGCTTGCCGCATCAAGAGGTCGTTTATACCCGTCAATATACGGTGCCGTTGTTGCGTCCCTATGCGGATACGGATATTTTTCTTTCGGATACTTTTCCGGGAGGCTATGGCTGGTTGTTTCCCCGCGGGCCGGTGGCGAATCTCGGATTGGGTGCGGATCGGCGTTTTGAGGATAATCTTAAATTGCCGCTGGAGCAGTTGCATCGGCAGATGGTAGCGCGTGGCATCATCGGCGAAGCCGTCCTCGGGCGTACTGGTGGCGCGATTCCCGTGGGTGGCATTCGACGGATGGTGCATGGCAACGTGGTGCTTGCCGGGGATGCGGCGGGGCTGACCCATCCCATTACCGGGGCGGGCATCCCCGCTGCGGTGATCAGCGGGGAGGGCGCGGGATTGGCCGCTGCGGATTATCTGGCGGGCGGCGGGGACGCGTTAGAGAGTTACGCAGAGGATATGCAGGATCAGTTTGGTCCGGCCCTGGCGCGGGCCGTGCAGCGGAGAAAATCTTTGGAAGCCGTGTGGCGACAGCCTGCGGCCCAGGAAGACAGGGTGATGCGATCCGGTTGGATCGCCTTTGATGAATACTACGCCGCCTGAGGCGGAATGACAGGAGGAACTCCCATGAGTGCGGTAGCGCAAGAAAATTCTCAGCCCTTGAACTTTTATCGCCCGGATTATTTCGTCAAAACGCCGACGATGCGGTCGCCCGAATATGTGCAGCTCAGCACCGCAGCGGCGATTACGCTGGGCCTGATCCCCGGGGTGATGCATCGCACCTCCTGTACGAATTGTCTGAATCTGCTGATGACCTACCCGGAAGGCTGTCGTGCCAACTGCACCTACTGCGGTCTGGCCCGGCATCGTGAAGAGAGCCGCGATTACGCCGACCGCAACTTCATCCGGGTGGACTGGCCGACGGTGCGCGTGGATGAAATGCTCGAACGTATCGCCAAGAACGGCGACAAGGGCCAGTTTCAGCGTATGTGCATCAGTATGATCACCCACCCGGATTCTGACCATGATACCCAAGTCATGCTGAAGCGCTGGATGGAGGTGGCGCCCCATATCCCCGCCTCCATTCTCTCCAACCCGACCACTATGGACAAGCAGGATCTCATCGACCTCAAGGCGATGGGCGCGGATATCTTTACCGTCGCCCTGGATGCCGTGACGCCGGAAATCTTTGAGCGTACCCGTGGCAAGACGGTGCAGAGCCCCCATTCCTGGGACAAGTACTGGCAGACCATCGAATGGGCGGCGGAAATTTACGGCCCCGAAAAATTCGGTGCGCATCTGATCTGCGGCATGGGCGAGACCGAGCAGGAAATCCTCGCCGTCTGTCAGAAGATGAAAGACCTGGGTGGCCATAACCACATGTTTGCCTTCTTCCCGGAGAAAGGCTCCATGATGGAAGATTGGGACGCCGTGCCCCAGGACCATTGGCGCCGGGTGCAGTTGGGCCGCTTCCTGATTGACTATGCGGGTGGCCGTTATGAGGATATGGAGTTTGATCAGTATGGTCGCGTACTGGGTTTCGGTTATCCCCAGGCGGAGCTGGAAGACATCATCGACTCGGGCAAGCCCTTCCAGACCTCCGGCTGCCCAGGAAAGGATGATGAAGAAGTCAGCGCCTGTAATCGGCCTTATGGGGATTCCTCTCCTTCGGACATCCGCTCCTTCCCCTTTGCGCTGAACAGGGAAGATGTGGAAATCGTGCGTCGCCAGATGCGGTTGCAGGACTTGCAGTTTCCCGGATAAGACGGGCGAGGCGCGGAAAAGGGGCTTCGGCCCCTTTTTTTTCAACAGTCGCGCAACAGTAAATTCCCATAATATTTATTGTTGCTAATAAACCAATATTTTACGGCTTGATAAACCGATTAAAAAATTTACGGATACAATATCTTGCAACACTGTTCCCGTTCCGACACAATCAACGTGTCATCAGCGATACAAACAGGGGCGGAGAAATTACATGAAAAAATCACGGATTTTAGGAATTGCAGTTGGCGCGACGTTGGCGATGGGCCTGTCGGCCAGTGCGTTGGCAACGGATGGTTATCAGTTGATTGGTATCGGTCAGTACGCCGTGGGCATGGCGGGTGCCGTGGTGGCGGCTCCTGATGATCCCTTGTCGGCAGCCATGAGCAACCCGGCCGGGTTGGCATTGATGACGCCGCAGGCCGCGTTCTCGGCGGAGATTTTCAACCCGGTCCGCAAGACGAATCTGGGTTTTGGCGAGATCGGCAGCCATAGCAATGTCTACGGTGTTCCGGCCATCGGCTGGGTGGCCCCGGCCTTTGCCAAGAACTGGGTATTCGGTGGCGGCGTTTATGGTACCTCTGGTCTGGGTGTCAATTATCTGCAGAATTTAGGTTCCGCAGGTTATGCGCAGGCCTCTAGCAGCATTACCTTCATGCAGATGGCGCCGTCCGTCGCGTGGAAGGTGAATAGTCATCTCGCCGTCGGCGCATCGCTGAATATTGCTGCGGAGCAGGCGTCCTTTCAGCAGACTTTTACGGAATATTTCCCTACTGGCCTTCCATCCCCTTATCCGTCAGCTGTTCCTGTGACAGGCGGGCTTAATCTGGCCAGTCCTTCTTGGGCTTACGGCGTAGGCGCGACCTTGGGCGTATTATATAAAGTAAATGACATGGTGACCCTGGGTGCGACCTACAAGTCCCCCATCATGTTCACTCCTCTCACCTGGCAGGCGGGTACACAAAATGGCCCTGGAGGGGCTACCGGCACTGCTGGTCAATATAGTGGGCATTTAAATTACCCACAGCAGGTTGCTTTGGGCTTGGCCATTCGGCCTATCCCTCAATGGTTGATCAGTGTGGAAGGGCAATGGATCAACTGGCGGGCGACCATGAATGATTTTACCATCTATGGTCCCTGGAATGGCCCGTCTTATGTGCAGCTCCCCATGCACTGGAGCAATCAGTGGGTGGCCAACTTCGGCACCCAGTATGACGTGAACAACTGGTTGCAGGTGCGCGCCGGTTATACCTGGGGCTCCAATCCCATCAGCAACAACACCATCGCCTCCAATCTGATCTTCCCGGCCATCGTGCAGAATGCCATCACCTTCGGCGCCACGCAAAAGCTGGGCATGGGCTGGAAGCTGACGGAGGCCTACATGCACGAGTTCTCCAACACCAATACGGGGCCGGCTGGTTCTTCCCCCTTCGGTGGTCCTATGCCTGCCAGTGCCACTATGTACGAGAACTCCTACGGCCTTCAGGTCGGTTACGACTTCTGATATATCTGATACATCCCTCCTCGGGTTATGAGGGAGACGGGCAATCGTCTCCCTTTTTTGTGGGCGCCTTGCATGGGGAGGGGTTTTTGGGTCAATATATAGTTGACTATATTGCTATGGATTGCCATGAAGCCGATACCGATTACCGATGTGAGCAGCCTGAAAAACGAGCTGAAGAAGTACAAGATGGGGAAGAAGCTGGAGATTCCCCGTTTCAATCAACTGGCGCGGATGGCTTATCTGGGGCGGCTGGTGATGACACCGCTGGACCCGGAAGACGCCTCCTGCAAGTCTTTCCTGGTACATATCCAGGAGCCCCAGGGATTGGCGGCACATTTTATTGATCTGGATGAAGACCTGCAGGACGGCATCCTGATTCTCGACAGCGAGCAGTCCATGGCCATGGCTGGGATCATGCAGGCGGGCGTGGAAGAGCGGGCGCGCTGGCACCAGGCCCTCAATGAGCGCGACTTCTATTTCTCATCCTTTTATCGGCCGAAAGATCAGGAAGCGCCGGGCGAAATTTCACAGAACGGATAAGTAAGTGGCGTCCATTCGTCTGCTCCATCTGGGAAAGCTCGGTCCGGAGGCGCTGCATCGTGCCTATGCCGGACTGGCGGAGGCGCAGGGGGAGCAAGATATGCCCATTCTGCTGCTGGCACAGTCCGACGCCCATCTGAGTCTGGGCGCCGCCCAGGGGCCGGGCGCGGAACTGGACCGGCAGGCTTGCGAGCGGCTGGACATCCCGGTGTTGCGGCGGCCCCTGGGGGGTGGCGTGGTGTGGGTAGACCCCGGCCAGTTGAACTACTTCTTCATTTTCCCCGCCGCGGCGGGGGTGCGCCGCGCGCCGGAGTTGTTTGCGCGGGTTGCCCCCTGGGTGCTTGCCGTACACGCTCATTTTGGCCTGGAGGTGGAGGCGCGGAGCGGGCAGGACTTCTGGTGCCGGGGACGCAAGATCGGGGGCACCGGGGCGGCTTCCATCGGGCATGATCTGGTGCTGGGCGGCAGCTTTATCCTGGACGCCCAGTGGACATCTTTTGCGGATTGCGTGGCCGCCCCTTCGGCGGGTTTTCGCACATGGCTGAAGGTGGCGCTGGAGGAGGGCTTGGGTAGCTGGTCGCGGTTGCTGGGCCGCGTGGTGGGCCCGGAAGTGGTGCTGGATGCCTGCCCGGCGCTGCTCCGTGCGGCAGGCTGGGACGTCGTCGTATCAAGCCCTACAGAGGCTGAAAGATGTGCCATGACGCAGGTGGAGCTGGAGGATGTGGACTGGGAGCAGGCGGTCGGTCGTCGGGTGCGTGCCGGGATCAAGCTCAAGGCGGGTGCTTTCCTGACGGAACGACACTGGCCTGATGGCCACTGGCTGCGAGTGTGGACGGAAAATGGCGCCTTTCGGCGCGTCGCTGGTTCTGCCTGGTCGGCGGGGCAGGGGGGTATGCTGACTGGCCTGCAGCCCGGTTCGGCGGGGTTTGACGAACGCTTGCGGGAAATGGCCGGCGCCGGGGCCGCACTCTGGGGCGAAAGACTATCAGAGACGGCGGTCTGGACGGATTGAGTCCGTCGTGCCTGCTACGGATATCCTGAATTCATGCAAGGGAGGTGGCCTGGTGCCGAGTATCAGTGACCGGATGCGCAAGCGCTTTATTCTTATGGCGGGTGATCCCGAATTACGCGCGGCCGTGGTGGCGGCGACGCCCGAAGGCTGGGGAATGACGGAAGCTACGGATCTGGATGGCCTCGGCGATTGGCAGGAAGTGCTGCTGCATCGTTTCATGCTGCTCAGTCTGGATGATTCCAGGATCGAGGACCCCATTGAATTGATCGATACCTTGCGGCGGGAATACCAGTTGAATATTGCGATATTCTGTCTGGGTGGAAGTCAGGAGCGGCGGGATGCGGCGCGTTCGGCACGGGCGGACCGCTTTTTTGACCGGGATACGGGTTTGCAGCGTCTGCCGGAATTTTTTGCCCAGTTTGGCTGGTGATGGGTAGGTAGACGGCCCATCGGCCGAAGCGCCGATGGGGATGGTCTGCTGTGTAGTGTCAGCCTACTTTGGCGTGGGCTTCGGTGCCGAGCATCAGGTCGCGGCTTTCACTCTGACCGTCAACGCTGACGCTCAGGGTGGCGATACGGATGCCGGCGTCCTTGAAGGTGATTTCGTAGGAGAAAATACCGGGCAGTTCGATGCTGGTTTCCTTCATGGTCTTGCCTTCGCAGATGACGCTGACCTTTGCCGTCCCCTTGCCTTCGAGCATGGCCTGAATCCGGAAAGGATGACCGGCGACACGGCGATAAACCTGCGGATCGCGGTTGGCATTGTATTGCAGGTTGTTGAGTTTGACCATTTTGATCAGATTCGTGCTCATGATAGCCCCTTCTTAATCACGCTATAAAATGAATTGTACATGCATGCAGTTAAAACTCTTTTATCCTAGACGAAAACCGCCCGGAGTGGTAGCGGGGCGCGACCGAAAAATCCTGCAGGAGTGATGATGACAGAGCCAAACGGGTTGATAAGCGCATTAGACGGGGCGCAGGGGCGCATTGACGCCCTGGCGAGGCAGCAGGCTGCGGGGATGTCCTTGCCGGAGCTGGTGGCGGCGGGGGTGGCGGAGGCATCCGCCATGTTGCGCATCATGCTGGCTGCGGAGCACAAGCCTTATGCCCATGATGCGGATTTGCTGGAATTGTGGAAGGCGCTGGTGAAGGGCGCCCCTCACTGGAATACCATCCGCGATAATTGTCGTGAATTGGTTTTTTACCAGAATTGCCTGAAGGCAGGGCGTGCCGACGCGCTGCCCGCACAACCGGAGCGCATGGTGATCCATACCCTGCGCCATATCTGCCTTTATCTGCGCAGTCATGTCGAGCAAAACAACGGGGACGATATATGAGTGAGGCAAAAATGGCAGAGAGTAACGGCTTGCGCCTGCTCCTCGATGAGCCTTTTTATCAGCCGGTGGCAAATGAGGTTAGGGTGTTCCTGGCGGCGTGGGACCGGCGCCTGCCGGTCATGCTCAAGGGGCCGACGGGTTGTGGCAAGACCCGCTTTCTGGAGCACATGGCGTGGCGCCTGAAGCGGCCGCTGGTGACCGTGGCCTGCCATGAGGATCTGACCAGTTCGGACCTGATCGGCCGCTTTCTGATCGAAGGCAACGAAACGGTCTGGCAGGACGGTCCGCTGACCAGGGCGGTGCGGGAGGGGGCCATCTGCTACCTGGACGAGATCGTCGAAGCACGTACCGATACGACGGTCGTCATCCATCCGCTGACCGACCATCGCCGTCATCTGCCCATCGAGAAGCTCGGCATCGAGATCACGGCGCACCGCGATTTCATGCTGGTGATTTCTTATAATCCCGGCTATCAGACGGTGTTGAAGGACCTCAAGCCGTCGACCAAACAGCGATTCGTCGGCATGAACTTCCATTATCCGCCGGCCGATGTGGAAACCCGTATCGTGATGAAAGAGGCGGGCGTGGATGAGGGCAGGGCGAAGGCACTGGTGGTGGCGGCGGGCAAGGCACGGAATCTGAAGGAGCAGGGGTTGCAGGAAGTCACCTCGACCCGGGCGCTGATCTATGCGGGGGCATTGATGGTGGCGGGTCTGGACGCGCTGGAGGCCTGTGTCGTGGCGATCATCCATCCGCAGACGGACGATCCGGAATTGGCCGAGGCGCTGCTGGAGATTTTCCGGACCTTCTTCCCGGAACAGGGCTAAGGAACGGCCATGTCGGCGGCGACGGAGGATATCCTCGATCATCTGGCGGCCATCAGTTTCGTGGCCGGTCGGGATGCGCGGGCGGCCTTGCCCGCCGTCACATCGCTAGGTGAGACGGCCGCCTTGCGCTATCTGGAGACCGGCCGTGACCTGTTTTTTTATGACCGGGAGGCAGGCAAGGCGTTTTTCCATGCGACGGCTGATCTGACGCAGGCCTTTGGCGGGCTGGACCCTTGGCTGGATCAGGCCCGCCACTTTCTGAGCCAGCGTGGCACTTTTCGGGCGGCGGTGGGTTTCTTTGAACAGGCCGGAGTAGTGCGCCGGAGCTGGGGTGCAGATGGCGAGGCGCTCTGGTTCGATTTGGGCGCGACGTGGATCGACCGGCATGTGGACAGCGCGGCGTCCTATTTCCGGGTGCCTGCAGCCATTCTCTTTGGCAACGCGGGTACGGAGGGGCTGCGGGCGCTGTTGGCACCCGCCGACACCCTGGCCAGGGGCCGTCTGGGTTTGGGGACGTATCTGGAGGGCGCCATCCAGGTGCGCGGCATCTGTGGTCTGGATGGCGTGGCGGAGTGGGCGCAGCGTGGCGCGGATGTGCTGGCGGCGGGGCGGGTGCGTGGTGAGGCATGGTTCCGACTGGAGAGCGATGAGGCGCGCGGCTTTCTGCTGGAAGTCCTGCCCGGCTTTCATATGGGGGCCCATAAGCGGCTCTTCGGATGGTTGCTCCAGGCCTGGACCGGGCTGCATCTGCCCCTGGAGGAGGGGAGCTGGAGCCTGGAGGGCGGGCGCAGCTTTCTCGAGACCGACGGGCGCAGCCTTTTTGTACCGGCAGTGATGCCCGACCGGGAAGAGGCCTTGCTGGCCTTCTACCACACTGGCGCGCATCTGGCCTTCGACAGTTACGAGCAGGATGCCATCCGCGCCCTCTTTGCGGAAATCGGTATGGCGCATCCACCCCTGGATCCCGACCAGCGCATAACCTGGCGGCCGCTCTTCGCGCGCTTTGGGGAGGATATGATCCGCTTCCAGCTCATTTTCGACCTCTGCGAAGATTTGCGGGTGGATGCGGCGCTGGAGCGGGAAATGCCCGGTTATCTGGCGCGGGTGGTACGGGCGGCGCGTGGCCACCATCTGCCGGAAGGACCCGCCAGATATTACTTTGAGGAGGCGCTGCGACTGCTGGAAGACGCGCGCGCTGGTCGTTTGTCTGCCGGACTCGCTGCTCTGACCACGCCTCAGGCCAGCATAGTGGATGCCTTTCGTGCGGCATTGACGTGGTATGCGAACACGGATCTGCCGCCGCTGACCTTGGCGGAGCGCGCCAGCGCCTATCTGCCCGGCCATTCGCCCAACGCCGCACGGCCGGTGTATCCGCGCCGGAAACACGACAGTGATGCGCCGGAAATGGACGGCGGCGGTGGGCTGGGTGCCGCAGGTCACGAAGAAAAACCCCGGGAGTCTCCGCAGCAGGCCGAAGGGAATGACCCGGATATGGATATTCCCCCAGAGGATATTCAGGGTACCGGCGGGCGGGTCGGGGTGGGTATTCCCATGCCCGCGAAGGTGACGGGCCATGGCCGGGGAGTCAAAGGGCCCAGGGGCGGTTGGGCCTATCGCGAATGGGATTACCGTCATCAAAGCTATAAGGAAGACTGGGCGCGGGTCCATGAGCGTAGTCTGCGCGAGTATGACGAAGCCAAGGCAATGGAAATCACCACCGCATATGATGGTACCCTGCGCCGTCTGAAGCAGGCCTTGCAGGCACAGAAACCGACCCGGATGGCACCGCGCCGCCGTCAGTACGAGGGCGACGAGCCGGATCTGGAGGCTGCGGTCCAATTTATGGTGGAGCGGCGTGCCGGACGCTCGCCGAAAGCCAGCATCTACCAGCAAAGACGCCCGCAGCAACGGGATACCGCAGTCCTGCTCCTTGCCGATCTCTCCACCTCCATCATGGCAGAGGCGGGAGATTCCGGAGTGCGGGTGGTGGACCGTCTGCGCGCAGCCATGCTCCTCTTTGGTGAGGCGCTGGTGGAGGTAGGCGATCCCTTTGCACTCTATGGTTTCGCCAGCAAATATCATGACGAAGTCTTGCTCTATCCCATCAAGCGCTTTGCGGACAGGTTTGATATGCGGGCACGGGCCCTGCTCGGCGGACTGTCCGGGCGGCTGGCGACACGCATGGGGGCGGCTATCCGCCACAGCTCGCGGCTGATGCTGCGGAGTCCTGCACGGCGGCGTCTGCTCCTGATTCTGTCGGATGGGCGTCCCGCCGATTATGATGACGGTGGTGACCCCCGCTATTTGCAGGAGGATACGCGCATGGCGGTGAAGGAGGCGCAAGACTTGGGTATTCACGCCTTTTGTATCAGTCTGGACCCGCGTGGTGGCGAATATCTGCCGCTGGTCTTCGGGCCGGGGCACTATCTCGTGCTGCCCCATCTCGACAGTCTGCCGGTACGTCTGCCCGAGATTTATCTGCGCCTGCGCGGCCACAGCGTGTGACGGGCGAGGCGCAGACGGTTGCCGGCAGCGTGAACGAGCAGGGAATGCTGCGCCCGCAGATCGCCGCGACCCGCCCAGCGGTTTTCGTCGGAGCGGCGCGTTACCGGCGGGCGAGTTATGGGAGTAACCATCCCCTGGCGATTCCGCGGGTCTCTCTGACTTTGGACCTCATCAACAGTTACGGGGCCATGGCGCCGGAAGAATACCGGCAGGGCCGCCCGGCGAGCCATCGGGAACTCTTCGGCTTTCATACGAAAGAGTACATACAGGCCTTTGAGCGGGCGCAGTTTCGCGGCGGTGTGCAGGACAGCGATCGTCAGCGTTATCAGTTGGGTACGCTGGAGAATCCTTATTTCCCCGGTTTTTTCGATACGCCCTCCCTGGCTACCGGTTCCAGCGTGCTCGCGGCGGAAGCCGTGCTGGAAGGCGTAACCGCCTTCAGCCCCGCGGGCGGGATGCACCATGCCGCACCGGGTCAGGCGCGCGGCTTCTGCTACCTCAACGACCCGGTGCTTGCCATTCAGCGCCTGCGCCGCGCCGGTCTGCGGGTGCTGTATTGGGATATGGACGCCCACCATGGTGATGGGGTGGAGGCGGCCTTTGTGGAGGATCCGGACACGCTGACGGCGTCGCTGCACATGGATACGGACTACGCCTATCCCTTTCTGGGCGGCAAGCTTACCGACTGGCCGGGGCTGGCGGTTAATCTGCCTTTGCCCAAAGAAGTGAATGACAGCGAATATACACTGGCTTTTGCCGAGTTATGGCCTCGCGTCTTGCAGCGCTTTAGCCCGGACGTCGTCGTTCTGCAGGCGGGCACCGATATCCTCGCACCGGATCCTTTGAGTAGGTTTCGGGTGTCCAACGGCTTATTCTGGCAAGTCGTGCGCCAGATCGTGGCGGAAAGTCCGCGTCTGCTGATCCTGGGCGGGGGTGGTTATCATCCCGTTGCTTTGGCGCGCTGTTGGACCGGTCTCTGGGCGATTCTCAGCGGTCGCTCGTTAGCCGCGGAATTGCCCGCATCCGGGCAAGCGTTGCTCCAGGCGGTCGAATGGGAACTGGACGATGAGGATGCGCCAGACTATCGTCAACAGTTCCTGAGTCTGGAAGATGCGGCCCGGCCCGGCCCGGTGCGTGCCGAGCTGCGTGAACGCCTGGACTTTTTGCTGCACCACCATCCCCTCTTTGCCAACAGGAGTAACGCTGCGTGAATGCTGCGGAAAATGGACTGATTCCGGGGGCCGCCAACAGTGCGGGTACCAAGGCCTATGTGGCGCGCTTCGCCGGGACCCTCGCTGACGAACACTTCAGTGACTTTTTGAACACCCGCATCAAGCTATCCTCCCTGGGTGTCGGTACCTTCCCCGGTGGCGTGGACGATGTGACGGATGTCGCGGTGGCGGCCATTGTGGCGCGGGCCTTGCAGGCGGGCATCAACGTCGTCGACACGGGTGCCAACTACCGCCTCGGCCGGGCCGGGCGAGCGGTAGGTGTAGGTATCGCGAAGGCGATGGCGGCAGGTATTCAGCGTGAGGAGTTTTTCGTGGTTGGCAAGGGGGGCTTTCTGACCTTCCCTGGCGGACGGCCAGAAGATCCGCTGACATTCTTCCGTGAGGAGGTGGCGGCCAAGGGGCTGGGCAAAGAGGAGGACCTGGTTCAGGGGGTTCACTGCCTGAGCCCCGAATATATTGCCTGGCAACTGGATATGTTGCGCGCGCAAACTGGTCTGGGAACCCTGGATGTGTTTCTGGTGGATCAGCCGGAGGTGCATATCCCTTTGATTGGCAAAGAACAGATGTATCGCAAACTGGTGGATGTGTTCACCATGCTCGAAGCGGCGGTGCAGGCCAACAAGATTCGCTACTACGGCATTTCCACCTTCAATGCCTGCCGGGTGGAGACGGATAATACCCTGTTCCAGTCCCTGACCAGCCTTATCGGCCTGGCGGAGAAGGCGGCGGGGCAGGGGAATCGCCATCATCTACGAGTAGTGCAGTTGCCTTTCAACGCGCTGATGCCGGAGGCCTACACCCGTTTCAGTCAGGTCACGGGGCAGGGCAACATCGGCTCCACCATCCAGGCGGCTTTCCAGCTCAAGCTGACCATCATGGCCAGCCATCCCCTTGGCAAGGGTCTGCTGGCGCGGGAAGAGGTGCCGTCCCTGCAGGAAGCCATGCCGGAATTGGCCGATGCCGCGCAGCGCGCCATTCAGTTTGTGCGCTCCACGCCCGGCATAGGCGTCACTCTGGTGGGGCTCAGCACCCCGCTGCATCTCCCTGATGTCCTGGCGGTAGCCAGACAGCTTCCGCTTTCCAAAGAACGTTATCTGGCCATGTTTGAAAAGGAGCAATAGGCCGGGGGAACGGCTTCCGCTTACTTTTCGGCGGAATCGGGTGGATTTTTCGCCGCTGTGCTTTTGGCGGATTTCGCCATCTCCGCAAGCAGTCGCTCCTGTTCCGCGAAAGAAAGTCGGCGCTGGCCCGGTGCAAAGCCTTTCCTGCCGGGCGCATTGGCGGCAGGATGGCCGGCGCGCTCGCTCTCCTTAGTTTGGGTATAGTCCTGTAGCTCGCGCTGCCATTGCATAAGGTGTTCCCCGGCGTCCGCGCGCCCTTGGTAATCGGCGGGAGCGGCCGGCGTTTGTTTGGCAAACCAGCTCGCCTTGCGCAGATCCTTGTTGTAAGCGCTGATCCACAGACCAATACGGCGGAGATCCCAAAGCGCAGCGACGCAGAGTGCGACGGCGAAACCGACTGCCTCCCAGGTCAGACCCAAAAAAGCCAGTACGACAATCGCCACGCTGACCAGCGGAAAGGCCCATGCCCACGGCTGTTCCAGGTAGAAGCGATGGGCGCCGACCGGGAAACAACACCAGTACAGATAACCCCATAGAGATTTTTTCTGGAGTTTTTGCAGACGAATTTGTAGACTCTGTACCCCAGCGCCTTGCAGATCGAGCTTTTCCCAAGCCTTGGGCATGGGGTATCCTCCGTAATACTGTATTGAAGCGCTCAGATATTACCCCTAAACTGGCGAAAAGTCGCGGGCGACTTGAGGATTTCCATGGCAGACAGGCGTTTACAGGTTTTTCATACGGTGGCAAGGCTGCTCAGCTTTACCAAGGCCGCGGATACGCTGCATATGACCCAGCCGGCGGTGACCTTCCAGGTCAAGCAGCTGGAAGAACAGTTCAACACGCGCTTGTTTGATCGCACCCATAATCGCATCAGCCTCACCGAGGCCGGTATGGTGGTTTATGATTACGCTGAGCGCATCATCTCGCTTTATGGCGAAATGTCCAACCGGGTGGGGGAAATGACGGGCGATCTGCGCGGGCATCTGTTCATCGGTGCCAGCACGACCATTGCCGAATACATGCTGCCCCGGGTGCTGGGTGACTTCAAAATGAAGTATCCCGATGTGCAGGTACGTATGTATGTGGGTAATACGGATAAAATCGTCCACATGATCGAGGATAACAGTATCGATCTGGGGCTGGTGGAAGGTCTGGTAACCAACAAGAGCCTCGCCACCCTCAAGTGTTGCATGGACTCCATGATTGTGATTGCCCACCCCGACCATGTCCTGGGCACTCACGAAAGTGTGACGCCGCAGGAATTGCTGGATTATCCCTTCGTGTCCCGTGAAGAAGGATCGGGCACCCGTGAGGTGACCATGGAGTACCTGAATCAGGTCGGCGTGGATGCCAACGATCTCAATATTACCATGGAGCTGGGCAGCCCCGAAGCCGTCAAGGGCGCCGTGGAAGGCGGGCTGGGGGTGGCGGTCGTTTCTGAGGCGACTGTCCTCAAGGAGTTGGCGTTGGGAACTTTGCTGGCCCGCCCGCTGGATCCGCCGCTGGCCCGTCCTTATTCCTTCGTCTATCAGAAGCAGAAATTCCGCAGTCTGGTGATGGATGAATTTCTGGAGTTCGCCAAGGATCGCTGTAGCAGGGACATGCTGTCGGTGCCGGTGCGTCGGGAGGTTTGACATGAAGCATTTCGCTGTCGTGCAGCACAGTTACTCGGAATTCCTGGGCATCGTGGAGAGTCAACTGGAGAAACGCGACATCGGTTTCAGTTACTTCCGGGTTTTTCTCAGTGGCGAACTGCCGGGCAATGCCCTGACCTTTGATGCATTGTTCCTGTTGGGTGGACCAATGTCCCCCCTGGAGTCGGACCGCTACACGTGGCTGACCCAGGAGCTCAATACCATCGCCATTTTTCGCAAGGCGAAGCGACCGGTGGTGGGCTTCGGTCTGGGCGCGTTGTTGCTGGCACAGTACGAAGGGGCGGAACTGCACCCGGAGCCTTACCATAACGCCTATTTCACCACGGCACATGCTACGGAGGCAGGCCGGGACGACCCGTTGGCGCAGGCGGTGGACGGCGCCCGAGTCATGGTCTGGTCTCCGGGGACGGCGACCTTGCCGGAAGACATCAAGCCGCTGGTGGTGGATGATGACGGCCGCTGGATTGCCTTCCGCGCGGAGGACGGTGTTGTGGGACTGCTGTTCCGGCCGGAGATGAAGCCGGGGTTGATTGAAGATATCCTCATGGAAGAAGGCCGCGAAACCCCCGAGAATATCGGGGAACTTCTGGAACAGGCGCGGACGTTGTGGCCGGAGATGCAGAAAACCACGGACCGGGTCATCATCGCCATGGTCCGCGAGTTGTCCCTCATGACCGAGAAGCGCAAGCCGCGGGTGTTTTCTCTCAAGGTGGATACCGGAGCGGATGTATGAATAGCCGGGAGCGTCATTTTCTCCGCGTCCTGCGCAAACTCGGGAGTGCGGAGCAGGAGCAGGTACTGGCCTTCGCTGATTTCTTGAAAAGCCGACAACAGCCGGAGCCGGCGGTGGCACCCCAGGAACCGAAGATGCTGCCCGCCAAAGACGGAGAGACCGTCGTCGGCGCCATCAAACGCCTGCGCGAGAGCTATGCCATGCTGGATGCCAAGGCAATGCTCAACGACACCTCCAATCTGATGTCCAGGCATGTGATGGGCGGGGATGCGGCGGAGACTGTGATTGTGGAACTGGAGAAGATGTTCGAACGTCACTATCAGCGCTACTGCGGCGCACCGGAAGACGCGTGAGTCCGCGTCACAGAGGGTGATCGCGCCAATGCCGGATATTCATCACCTCCTGCGGATCCTGCTGCATTTCGACCAATACCTGACCATCCTTCTTCAGGAATACGGGGCGTGGGTCTATGCCCTGTTGTTCCTGATCCTCTTTGCGGAAACGGGGCTGGTGATCATGCCGGTTTTGCCGGGTGACTCCATGCTTTTTATCTGTGGCACACTTGCCGGGGTGGGCGTCATGAGCGCACCCGGGCTGCTGGGTCTGCTGGTGACGGCCGCGGTGCTGGGTGATGCGGTGAATTACGCGGTGGGCCGCCGTTGGGGTGTCCACCTCTTTGGCGGGCGCCTGCTCAATGTCCGGCACCTGGATACGACCCGGCGCTTCTATGCGCGACACGGCGGCAAGACCGTGATCATTGCCCGCTTTTTGCCGGTTATCCGAACCTTCGCGCCCTTTGTGGCCGGTATTGCCGCAATGCCCTATCGCCGCTTCCTGGGCTTCAATCTGACAGGAGCGATCCTGTGGGTGGGAGGCTTGCTGGGTGCGGGATATTTTCTCGGACGCTTTCCTTGGGTCAAAAGCCACCTGAGTTTGGTGATTGTCGCCATCATCGTGGTTTCGCTGATTCCCGCCGTGCTGGCATGGCTGCAGCAGCGTTTGCAGCCTGCTGGGACCCCCTCCCGCTAGTTTTTCGTGGCGCCGTATTCCCTCACCCCGCGCGCCAGGCGCCGAGCGGCGCGCTGTACCAGCCAGGCAAACAGGGCCTGTTGGTGCGGGTCACCGGCGGCGGTATGCTCCGGGTGCCACTGGACGGCGAAGACGTCCGGATTGTCGGGCATGTCCACGGCTTCAATGACGCCATCTTCGGCGATGGCGTTGATGCGTAGCGCGGGGGCCATATTTGCGATGGCCTGGTGGTGCCAGGAGGATATCTCCAGGGTATCCTGCCCGACGATGCCTCTCAGCAACGTGTCCGGCAGGACGATGACCTCATGCAGGACGGGGTCATGTTCGGCATTGCGATGGCAGATGCGCGTGCCGATGCTGGTGGGTAGGTCCTGGAGCAGGTCGCCGCCCAGCGCCACGTTGATGATCTGCAGTCCGCGGCAGATGCCGAGTACCGGGATACCCCGGGCGATGGCTTCCCGCGCCAGAGCGATCTCGGCGGCATCGCGATCCGGGTGTACGGCGTGGACGCTGTTGCCGCACGGCGCGCCATAAAAATCGGGAGAGATGTCGCCGCCGCCGGTAAGCACGAGCGCGTCACAGCGCGACAGAATGACCCGGGCTTCGGGGCACTGAGGCGGAAAGAGGACGGGCAACCCACCCGCCTGACAAACAGCGGCGGCATATTGAGGGGCGAGGGAAAAGGCCTCCCCGTTGCGCTCATAGGCACTCAGGGCGATAACGGGTGGTGCGGAGGGATGGGAATCATCCACGGTGCGGATTTCCGTCCAAAGTCAGGATGGGCGCATAGAGTTCCGGGCGGCGATCCCGGAAGAGTCCCCACTCCAGCCGCTGGGCAGCGAGGGCTTGCAGGTCCAGATCGGCGTAGAGGATGGTTTCTTCCTGACCGGCATGGGCGATGAGTGCGCCGGTCGCGTCGCTGATGAAGGAACCGCCATAGAAGGTGATCTCGCTTTCCCGGCCGATTTCCCGTCCCACCCGGTTGGCAGCCACGACGGGGATCAGGTTGGCGGCGGCATGGCCCTGCATGACCCGGGTCCAGTGTCCGCGACTGTGGATTTCCGGCGCCTGAGGCTCGGAACCGATGGCAGTGGGGTAGAGCAGTATTTCGGCACCCCGCAGGGCCATCACCCGCGCCGCTTCCGGGAACCATTGGTCCCAGCAGATGGCGACGCCGAGGCGTCCGTAGCGGCTGTCAAACACGCGGAACCCGGTGTCGCCGGGGCTGAAATAAAACTTTTCCTGATAGCCGGGACCGTCCGGGATATGGGCCTTGCGATAGAGCCCCAGATCGCTGCCGTCGGCGTCAAAAACCACCAGACTGTTGAAGAAGGCGTTATTGGCGCGCTCAAAAAAGCTGACCGGGAGCACGACCTCGCGCTCCCGCGCCAGCTTTTGCATGGCGAGCAGGGCTGGGTGGCTGTCGCGGGGCTGCGCCAGGGTCAGGAAATCGGGATTCTGATCCTTGCAGAAGTACGGCGTGCTGAAGAGTTCCTGGAGGAGGATGATCCTCGCTCCGGCATCGGCCGCTACACTGACCTGCTGTAGCGCCTTTGCAATATTCTCGGCCTCGTCTTCGCCAACGGCCATCTGAATGGCTGCCACTGTTACCCGCACCTGTCACCTCGTCCGTCATGGCCAATCAAACATCATTTCCGGCCTGTTGGATAAGTATAGAGAACCCCATCATGGAGACAATAGGTGAAGTGACCACCCGCCAGTTCATGGTTGATGCCAAGTCGGTGGAACGGCGGGCTGGGCTGTCGTCACTGCCTTCTCCCCACCGCCGCACCAGCGGTAGACATGAACAGGAGACGCGGAGGCATTGCTGCAAGTGCCGCAGCCGCCGGAATGGCAACTCCGGCCACAACTTCCCCAGGTGCCCACGGATACTTGCTCTACCACGCCGCGCCGCCGCCAGTACATCAGCATGTCCTCGACCAGTCCGACCGAGAGCTTTAATTCCGCAGCTATCTGACTGGCGCTGGCCATGCCTTGTTTCTGTAGCACCTCCCGAACTGCGAATAACGGTTTCATGCCGACGCCCTTCGGTGCTGAGATGGCTTGGATAGGGCGTCGCTGCGTTGTCCATAAAGCCGCAGCCCGATGACCAGCACGGCAAAAGCTGCCAGCACTCCGGCGATCCATGCCGTAGAGGATCCCGGATGTTCGGCGAAGGTACCCGTCTGGTAAATCACCGTGCTGGCGCTCCAGGCCAGGCCGGTGCCATAAAGCAGGGAGAAGCTCATCCATCCCCATCCGACTTCCCGGCGCAGTGCCCCCATGGTGCTGGCGCAGGGCACATAGAGCAGCACAAAGACCAGATAAGCAAAGGCGGAAAGGGGGGTAAATCCGGCCGCAATGGCTTGCAGGGTGGCACTTTCGGCACCGGAGGCCTGTTCGGCGGTACCCGTGGAGTCCATGGCCGAGAGGCCGAGCGGATCATCCAGCGTGGTAAAAAAAGTAACCGCGTTGGCGGGGATGGTTTTGATCGCGCCCAGGAGTTGCCCGGCAATATCGGGATCGCGGTAGTCCGCCATCAGGTCGTCTGCATTCTGCCGCTGATAAATGCCGTTGAGGGTGCCGATCACAATCTCCTTGGCGGCCGCCCCGGCAATCAGGCCGGAAATGGCGGGCCAGTTCTCTTGATGAACGCCCATAGGTTCAAAAATCGGGACCAGCGCGCGGCTGCCCTGGGCGAGCAGGGAATGGTCGATGTCGGTGCTGCGCAGACCGCGATCCGTCCAGCCGATGCCGGGGAGAATAAAGAGCACGACGCCGATGACCGCAATCACCCGACCCACCCGGAAGATAAACACCTTCAGGCGCTGCCAGGCCTGGAGAAACACGCTGCGGAAACTGGGCAGGCGATAGGGTGGCAGTTCCATGACGAAGGGCAGTACCTCGCCGCGCAGGGCGGTTTTGCCAAGTAGCCACGCCGTCAGTAGGGCAACGATGATCCCCAGCACATAGAGGGCAAAGACCACCTGTCCGCCGTTGCTGCGGAAAAACACGACGGCAAAGGCCATGTAAATGGTCAGGCGTGCGGAGCAGGACATGAAGGGCTGCATCAGCACGGTCAGAATGCGCCCTCGCGGGTCTTCGATGATGCGCGAGCCCATGATGGCGGGTACATTGCAGCCGAAGCCGATGACCATGGGCACCAGGGCATTGCCGGGTAAGCTCATACGGCGCATCAGGCGGTCCATGGCGTAGGCGGCGCGGGCCATGTAGCCCGAGTCATCCAGAAAGGCGAGAAAGAGAAAAGTGAGGCCGATGGGTGGGATGAAGGAAATCACCAGATTCAGCCCGCCGCCGATACCACCGGCGATGATGGAGATCAGCCAGGTGGGCAGCCCGGCGCTCAGCAGTAGATGACCGACGCCATGGATCAGCAGTGCTGCCGAGGCCTGATCGAAAAAGTCCAGGAAGATATTGCCGCCACTGAAGCTGACGACGAAAACCAGATACAGTACCGCCAGAAAAACCGGCACGCCCAGCCAGTCGTTCAATACCACCCGATCCAGTCGGTCGGTGATTTTTTGACGGAGCCCGGCCGGACCCTGGCGGTGCACCGCAATTGCGGCCATTTCCTGCGCCCAGGCGAAGCGGCGGTCCATGATCAGGTCGGCAGGGGTTTCATCGCTTGTTACTGCGAGTTCGCTGCTGATCTGTTGCAGAGCATGCTGCGTTTTTGGGTCGGTCGGGTCGGTGTTCCCTTCCAGCAGGCGCAGGGCGGTAAAGCGCCGGTGTGCCGGTGGGTCACCGTGCAGCAGGATGCCGAGGGCGGTGAGTGCCGCATCGATAAGCTGGCCATAATCGAGCACATTACCCAGGGCGGGGTGATCCAGTGCCTGGGTCAGGGTCTCCATCAGCCTGGTGCGGTTCCTGGCTTTCCGGGCTACCATGGGGATGACCGGAACACCCAAGGCTGCTGAGAGTTCATGGCTGCGTACCTGCAGACCGTGGGCTTCCGCCTCATCGACCATGTTCAGAACCAGAACCATCGGCCGCCCTGTTTCCAGAAGCTCGGCGGTCAGGGCCATGTGCCGCTCCAGATTGGAGGCGTCGACGATGTTGACGATCAGATCGACCTGGCCATCGAGCAGGAAGTCGCGCGCCACCCGCTGATCTTCTCCGCCACCCCCCATCAGACTGTAGACACCGGGAAGGTCTACCACGGAGATTTTGCGGCGGCCCATGGTCATAGTGCCGCTGCGCCGTTCCACAGTGACGCCGGGCCAGTTGCCTACATGCTGGTGGGCGCCGGTCAGTAGGTTGAACAGGGTAGTTTTACCGCAGTTCGGATTGCCGGTCAGGGCGATGACCGGCAACCTGGCCGACACCGGGCTGCGCTGTGGTGTGTCATGACAGTCGCTCATGTTTTTTCTCCGGTATGGGTGCTTTCAGTGGGGATGACGGCTACGCGGATACGCTGGATGACTCCCCAGCCCAGGGCGATGCGTGCGCCGCCTACCTGTAAGACCGCGCCGCGTTTGCCGGGTCCGTGCACCACGCGGACAGGAGTGTCGCGGCGGATACCCAGCATGCCCAGGCGCTGCTGCATGACTTTGCCTCCGGTGATTTCCAGCACCCGGGCATGGTCGCCAAGGCGGAGATCACCGATGAAAAGTGACTCGGATGGGGAAGTGATAGATGAATTCATGATGAAAGCGTCCATGGCAGATCCGTCGGACTTCAGAAAAATTCAACATGTACGCGCAGAATGCCAACGGTGCTATCCGGATAATAGCCATTGGGATGCTGAATATACTGAAGGTCCGGCTGCAGACTGACATGCTCCGTGAGTTTCGCCACGTAGGTCAATTCATAGGACGTTTCCGCGCCGCGAATATCTGCTGGCTCCACACCCAGGGCCTCCGCCACGGGTCCGGAGCGTAACCATGCCATAGCCATGCCCACGGACAGGCTGTCATCGGGCCGACTGGGGAAGGGATGACCCAGGCGCAAGCCGAGGCCCAGATACCAAGGTACGGGATTGAGGTTCTGCGGCGCACCGCCCATCTGGATAAAGGCGCCCAGTTCCCGTTCTCCGGATAGATCCCAATTGCCCTCGGCCACGGCATAGATGCCGGAGGTGGTCGGGGAAAGCCCGTAGCGGTCTGGGTTGGATTGTTGATAATGCCAGGCACCCATCTTGAGCACATACTCGCCGTAATCGTCGGCATTGTTCTCCAGATCCTCGTCCTCTTTTTTGCCCCAGTGCAGGCCGCCTTCCCACAACGCCATGTAGCCGCGATCGAAGGCGGAGGTCTGGTGCTGTGGATCGCCCTGAAATACTGCAACCTTGCTGCTCAGATGCTCGTTATGGATACCCACCAGGAAACCTAGGCCTGAATAAGGATAGGTGGCGGTACCCGGGACGTTGACGGTCATGGTCGGCGTTATGCCAAAGGAGCTGTTGATGAGCTGCAAGGCATTGGCAGTGACGTCGAAGTAATAATTCACATCCATGTAACCGACACGGGTGTTGATCCAGTCCGTCCAGCGTTGGCGAAAGGCGGCATCATAAAAACGGACCGCGTCGGGTGCCCAGATATTACTGGCCGTCTGGATGTCGCCGCTATAATTTTGCTGGACCCCGCTGCTATAAATGCCCATGAGGGAAAGGCTAAATTTTCCGCCCTTCCAGAGACCGGCCTTCTCGGTGTCGTACTCGCCACCAATCTGGCCGGCAAGGTTGCCCTCGCTGCCCCGGCGAATGCCGCCGGTGAGGTTGGAAAATAGCTCACTGTCGGCATGCCCAGCCCAGGAGATGCCGTCTGTCAGATGACGGTAAGCGGGCAGATATTTGGGAGAAAGGCCTGTTGCATCGGGGACAGGGCCGTTTCTCCAGGCCGCTGGATCCTCCGCCGCCCAGACACCAGAAAATGGCCCGAAAGTGCCAGCGCAGAGGATGAGCACGGCAGTGGCCAGACGAAAAAGGCAGGGCATGGGGTACGCTCCTTTATTTATGTAATAAGACTCATTCCTATTATGGTAAATATAGAGAAGGCTGCATGTCAATCATCCCTGACCAGAGCAGGCGTGGCCTCAGAATCCTGTTGCCGTCATGGTATCGATGGCACTTGTCCGGGCTTGCCCCGGAGGTGCGCCATAGCGCTTCATGACTAGCGATGGGGTCTTGCCTTGGGGATGAATACGACCTATAGTCCCAAAGAACAGCTATGGACCATTGATTTTACTAATGACTAATATTAGACCTGGTTTGGGAGAGAGTGACCGCGTAACCGGTAGTCCGGCCGGCGCTCTGGGTTGTCGCCATGTGTCCGCATCTGGAGTGCAGTATGTATATCGAGCCGAACTTGTTCGGCTTTTTTATTGTAGGTAGGGAGAGCCTCGAAGTTTCTCTGTCTTGTTTTGAGAAATGGCAATGTCTCTGCATAATCGGCCAACGGGCGGATTACGCAGCGGCGATTCCCAGGTAATTCGGGAGACGAACGAATGCAAAAAAAACATCGCTGGCGGGTTGCCATGGCGGTAATGACGTTTTTAGGCGGGATCAGTGTGTGTCAGGCGGCCCCGCACGGGGTGGCTCACAAGCCTTTGCATAGGGTCAGTCACCACCATACCCACACACCCTTGCATAGGGTCGTTCACCATGCTTACCTGCGCTCCCACCACAAGGCGACACGTGCCGCAAAAGGTGACTACACCTCGCTGACGCCGACGGCGTTACGGTTGCTGCATCTTGCCCCCGTTGAATTTGCTGGGGTTGGTGCGGCTCCGCAGGCCGTTCCGACCTACGGCTTCCCCATGCAGTCCTTCCCGGTAGTGGATAGCGATAACGTAACCAGCCCCGTTTTTGTCGACCAGTCGCTGGGCCTGGTCAAGACCGGGATGGCGACGGATGACGTGCCAGTGGTTCTTCCGAAACGGCCGGTGGCTGCTCCAGTTGATCCGATGCCTGGGGCCCCGCTGCCGCAGCAATCGCATCTGCGGCTGGCGTTGGAGATGCTGGCGAGTCAGGCTTATCACTGGACCCGCCACCCTTTGCAGGCTCTAGAAAGCAGTGGAAATGTCGCTGTCGGGCCGCAGGCGGCCGCCCAACTGGCGGATGTTATTGCGCAGGAAGGGAGATATGCGGATTCGGATGGCCATCCTGACACAGGTTCCTGGCTGTCCCCTCGCCGGATGGTGGTTTCTGCGCTCAAATTCATCGGTGCTCCCTATCGCTGGGGCGGGATGAGCCCAGTCTCAGGGTTCGACTGCAGCGGTTTTGTCAAATACATCCTGGCGAAGTTTGATATTCATGTACCGCGTACGTCTTATGCCCAGGCCGCCCAGTTGCGGAGGGTTTCCCGGGATGATCTAAAGCCGGGCGATCTGGTGTTTTTTGACACTCTGCACCGGCCTTTTTCCCATGTCGGGATATATATCGGTGACGAGCACTTTGTCAGCGCCCAGACCCCGAGTACAGGGGTTCGCGTAGCGAGTTTGAATGACCCTTATTGGGCCGCACGTTTTGACGGGGCGCGCCGTCTGCCGGTGTCCAGCGCTTCCTGACGACGAAGTAACCATTCGCTTTATCATCCAACAAAACCCCGCGTCCTGATTCAGCCTGCGGGTGCTATATGCTGTAAGGCGGGCCGCGACGCAATTGGGCGCTAGACGTCCTGCTCCATATCATCCGGCGTCTTCCACTCATAACGGTCGGGCGCCTGAGTCTGGGCAGCCGTGAATCCCTCCTTCTGCAGCAGTTCAGCCAAGGCAACGGCTCCTGGCCCGGCCGTTTTTGGGTTCGTTAGGATATCGCTGGCGATTTGTACCGCCTCACGGGCGGTCAAAATGACTTCTACGCTCTGCTCTTTCTCTTCGCGAACTTGCATGGCGGCTTCCTTTAGTCAAAGACATGGGGTGGTGGCCCGCTCCGATCCATACGGGCGAGCAAATGCAGGCCGCCGATCATACCGAGGATGCGTTTATGCACGGCGTCCTCCCAGATGTCCTGGGCCACCAGGGGCCAGCATTTGCACTGGGTATGCGCGGCGCGGAAAATGGGAGGTGCGACGTGGCAGTCGAGGGCGATGAGTAGATCGGGCCAGTCGTGGTCGGTTTCCCCCGACCTCGCCTCCAGCCAGTCGGCGCCCAGGGATTCCGCCAGCGTCGTGGCATAGTGGGCCTTTGCCGGATCGGTCGGATGCCAGAACAGGATACGTACACGCCGTTTATACATGAATGCCCTCTTTCCCCATGATTTGTGTAAAAATAGCAGGACTGACGATAAAACGGGAGCAGCGATGAGGTGTCGGGCGTGACTGGGGGAGGCCAGGACTGGTCTGTGCTGTTGGGCGAGGCTGGCGCGTTGGCGCGGGCGTTGCCGCAATTCAGGGCACGGGAGCAGCAACAGGCTATGGCCGCGCAGGTGGCCCATACCCTGCGCGACGGCGGGGTGGCGCTGATCGAGGCGGGGACGGGCACCGGTAAAACCTTCGCTTATCTCCTGCCCGCCATGCTTTCCGGGCGCAAGGTGCTGGTTTCTACCGGTAGCAAGGCGCTGCAGGATCAGATCCTGGAGAAGGACATTCCGCTTCTGCTGCGGGCGATGGGAAAGCCCTTGCGCGTGAGTCGCCTCAAGGGGCGATCCAACTATCTCTGCCGGTATCGTCTGCAACGCTTCAGTGCCGAGGGCGTGGCGCCAGCCTTGGTGGCACCTTTGGCGCGGGTGGCCGACTGGGCGGGGCGAACGCGGGAGGGCGACGTCAGTGAGTTGACCTCGGTGCCCGAAGATTCGCCGGTCTGGCCTCTGGTAACGTCGACCCGAGACAACTGTCCTGGCAGTGAATGCCCAGAATATGGGCGCTGCCATGTCGTCGAGGCGCGGCGCCAGGCTCAGGAGGCGGAGATTCTGGTGGTGAATCATCATCTGCTTTTTTCTGACTTGGCGTTGAAGGCCAACGGTATGGGGGACCTGTTGCCGCGAGTCGATGCCATGGTGTTGGATGAGGCCCATCAAGTGCTGGATCTGGCCGGGCGTTATTTCGGTCAGCACCTGAGTAGCCATCAGCTCTGGGACTGGGGGCGAGATAGCCGCGCCGAAACTCTGGCCGAAGCGGGGGATGATGAGTGTTTGCTTGCAGCAGCCGCACAGGTGGAAACGCAAACGACGGCGTGGCGGACGGTTCTCGGTCCGGGTGACGAGCGTGGCTCCTGGGCTTTGAATCCCGATAGTGCGGAAGGCTCTGCCTTCGCCCGTTTGCGTCAGGCGGTGGCGGAACTGGGCCAGGCACTGAGTGCCGCAGCAGCGCGCGGCAAGGGCCTGGAACAATGTGCGGCGCGTGGGGTGGTGCTGCTGGCGACGGTAGATTTCTTTGCCGCGCACAACGCCCCGAACATGGTGTTCTGGCAGGAGAAGAAAGCGCGCACGGTGCAGCTCCATGCCACTCCCCTGGACGTGGCGGCGCCCTTGCAGCGGCACCTGCTGGAACCGGTGGAAAGTGTCATTCTCACCAGTGCGACCTTGCGCGTAGGTGACAGTTTCGCCAGTACTGAACGTGCTCTGGGTCTGACGGCGGTGAGCACCCTTACAGCAGTCTCGCCCTTTGATTATGCGCGGCAATCCCTGCTCTATCTGCCGCCTCTGATGCCGGAACCCGGTCATCCTTCCTATACACGGGCCTGCTTGGACGCGGCGGCGCCAGTCATCGAGGCCAGTGGCGGACGGACCTTTTTCCTCTTCACCAGTCACCGCGCTTTGCAGGAGGCGGCAGCATCCCTGCCGCAGCGCTTGTCCTTCCCCATTCTGGTGCAGGGGAGCATGCCGCGCCCCCGTCTCCTGGACCGTTTTCGCAGTTTGGGTAATGCGGTGCTGCTGGGTGCGGCCAGCTTTTGGGAGGGGGTGGACGTGCAGGGCGAGGCCCTCTCCTGTGTCATCATCGACAAATTGCCCTTTGCCAATCCCTCTGATCCGATTCTGCGTGCCCGCACGGAGCAGTGTCAGGCGGCGGGCGGTGAACCCTTCCGCGAGTTACAGATTCCTCAGGCGGTGATTGCCCTGCGCCAGGGTGTAGGGCGGCTGATTCGCTCGGAGATGGATCGCGGTGTGCTGATGCTCTGCGATCCGCGCCTGCGCAGCAAGGGGTACGGGCGCATTTTCCTCGACAGTCTGCCGCCTATGCGGCGTGTTTCCAGCCTCGACGCGATCCATGCGTTCTGGCGGGGAGAAGCCTGATGGGACTGCCGCGTTTTCTGGCCATGGACACCGCTACTGAGGCCTGCTCAGTGGCCGTCAGCACCTCGTCCGGGGTGGTCGAAGAGTTTGTCGTGGCGGTGAATGCCCACAGCCAGTTGCTGCTCCCCATGATTCAGCGGGTGCTGGATCGGGTCGGCATGACCCTCGCCGATATAGGGGCCATCGCTTGCGGGGTGGGGCCAGGAGGCTTCACCGGGGTGCGCATCGGTGTCAGTACGACCCAGGCACTGGCAATGGCACGCGGGCTGCCGGTTTATCCCGTTTCCAGTCTGCAGGCACTGGCGGCGACGGTACCCCAACCACTGGTACTCGCGGCGCTGGATGCACGCAAAGGAGAAGTCTATAGCGGGGTGTTCGCTCAGGACGCGCAAGGGATTCCCCGGTTAAGGGGCGCCGAAAAAGTCTGTGCACCTGAGGCCGTGGATTGGCCAGAGGAGGGTCAGTGGTGGGGGCTCGGTACGGGTTGGCACGTTTATCATGCCCGCTGGCAGGGTCCGGGGATACTGGGCTGGAGCGACGATAGTTTTCCCCGGGCCGGAGCCGTATTGCGCCTTGCCCAGGCGCGCTGTCAGTCGGGAGACCGGGGTATTCTCCCGGCGCTGTTGGAACCGCACTATATCCGCCCCTCCCTGCCAGAGGAAACGTAAAATGAATCTGCGCCCCATGCTGGTGGATGATCTGGACGCGGTAGCGGCGCTGGAGTCGCAAATCTCCCCGGGGCCATGGACGCGGGGTGTTTTCCGCGAATGCCTGCAAGCGGGTTATGATGCCTGGATTATGGAAAACGATGACGGTGTGCTGGGAGCCTTTGGTGTCCTGTCCACGGGCGCGGCCGAGGCACATATCCTGAATCTCGGCGTGGCGACCGCCCTGCGTCGGCGCGGTTTCGGGCGGCGGATGCTGCAACATCTCCTCTGCCGCGCCGGGCAACTGGGTGCGCAAAGGGTTTTTCTGGAAGTGCGCGTGTCCAATGCGGGTGCGCAGGATCTGTACCGCTCCCAAGGATTTCATGAAATCGGAGTGCGTCTGAATTATTATCGCAATGGAGAGGGTCGGGAGGATGCGCTGGTCTTGTCCCTGTCGCTCCTGCCGTCCGCAAACCAACTCAAGGAAGGTTGATCGTTTATGTCGTTATCCCCTGTTGCTGCGGCTCCGGCCAATGCTTTTACCGACGCCATTCGGCGTCGCCGTA
>JAPTWR010000162.1 GCA_028065135.1 Acidithiobacillus sp.
GCCTGCAGGTCATCCTCGATGGACGCGCCGTGCAGAAGCCGGACGGGCAACCCATAGGGATGAGCGGGGGCATTGCCGAATTACAAGCCGAAAGTGGCAAAAACTGGAGCGACTTGGTCAAGCTGGCTGACAACCGTATGTACCAGGTTAAACTCAATGGAAAGGGCCGAATCGTCACGGAATAGTGATCTGCTACCCTTGGCTCGCAACGGTACGGGGCGCGGAATCTGTCGCAAAAAACGGGGCCTTGCGGCCTGCAAGGCTTGCAGTCTGCAAGGCTTGCCGATGGCGAGGAACATCCTTACCATAAGTCGCCTCGAAACCCGCAGGAATAGCTGCCATGATCACCAGAAAATTGACTTGCAGTCAAAGCGCTTGCGCTGGTATCGCAGCCTGCAGGGCCGTAACGGATAGGCATGACCAGCAAAGGCTGCTCGCCCGACAACGCGGCCTGCGAAGGCTTCTTTGGGAGGCTTAAGACGGAATGGTTCTACCGCAGGGACTGGCGAAACACCAGCATAGAGCAGTTCATTAGTCTACTGTGCAAGCATGAGGTGTCAACTTTCAAGCGAAATGCCTGACTTGATGTGCCACGGCCCAGCGCCAAAAAACGACAGTTGTAGAAAGAAAGCGGGTTGTAGAAAAGGCCACCTCAAAGAAATAGCCTAACCTATTGATTATATGGTCGGGGCGATAGGATTCGAACCTACGACATCCTGCTCCCAAAGCAGGGAAAACAGCGTTTTTTGTGGTTCCGCACCATCCGAAGAAGTACGGACGATCCCCCGCTATCCATTGAAAACCCTGTAATTTAGCGTACTATGAAGCGCGAGAAGGTACGCTACGACTTTTTAGATGAAAGCCTACACGGAGCCTACACGGGGGCGAAAAGCCTACACGAAGCCTACACGGAGAGGAGGGCATCATGGCCGGAATCACAATTCCAGTGTTACGCAAAAAACAGAGATCAGCCCAAGCCGGAAAAGTGGCATGGGTGAGCGATGGCGCTACAGGGCATGGCGGTTTATTGGCCCGCGTTACGACGACCGGCGTCACCTTCTTTTACGAATACCGGGATGGGCAGGGCAACAGGGACCGGCTATCCATTGGCCGTTACAGCGAGGCCACCGCCGAGGGGTATTTCACCATTGATGAGGCACGCAAACGCGCAGGTGAATATCTCGTCGTCCACAGGGACATGACGCCCGATGTGCGCCTGTGCCTGGATCAACAAAAAGCCGCTGCTGCCGAGGCGGATCGCATTGCCAAGATGGAGCAGGCCGCACGCAAGACGTTTGCCGATGTGTTCATGGAATGGAATAGCGCCAAGCTGTCACAGCGCAAGGATGGCACAGAGATGTTGCGGGCAGTCGGGAAAGATGTGCTGTCAGTGGTCGGTCAGATGGAAATGGGCACAGTTACCCGTGCCGACCTGCTGGTGTGCCTGGACGCGGTATCTGCACGCGGCGCTCCTGTCATGGCCAACCGAGTGCTAACCACACTCAAGACTTTCTATGGGTGGGCACAGCTTCGGGAGATTGTCAGCGTTGATCCATTGGCCCCGGTAAAAGCTGCCGATGTGGGCGGGAAAGAGCCTGGACGGAATCGAGTCTTGTCTGATGCCGAGATCGTGGACCTGTTCCGCAAGTTGCCGGAATGTGGGTTATCTCCAATGGTGCAAACGGCGCTGCTGATAAGCCTGGCGACCGGCTGCCGTATCGGTGAGATCGCCAAAGCTGAATGGGCGCATGTGAGTTTGACGAAAAAGACGTGGGTCATCCCTGCCGGGAACGCCAAGAACGGAATAGAGCACACGATTACTTTGTCACCGTTTGCGCAGGGGCTGTTCACGTCGCTACAGGCTACGCGGGAAAGCCGCTGGATCATGGCGTCACCGATGAAGATAGGAAGCCGGATCGCGGAGAAGGGTATCGGCGCTGCTGTTTATGATCGCCAGACCGAAGGCCCGAAGCGTCAAGGCCGTACCGCCGCTACGTCATCGCTGGTTCTGGAGGGTGGACACTGGACCCCTCACGACTTGCGGCGCAGTTGTGCAACGGGTATGCAGAAACTCGGCATTATGCCTGCCGTCATTGACGCAGTTCTGAATCACAAGGAATCGAAAGGCGTCACCCAGATTTATCAGCGGTACGACTACAGCACAGAGATGGCCGACGCCTGGGCGAAGTGGGGACGGCACCTGATAGGGGTACGCGCAAACGCTACGGGTGACAATGTTGTGCCGATTACCGGCTGATACCGGCAGTTATCCGCTGATGCCGACAGTTATCCGCACCTTGCCGCTACGATGCCGGATAAATAATCCGTAATTAAAACGGAATTTTAGTCAACATATCCACAGGAATTTAGTCAACATAACCCAAAACAAAGATGTGTTCCATGCAGCCGATGTGGTTTTTTTGGGGATAATGGGTATAGTAGGAAGTGCGGCAAGGTTCAAAGGCTGCCAACACAATATAATGTTAATTGACACGGCCCTAAAAGGCTCTATATTGGGTTCTTGCTCTTTACGAAGTCGAACGCAGTAAAAGAATGGCCCCGGAGTGCTACCAACACGCCGAGGCCGGATACTCAAAGCCGTCTAGGGGACGGGCACTATCTCCTTACAGTCAGACTCTTCCTACGGAGCCATGCGTTATGCAATAACGCATGTTTGCACGTTATCGCACCTTGATGAACTATGCAATAGCGTCTTGCTACCACCTGAACCAGTCCCCTATGACGGCATTTTCAATCTCTTGTTCACGAGGATTTGATATGCCGAAGAAAAACGAAGTCACCGCAGCTCAGGAAGTGCTAGACCGCCTCCCCGCAGTACAGGCCCGCGTCAATGCGAGCAAAACATCAATCTATGGATGGATGAAAAGCGGCGATTTTCCTCAGCCGGTAAAGCTGGGACCGCGTGCCGTCGCCTGGCGTCGCAGCGATGTTGACGCCTGGATCGGTTCCCGCACGTCTCACGTCGCTTGACCGGGGGACGATGCCATGCAGACACAAAAAAGCCGCCCCGGAGCAGGCGCGGCAGTCGCAAGTTCTAACGACTCCAATCATATCACCATCGGCATGGTTCGTAATGCCCATGATCCGCGTATCACCCCCCGCGCCTTGTCCTGGAGCGAGTTCTGCCAAGACCTGAGCAAGCCTGACATACGGGAGACGAAAGACGGCCCCGGCTTTGTGCTGGCGCAGTTCAATGTCATGCACCGCGCTGGCAAGAATGTTGCCGCAGTCTCGTCGCTGGGCTTCGATGTGGACGGCAAAGAGCAGGCACCGCTGCCGCCTCTTGTCGCGCATACCGAATTGTTACGCCTGGGCTGGGCGCATGTGGTTTATTCCACCTGGAGCCATAGCGCCGAGTCTCCCCGGTATCGGATCATCATTGCTCTGGATGCCCCGCTGCACCCGGACGTGCTGAGGGACGCGCAATCCTATGTGGTGGACCAGTTGCCCGGAGCCATCGCACAGGCCATTGATCGCGCCTGCCTGGGGGATCGCGCCCGGCTTTACTATGCGCCGGCCACTTCACCAGATCGCGCAGGTGGGTATGAGTTCTACAGTGGCGGATCAGCCCCGCTGAGTGCCCGGACGTTGACCCTAATCGCCGCCGCCATGCAGCACCAAAGAGAGGCCCGAAAGGAAAAGGCCAAGGCGATGACTGCCCGGATCACAGCGCGTGGTGGCGTCTCGGTTATCGTGCAATTCAATGAACAGCATACCATTGAGGAAGTGCTGGAAAATGGAGGCTACACCAGAAAGGGCAAACGCTGGGTATCCCCGCACAGTCATAGTGGTACGCCTGGGATCGTGGAGATCGAGGGGCGCATCTTCTGCCATCATGCCGATGACCCTATGCACAACGGACATGCGCTGGATGCCTTTGACGCCTATGCCGCGATATACCACAGGGGCGACTTGCGAGCCGCAGCCGCAGCCGTCCGGGGGGTGCAACATGGTTGACCTGACCAGCGTTATCGACCCAAGGGATGCACTGGATGCCGTCTCGGTTGCAGCTACCGAATGGCCTACCCCTGAGCGAATCGGATCAGACTTGCCATCAGTCCCACAGATGGATGTGGAGATGCTACTGCCTGCCCCGCTTGCCGGGTATGTCAGAGATGCCGCGCGTCGCAAGGTGGCACCGGCTGAGTTCGTCGCCGTCTCCCTGCTGGTCAGTCTCGGCGCGCTGATTGGAGCGCGGTGTGGAGTCCGGCCCAAACTGCTGGACGACTGGATTGTGGTCCCTAATCTCTGGGGTGCAATCATCGCACCGCCGAGCAAAAAGAAATCTCCCTCTATGGCCGATGGTACAAAGCCGCTCAAGTACCTTGCAGCGAAGGCGCGAGAGAAGCACGCCAAGGCGATGGAAGCGTATCAGGGGGAAGTTGAGCAGTTCGAGATCATGATGGCCGCAGCGAAGAAGGCGATGGCTAAAGCTGCCGACGCTGCCGATGACGAAAAGCTGCAATCGGCAAAGGCGCGTATGGCCGCCCTCAAGGATTCCAGGCCGCAGCCCCCTACGCTGAAGCGGTACACGTCCAACGACGCCACCATTGAGAAGCTGGGCGACCTGCTGGTGGAGAATCCGCAAGGGCTACTGACCGAGCGAGACGAATTGGCCGGATTGCTGACTTCCTTCGATAAGTCCGGGCATGAATCGGATCGCGCCTTTTACCTGGAGGCGTGGAACGGCACAGACGGCCATGAGGTTGACCGCATCGCCAGAGGTTCCCTGTATATCCCCAATCTGGCGCTATCAGTGCTGGGCGGTATCCAACCCGAGCGGCTGGAGAAATACCTAGATGGGGCGTCCAAAGACGTGGGCAACGATGGATTGCTGGCCCGCTTCCAGTTGATGGTGTGGCCCGATGACCTGGGCTTCGTGTGGAGGGACACCGCGCCCGATAAGGGGCTGAGGGATGCCGTGTACAAGGTGTTCGAGACGCTGGACGACGACGACTTTATGGCCGCGTGGGGTGCGGAGCCTGCCGACCAGTTCCGGCGCATCCCTTCATTCAAGCTTTCACCCGCAGCCGCTCAAGCCTTCATTGCGTGGGACACCAAGCTGCAAACGGAAATCGTGCCCTCGTGTCAGCCGGTATTGCAGGAGCACTTCGGGAAATACGAAAAGCTGGTGGCGGGATTGGCCCTGATTCTGGACATGGCCGAGCGAGCAGATGCAGGTGGGATCATCGGTCCGATTCGTGAGGGTCCAATGCTCAAGGCGATTGCCTGGGCGGATTTTCTCGGCGGTCATGCAAAGCGTGTCTACCACCTATGGATGCACCCGGAAGTCAGATCGGCGCAGAGGTTGAGCGAGTTTCTTGTGCAACGGAAACTGCCGGACCCCTTCACCACCGCCGATATTCAACGGAAGGGATGGTCTGGCCTTGGATCACCCAAACAAATCGGCGCGGCGCTGGAGTTCCTGGAGTCGGTAGGATGGGTACGGCCGGAGCAGAAACCAGAGCTTCCGGGGCGTGGACGGCCATCAAAAGCCTATACCGTGAATCCAAAAATTCACCGCTTAAACGCTAATGAGGAACCTATTAAACCTATTTTAATGCCTGAAACCGAATTAAATAGGTTTAGTAGGCACTCACCTAGCGTTTGTGAAGATGTTTTTACCGATGACGACGGTATCGACTTCGAGGACATGCAGCCATGATGCCCGCGCAGATAATTGTGGAGATCGCCGAGGAGGGCGGAGAAATCCGCCTGGATAGTGGACGGCTGAAGGTGAAGGGCGTACCCGCCCGGCTGGTTCCTCTCATTCGTGAGCACAAAGCCGCACTGCTGGCGCTGTTATCGGCACCAGCACCGGACGATTATGCCACCGCCGAGCGCGAAGCCATTCAGGAAGAATCCGCCGAGGTCAGCGACCTACCGGATAAGCCTGTCCTAAGCCTACAGGAGCAGGCCGAGGCGGTTCTGGATCACTACGGGGCTGACTGGCAACGCGGCGTTGATGACCTTCGGATCGTGGCTAAGAATCACGTTTTAGCCGCGCTGGTGGAAAAGATGGGCATTGATGCCACCCAACCCGCGCTCGTGGATTCTGGGCAAGATATGCCCCTTCCTGAGCGTGTCACTTGTGGGCAGTGCGTGAGATTCCAACAGGGACCGCAGCCACTCGCAATAGGCCGATGCCTTGCCACAGTGACAGGCCAGCCACCAGCCGGAAATCGAGGTGACTATCGAGCCGCTTTCCCGATGGCCCCGCGCTCTTGTCCTGAGTTTCTGGGATCGGCGTCATGACCCGGCATATCCGCGAATTGCACAGGCAGTTCCCCGGCGTCCAGATCAGCCGTACACGCGGAGGGCATCTTGTCGCCACAGTAGGCACCAGCCGCATTTATATGGCCGCTACACCGTCCGACGCCAGAGCATTGGCAAATATCCGCGCATCCATCCGCAGGGCAGAAAGAGGACTCAGGCCATGACCATCACCGCAGCTTGCGTTATCACGTTGAAGAAGTCCCCCAC